>WRHI01000005.1 GCA_009783315.1 Peptococcaceae bacterium
TATCCTGATCTCAGCTAAAAACAGAGTCATATTTACGAGGATATTTTGCGTTTGTCAAGGCAGACGACGAAGGCGGGCTGGTTGCCCGACAAGGAGGATAACGCAGACAGACGGAAAATAGACCGTAAAGATGGCTCTGTTTTTAGTTGAGATTAGGATTAAATATGCACCCGATTTTCAATCTCCATTTGCGGTACTCTCCAAATTGCGATATACTTGCGGAAAACTTCCTGCTACAAAACGCCGCAACGAAGCCATTGGGGAAATTGATTATGATTAAAAGCACGAACATACAAACGCCTCAAATCATACCCGCCGAGGCGTCAGACCTGGAACAAATCCTGCGGCTGCAACACGCCGCTTATCAAAGCGAGGCGTCGATTCACAACAATTTTGCGATTCAGCCCCTGACCCAGACACCGGCTGAAATCCTTGAGGAGTTTGGTATAAGCCTCTTTCTGAAAGCGGTGCTGAACAACGAAATCGTAGGATCGGTGCGCGCCCGCGAGGAAAACGGCACGGTCACAATTGGGAAGCTGATGGTGCATCCCGGCCACCAAGGCAAAGGGTGGGGGAGGCGCCTGCTTACGGCGATTGAAGAAGCCTTTCCGAACAAACGGTATGAGCTTTTTACAAGCTGCAAAAGCGGCAGAAACCTGCAACTGTATGAAACCGCGGGCTATTCGCGCTTTCGGGAAGAAACCGACAACGCCGGCATCGCTTTCGCTTACCTGGAAAAAAGATGAAAGGGCGGAGGAAACGACATGGATACCATCAAGCTGGTGACGCCTTGCCAAGAAATGGAAAATGAAGCTCTTGCCTACCGGAAGGAGCATTATGATTTTGGCGAAAACATCATCCACGGCAGTTCTCTATTTGATCAAACAGACTCTTATGATGAATGGCTGCGGCATCTGGAAAGGAATTCTCGCGTAGAAACCGTAAAACGCGATTGGGTTGTGTCGACGGTTTTTTTTGGCCTGCGGGAACGCGACGGGAAGATCATCGGGGTCATCGAGTTGCGCCATGAGCTCAACGATTTTTTGCGAGAATACGGCGGGCATATCGGGTACGCTGTCAGACCCTCCGAACGGGGCAAAGGCTACGCCACCGAAATGATCCGCCTGATACTGGCGTATGGAAATGGAAAGAATCTGGGGCTCGACAAAGTCATGATCAGCTGTTACAAAGATAATCTGCCTTCCGTCCGGGCTATAGAAAAATCCGGCGGCGTTCTGGCTCGGGAATCAACTTTTACCGATGGCAAACCCATACTGGTGTATTGGGTCAACCTTACAGAGCACCTGTCGCTGAAAAAGGGCATGGAAATCGCCATCCGTGGCGAAACCTCCGACGATTACCCGGATATTCTGCGGCTGACTTATGAAGCGTTCCTAACTCTGGATTACCCAGGCCGACGGCGGATGGACGAACATTTCCTGATCTCTTTGCTGCAAGGTTCAGACTCGGTTATCCCGGAACTCTGTTTCGTGGCGGTATACGAGAATGAAATCGCCGGGCATATCCTGTACGCGAAAAGCAGCTTCATACGCCCGGACGGCTTGGAAGCCGATACCATCACTTTCGGACCTCTCTCCGTTCTCCCGCGGGTTCAAAGACAGGGAATCGGTAAGGCGTTGGTTCGGCACAGCTTAGAAAAAGCCCGCAGAATAGGCTTTGGCGCGGTTCAGATTATGGGGGTGCCGGACTACTACCCGAAGCTTGGATTCAAGAGGGCGCGGGAATTCAGCCTGGTCCTTGCGGACGGCTCCGCCCCCGACACTTTCATGGCCTATGAGCTTGCGCCGGGCTATCTTGCCGGCGGCGGGGTTCATCACAGATGGGCGCCTGAGTATGACATAGCGGAGAACGACGACGCGGGGTATGAGAGATTCCATCATGAGTTCATGAAGAGGTATAGACACTTTTAGACATACTATGGTATTTTTAAGTCAGACGATTTTGCATCAATATAATGTAGGGAGAAAACAGATGAAAAACCGAATTATTGTAACAACATGTATCGCGTTGTGTCTCTTTGTCTGTACCTCGTGTGATATTCAACGGCTCCTTTCCCCTGAAGCCAAACCGACGGTAGACTCTGAATCAACCGACTTGTCCGAACAAAAACAAATCTTTACCAGCAGCGACAACGCTTACCAGATTGAGGTTCCCAGGGAATGGGAGCGCTATGAGGGAGAATCCGGAACAATTTCTGTTACCGGCGGCGCGGGATCTGTCTTCTTCACCGTGTTTATAACAGACAAAGAGGAATGGAATCTGGATCTTCAGGGTCTTTCCGATTATTGCATCGACTTTTATCAAGACCATGAAGCGTATCAAGATGTTGTCCGCGAACCACAAGTCAGTCTTGATGTTGGCGGCTTCCCGGCGATTTTTACACAGTTATCTTTCACAAGCGATTCTTTGAATTACTATAAATACCACTATGCCCTCGAAACTGACACAAGCTATGTACGTCTGGTCGGAGAACTCCGTAAAAGCAAAAAGGATGAATACGAACCCATCATTAAAGAAATTGCTGCCAGCTTCAAAGAAGTTGTACAAGAGTGATGCGGATGAAAGGATATTGCCGCCTTAAGGCGGTTGCGTCCTTAAGGCGGTGGGATTAATTACTCGATCAGTCCATAATGGTTTTCCGATTTCCAGGAAATACTAAAGCCATACTGTAGAGATGAGACCCGACATGGTCAACATCAAGGGCGGACAACGCATAAGGAAAGATCTATGGCTGGTTTAGGGTTCCTGGCTCTGGTAATATGGGAAATCCTCCTGTTGGCTACGGCAGCGCTGGTCGTTCTGAAAGGCTGGCAGGGCATGGTTTTGTCTTGGGTGCTGCTGCTGGCGGGTTGCATGGTCGCTATGACAGAGACAATGCCTTGGTTGATGCTTGGCCTTATAACGGCGGCTTTGGCCCTGGGCCTGGCCCTGGAGTGGTGGATCAAGCAAAAAAGCGACGTTCAGGGTCTCTTACGCCTGGAAGCCGGCGTCATCGGCATGCTTTTCTTGATGGCTCTGGGCTGGGCGTTGCTGCCGGTGGCTTTGCTGGCGGGGGCTTTGTGCGGAGGCTTGATTCTGCGGCGCTACCTGGTTGTGCCCGGCTTGAAACACTGGGTTCTGGTTCTGTTGGGAGAACGTCTGCTTTTTTCTGTGTTATGGCTTGTTCTGGGCAATTTTATCTGATACTCTTATCTCATGAGAAAAATCTGGACTGTGCGATCCCGGGAACCGGGCGCCCCTTTGCTGCCTTTTATTCTAAAGGCCCGCGGCCACGTTTCGCCGGCGGAAGCCGTTGCATATCTGAGTCCATCGCTGTTGGATCTCCATGACCCTTTTTTGTTCCGGGATATGCGGGCGGCGGTTGGCCGCCTCCTTTTAGCCCGCCGGCAGGGTGAAAAAATCCTCGTTCACGGCGACTACGACGCCGACGGGGTGACAGCCACGGCGCTGTTGTATCTGGCGCTGACGCGCTGGGGATTTTCTGTCATCGTGCATATCCCCGAACGCTCAGCCGGCTACGGCCTACAGGCCGATGTGGTGCGTCAGGCCGCGGAAAAAGATACAGGCCTGATCATCACGGTGGATTGCGGCGTCAAAGCAGTAGAGGAAGCGGCTTTGGCCAAATCTTTAGGGGTCGATCTGATTGTGACCGACCACCACGAACCCGGCGAAACTTTACCCGAAGTCGCCGCTCTGTTGAACCCAAAAACCGACGGCGGTTACCCCTGCGCTGATCTGGCGGGAGTAGGCGTGGCTTTTAAGCTGGTCCAAGCAGTGGCTCATGAACTCGGTGTCGCGGCTGAAACGCGGCGGTTTTTAGATATTGCGGCTTTGGGCACCATCGCGGACGTCGTGCCGCTGACGGGAGAAAACCGTATCATTGTCACCCATGGTCTGCGCCAGATGGCCAGGACGGTTCACGCCGGTTTACGGGCGCTGCTCAAGGAATGCGGCATCGCTGACAAAACCCCTCAAGCAGGACAAATCGCCTTCATGGCGGCGCCGCGCATCAACGCCGCCGGCAGGATGGATACCTGCCGGCTGGCCCTCAATTTGCTGTTGACAGAAGATGTGGCCGAAGCGGAAGCTTTTGCCCGGGAATTAACGCAGGAAAACCTCAGCCGGCAAAAAACCGAGCAAGACATTCTTGAAGAAGCCCACGCTCAGTTAGCAGAAGGGGAACTACCACGGGCCATCGTTCTGGCGTCGCCCCATTGGAAGCATGGTGTCATCGGCATTGTGGCGTCGCGACTGGTGGAGCGCTATCACCGTCCCAGCTATTTGATATCGGTGGAAGGGGACAAAGCCAAAGGCTCGGCGCGGGGCATTGAAGGCTACCATGTGTTGGAAGCTTTGACCCAACAGCAGGAATGGCTAACGGCTTTCGGAGGCCATGTTCACGCCGCCGGGTTTTCTCTGAAACCTGATAATATCGATCATTTGCGCTCAGGCTTAAACGAAAATTTAGCCGACGCGCCCTCCGATTTGTTCGTGCCGCGCGTCCGGGTTGACGCTATGACGTCCTTGTCAGAGGCCGATATGGCGCTTGTGCGCGACCTGGCCCGGCTAGCGCCTTACGGCGCGGGCAACCCCTCGCCGGTATTTGGCTTTCGCCGTGTGCGGGTATTATCGACTCAACGCATGGGTAAGGAAGGACAACATCTGAAGCTGAGGGTTACCGAAGGGGAACAAGCCCACAAAACCACAACTCAAGAAGTTGTCGCCTTCAACAGGGGAGAGGAAGAGGAAGCCATCTGTACTGCAGGCTTGATTGATCTGGTCGCAGCGCTGGAGATCAATCACTACCGGGATTTGGAATCGGTACAAATTCTGCTGCGAGATTGGGCGCCGACACAGGAAGCAAGATGGATAGAGTCGCCAGGGGAAACCGTAGCCCAGGAAACAGAGCCGGCAGCGGTAGCAGCTGAAACCACGGCAGAAGCAACAGGAGCATTGGAGGCAACAAAAGAGAAAACCTCCCTTGACAGAGAACATATAGCGGCTGTCTATAAGGCATTACAACAGCGCGCCAACGAACACGCAGCCCACGCGGCTCATAAACAAGCCAATCGCGAACAGGCGAACAAACCAGCAGGCGTGCCCATCATTTGGGAAAATGCCGCTTCCATGGAATTCGAATGTGTCAAAATCTTAGAGGAACTGGGGCTGGTCTATTGGTTGGGCGGTGCCAATCCGTGGACGCTTTTTTTGGTGAGCAATCCAAAAAAACGTGACCTAACGGCATCTTTCCGATATACTATACTCAGCGACGGTTGACAATGGACAATGGACAATGGACAATGGACAAGGCTGATATCCTTCAGCCTTTGGATCAATGGACAATCGACAATCGACAATCGCTTTCCAATTATTCAAACATAAGTAATCCAGGAGTTCGCTGTCAAGCGAATTCCTGGATTGCTAACCATCCCTAACCCCCAACCCCTAACCCCTAACCCCTTCTCTTAACCCCTAATCCCTTCTCCTAAAGAGGTGCTGCTCTTGACTTCAATGCTGGAACTTAAGGAAAAGACCCATTATCTCAACGACAAGGACTGGGAGAAAATCCTGGAAGCTTTTTCTTTGGCTGAAGAGGCCCATAAGAACCAATACCGTATTTCCGGCGAGTCCTATATTCAACATCCGCTGGAGACAGCGATCATCCTGGCGGAGTTGGAGATGGACGCCGCCACCATTCAGTCCGCCCTGTTGCATGACGTGGCTGAGGATACCGATTTTCAGCTTGATTTGCTGCGGGATCGCTTTGGTGATGAGGTCGCCAGTCTGGTTGACGGCGTAACCAAGCTTAGCAAAATCTCTTACAAAACGAAAATGGAGATCCAGGTGGAAAACCTGCGCAAGATGTTTTTGGCTATGGCCAACGATATCCGGGTCATCTTGATCAAACTGGCGGATCGCTTGCACAACATGCGAACCCTTCGCTTTCATACGGCGTCTAAACAGGAATCCATTGCCCGGGAAACGCTGGAAATCTATGCGCCGCTGGCGAATAGGTTGGGGATTTTTCAGATTAAATGGGAACTTGAGGACTTATCTTTTAAATATATGCATCCCCAGGAGTATTTCGACTTGATTGAGGGTATCTCTCTGAAGCGGCGGGAGCGGGAACGGAAGATTGACGAGGTCACCTCTCAAATCCGCGAACGCTTGGAAGAGGTCGGTGTTAAAGCCGAAATCTCCGGTCGGCCCAAACACTACTACAGCATCTATCAAAAAATGGTTCACCAAAATAAGGATTTAAGCGAGATCTATGATCTCACTGCCATCCGGGTCATTGTCGAAAGCGTCAATGACTGTTACGGCGTCCTGGGCATTATCCACACCCTGTGGAAGCCGATGCCCGGTCGTTTCAAAGACTATATCGCCATGCCAAAACCCAATCTCTATCAGTCTCTGCACACCACGGTTATCGGTAAGGCCGGCGAACCTTTTGAGATCCAGATCCGCACCCAGTCCATGCACCAAACCGCCGAATACGGCATCGCCGCCCATTGGAAATACAAAGAGAGCAACGCGGCCAACACCAGTTTCGAACAGAAACTGGCTTGGCTGCGCCAGCTTTTGGAATGGCAGCACGATTCCAATGACGCGGGGGAGTTCATGGAAGCCCTGCAAGCCGACCTGTTTGCCGATACGGTCTTTGTCTTTACTCCCAAGGGTGATGTTATCGAGCTGCCGGCGGACTCCTGTCCTATTGATTTTGCTTACCGGGTTCATACCGATGTTGGCCATCGCTGTATCGGCGCAAAAGTTAACGGCAGGATCGCCACTTTTGACACCAAACTGCAGAACGGGGATATTGTCGAGATTCTGACCTCAAAAATCCCCCAAGGTCCCAGCCGCGACTGGGTTTGCATGGTAAAAACCTCCCAGGCGAGAAACAGAATCCGCCAATGGTTCCGTAAGGAACAGCGTGAGGAACATGTTGTCCGGGGCAAGGAAGGATTGGAAAAAGAAGCCCGCAAGATTGGTTTGGCGCCGGAAAAAGCTCTGTCATCGGAGAACATGCAGCGTCTGCTGAAAGCGTTCTCCCTGAACACCACGGACGACTTCTACGCGGTTCTGGGCGCGGGCAATATCACCTATAAACGGGCTTTGACCAAACTTAAGGAATGGCTGCCCAAAGAGGACATCCTGGAACCAAGCGCCATTGATTTTGACAAGGAATCCGATCGTGACGGCAAGTCCCATATACGCGTCAAAGACGTCGACAATATAGCGGTAAGGTTTTCCCAGTGCTGTTCTCCGATGCCCGGCGACGATGTGGTTGGGTATACCACACGCGGCCGCGGCGTTTCCATCCACCGCCGCGCTTGTCCTCAAGCCCAGGCTTTGATGAAGCGGGAACCCGAACGCATCATTGAAGTGACCTGGGAAGAAAACCAGAATATCCACTATCCGGTAGACGTTCACATAGAAGGGCGGGAAAGCTTGCAGCTTATCTCGGATATCATGAATATTATCAAAGAAACCCACATCCGCTTGCTGGGTCTGAACGCCCATGAGGATAAAACCCATATCTCCCATATCTATATGCGCGTGGAAGTGCGGGATTTAGATCACCTGGGCATTATTCTGAGCAAGCTGCGCCGGGTTAAGGATGTTGTGACGGCTGAGAGAGTGTGAGGCAATGGACAAGGGACAATGAGCAATGGACAATGGACAATGGACAATGGACAATGAGCAATGGGCAATGGACAATGGACAATGGACAATGAGCAATGGACAATGGACCAAGGGACAAGGGACAAGGGACAAGGGACAACGACAGTTGACAGCGGAGAATTGTCTATAGACTTTTTCCGTTGATAGGAAAGGTGCTAAATGAGAGTTGTGGTTCAACGAGTCCGGGATGCTTATGTGTCAGTCGATGGGGAAGTTGTGGCTTGCTTGCCCTCTGGCAGCTCCGGCGGACTTGGTCTTTTGGTTTTTGTCGGTGTCGCCCGACATGATGACGAGGGGGCTGTGATCTGGATGGCAGAGAAGTTGGCCGGGCTTAGAATTTTTGAGGATGAAGGCGGCAAGATGAACATGTCCGTGGCCGATGCTGGCGGGGGGATGCTGCTTGTATCCCAGTTTACGCTGCTGGGCGACTGCCGCCGCGGCAAACGTCCCAGTTTCAGCGGGGCCGCTGGGCCGGCAGAGGCACGGCGCCTCTATGAAGCCTTGATCCGTGAAGTGGCCGCGCGGGGAATCCCTGTGGCCCAGGGATGCTTTCAGGCCGACATGGATGTCCGGTTCACCAATGTAGGGCCTGTGACAATCCTGTTGGACAGCGATAAGGTGTTCTGATAGGGGCTTAGACAGCAGAAGAAAAATCCTCTCTCCACCCGTTCCTGCTCCTGATTGCCCATTGTCCATTGTCCATTGTCCATTGTCCATTGCTGCTCTGGGTTGCGGGCATGGCCTGCCATAAGCTATACTAAATCGGAAGCAAAATCTAGAGTATAGTGACATTAGGAGGCGCCATGTACCTACAAAAAACCCTCATGCTGACCACATATTTTTCGGGAATGACAATGAACTGTTTCCTGTTTTTTTGTCCGGAAACAAGAAAGGGTATCCTTATTGATCCGGGAGATGACGCGCCGGGTCTTATAAAATGGGCCGAAGCCAACGACGTGGAATTGGAACGGATCGTTTTGACCCACGGACACATCGATCATATCGGCGCTGTCCCAGATCTTCGAAGCACCTACGGGCTGGCGTTATCGATCCATCAAGATGACTTGACGATGCTGGCCAACCCCACTTTGAATGTGTCTGTTTTTGCGGCCAAAACCTTGAGTCTGGATACCGCCGATGTGAACATCCTGGCACATGGTGACGTGATCCGTGTCGGCAATGTGACGGCTGAGGTTTTGCATACACCCGGTCATACCCCTGGCGGGATTTGCTTGAAAACGGCTGACGGCGTCTTCAGCGGCGACACGCTATTCAAGGGTTCGGTTGGGCGCACAGATTTTCCGGGCGGGAGTATGAAATCTTTGGTCACCGGCATTCAGGCACAGCTTATGACTCTGCCTGATTCTACAGCTGTTTTTCCCGGCCATGAGGAGACAACCACAATCGGCTATGAGAGAGCACACAATTTCATGATTGGGGCTTAGAGTGCATCATTTGACAAAAAGCGCATATACTCGCATTGGGTACAAAATCATTTGTTACGGGTCAGACCCCAGCCCGAGGGGCAGGAGGGGCGGTGCGGCACATGGCGGAGCCTTTTCGGGAGTGGCGGCAGCGGGTCTTGGGCCTTGGGGCGGAAAAAAGCGCAGGCTGCCTTATTTGCGCTTTTCGCGCAAAGGCCTTAGACCCCGCGCCGCCACGAAGAACGGCTTCGCCATGTGCCGCACCGTCCCTCCTGCCCCTCGGGCTGGGGTCTGATCTGTAACAATCATTTTTCCTATTTCCTAAAGTTTTATCAGGAATATTTGATATTGCGGGATTTTCCTTCTATAATAGAGTAAGCACTCTAAAAAATAAGGAGGATCGAGTACTCTTTGCGAGAGGAAAGTAAGAAACAATGAACATATTGCTTTTGTTGATTATGTTTCCCTTTGTGGTTGCGTTTGTCTTACTGGGCTTGCCAACACGGCAGTATGCCGTGCGCAAGTATATTGTCGTCGCCTCCGCGCTTATTCTCAGCGGCGTCTCTATTTATCTTGCCGCGCAATACATTTCCGGCGGTCCGCAGTACTTTTCCTTTGACGCCAAAGGTGCGGATATGGCGATTCTGTTTGCCGAGATGGTTTTCGCGGGTATCATTATCAGGCTTTCCCTCAAACACAAACAATATCTGACCGCCCTTCTGATGCTGATCGGAGTCGCTTTGATGCTTGGGTACGAGATTGGCTTGGCGGAAACCGTTCATGCTAGGGAAATCCTCTTTGTGGACAACTTGTCGCTGATCATGGCTCTGATTATTGGCGTTATTGGCTGCATCATCGCGCTGTTCGCATTGGGATACATGAAAGATTATCACGAGCACCATCCGGAAGTGAAAGACCGAACCGGGTTTTTCTTCTTTATCATCTTCGCGTTCTTGGGGGCGATGTATGGTGTGGTTTTTGCCAACAGCCTGATTTGGCTGTTCGGTTTCTGGGAGATTACAACACTGTGCTCTTTCTTTCTTATCGGCTACAGCCAAAAAGACGACGCAACCAAAAACGCTTTCAACGCCTTAAAAATGAATCTTTTGGGCGGCATCGGTTTTGCCGGCGCCATTATCTTTTTAGCGTACAATGATCAAGTGACCCAGCTCAATCAGCTGAATGGACTTTCTTCTTTGCTGCCGATAGGCTTGCTGGCTTTTGCCGGATTGACTAAGGCGGCTCAGATGCCTTTTTCTTCTTGGTTGCTGGGGGCGATGGTGGCCCCGACGCCTGTTTCCGCTCTGCTCCATTCCAGCGCCATGGTCAAAGCAGGCGTCTATATGATTATTCGTTTGTCGCCGGTGTTTGCTTTTGAAAACGGCGGCGCTGCTGTTGGCGTTTTGGTGGCTTTGGTCGGGGCTGTGACCTTCGTTATGACTTCGTTTATGGCAATTGCCCAATCGGATGCCAAACGCGTTCTGGCCTATTCGACCATCGCCAACCTCGGGCTCATTGTGGTCTGCGCCGGGGTGGGCACATACCAGCTGTACTGGGCGGCCATCATGCTTGTCATCTTTCACGCCATCGCTAAGTCGCTGCTGTTTCTCTCGGTGGGTTCCGTGGAACATAATTTGGGTGAGCGCAGCATTGAGCACATGGATGGCCTTATCAGTATCATGCCGAAGGTGGCCGTGGGGATGGCTATCGGTATTCTGGGCATGTTCCTGGCGCCCTTTGGTATGCTTATCAGCAAATGGGCCGCTTTAGAGGGTCTGGTTAACGCCAACGCGGCGCTGACGATTTTCGTTGCTTTCGGCGGCGCGGCAACGCTGTTTTTCTGGGGCAAATGGCTGGGCAAGATTACCATGGTTAAATCCGCGCCGACTGATTTTAAGGCTAAGGTTTCCCGGTTAGAGGGAATCAGCCTGGGCTCTCTGGCCGTGATGACGGTGCTGGTATGCCTGACCTTCCCGCTGATTTCCCGATACTTCCTGGAACCTCTGATCGCGGATATCTATAATCAGACTTATTTGCTTGGCCAGAGCAACGTGGCAATCCTTCTGTTGATGATGGGGCTTATGCTTATTTTGCCTCTGACCCTTTTGCGCAGCGGGAAACGAAGCTATCGCGAACAATATTTAGCCGGGGCCAACACCGCAAAAGAGCAGTTTCATGGTTCTTTGGGAACGACTCATTCGCTGACCATGCGCAGCTTCTATTTGAGCAATATTTTTGGCGAAGCCAAACTCTTTGGTATCAGCGTCGTCATCAGCATCATTCTGATTGTGATTATGATTGGGGTGGGACTATGAAAGAATATATTTGGATCCTCTTTGTTGTTCTCTATGTTGTTTTAGCCCCTTTCATTGGCGGGCTGATTACAGGAATCGACCGCAAGATTACCGCTCGCATGCAAGGTCGTTACGGTCCACCATTGCTGCAACCTTTCTACGATGTGTTCAAACTTCTGCAAAAAGAAAATATGGCTGTCAACAAACATCAGCAGTTTTATGTGCTGAGCTTTCTGGTGTTTATCATCGTTGCCGGCTCGATCTTCTTCGCCGGCGGCGATCTTCTGCTGTCCATTTTCGCGTTGACCTTAGCAAGCATTTTTCTCGTCATCGCGGCTTATTCCACATTCTCGCCTTACGCCTATATTGGTGCGGAACGAGAACTGATTCAGATCATGGCTTACGAGCCAATGGTCATCCTCACCATTGTGGGTATGTATATGGTAACAAAGAGTTTCAATGTGGCTGATATCGCTGCCTACAACGGCATGTTATTCCTAAAGTTGCCGGCGATTTTTCTGGGATTCTTGTTTATTCTAACGATCAAACTGCGCAAGTCGCCCTTCGATATTTCCATGTCCCATCACGCCCACCAGGAGATTGTGCGCGGTTTGACAACAGAGTTTTCCGGCAAAGAGCTGGCCTACATTGAGATCTCCCATTGGTATGAAAATGTCATGCTTCTGGGGCTGGTCTTTCTTTTCTTTGCCTCCAACCCTATCCTAGCCCTCCTTATTGTCGCAGCCACATATTTCTTGGAGATCTTTATTGACAACGCGAATTCCCGTCTGAAGTGGCAGAGCGTTCTTATCAGCGCCTGGGTTGTGGCCTTTGTGCTGGGCGCGGGAAATATTGCTGTCCTAGCCCTTTGGGGCTAGGGAGTAGGGGCCAGGGGCCAGGGGGCAGGGGTTAGGGATGGCAGGGAATCGGCTTGCAGCCAATTCCCAGAGAATTCTAATTTGATGCCCTCTTGTGTTCCATTAAAATCTTTGCGCCTTGCAGAGTCGCTACCATCCCTAACCCCTAATCCCTAGCCCCTAACCCCTAGTCTCCTAAGGTGCACCGATATCATTCAACGACTCCAGTTAGATAAGGAAGACAGAAAGGAAGACGCAAAATGTCTTATTTGCCCAAATCTCCCTGGTTGGTTCATTATGACGCTTCCAGCTGCAACGGGTGCGATATTGAGGTGCTGGCCTGCCTGACGCCTCTTTATGATGTCGAACGGTTCGGCGTCCTGAATATTGGCAACCCCAAACATGCGGATATTTTCGTGGTCACCGGTTCGGTTAACGAGCAGAACCGTTCGGTGATTGAGAATATCTACAAACAAATGGCGGAACCCAGCGTTGTTGTTGCTGTGGGTGCCTGCGCTTCTTCCGGCGGTATTTTCCGCGAATGCTACAATGTGCAGGGCGGCGTGGATCTTGTGATTCCTGTTGATGTTTATGTTCCGGGGTGCGCCGCCCGACCGGAAGCTATTATTGACGGCGTGGTTCAGGCCCTTGATGTGCTTGAGCAGAAACATATGGATCGGAAGAAGGGGGCGGTTGGCAGTGTTTGAACTGATTGAGACAGAATTGATCGCTAAAGAAAGTTTGGTTGATAAGGCGCTGGAACTGTCACGGGAGGGCTACCGCCTGATACAGATTCATTGTGTGAAAACGGCAGAGGAAATGTTTTTGATCTATTCCTTCGAAAAGGTTGGTTTTGAGTTAATGAATCTTCGTTTGCCGGTTACGGATGGGACGCCTTTGCCAAGTATCAGCGAGATTTTTCCTCACGCCTGTTTGTATGAAAATGAAACCAACGAGCTTTTTGGCTTGAATATTTCGGGAATGGCCATTGATTTCAAAGGGACGTTCTATGAGACAGCCAAACCTCACATTTTTGCGATAAAGGAGGCCGAATGATATGGGTGAACGCACGATTGTCCCATTTGGCCCTCAGCACCCGGTTCTCCCTGAGCCCATCCATTTAGATCTCATCTTGGAAGATGAGAAGGTGGTTGGAGCGATTCCGTCCATTGGGTTTGTTCACCGCGGTCTAGAGAAACTTGTTGAGAAACGGGATTACCAGGAAATGGCTTTCGTGGCGGAACGTATCTGTGGTATTTGCAGTTTCATTCATGGTCACGGCTATTGTGAGACCGTGGAAGCGTTGTTCCAGATTGAAGTACCAGACCGGGCAAAATTCCTGCGCGTCATGTGGGGGGAGTTGTCCCGTATGCAGAGCCATTTGCTCTGGTTGGGCTTAATGGCAGACGCTTTCGGCTTTGAGAGTTTGTTTATGCAGTGCTGGCGGCTACGGGAAAAAGTCCTTGACATTTTTGAAAAAACAGCGGGCGGGCGCGTTATTCACAGCGCCTGCAAAGTGGGCGGCCTGTGGAAGGACGTAGATAACGACATGCTCCAGGAAATCAAAGAAACCCTGGCCGGGTTGAATGGCGAGCTCCAGGAAGTTGCCAGAGTCTTTTTGAAAGACTACACCGTACAAAAGCGCACCCAGGGATTGGGCAAAATGAACGGCGAGGAAGCATTTAACAGTGGTGCCCTGGGACCGACGCTGCGCGGCAGCGGCGTAGCCATGGACATGCGCTCCACAGGGTACAGCGGTTACGTTCATCTGAATTTTGAGCCTGTCGTTGAGGAAGATGGCGATTGTTACGCGCGAACAAATGTGCGCATGCGCGAGGTTTTTCAAAGTATTGATCTCATCCAGCAAGCCATCGACCTCATGCCGGAAGGCCCCATAGAAAACAAAGTCAAGGGCTCTCCCAAAGGCGAAGTCCTTGTGCGCATGGAACAACCCCGCGGTCAAGTCGTCTACTATGCCAAAGCAAACGGCACGCGTCATCTCGAACGGTTCCGCGCCCGGACACCAACTTTCGCCAACATCATGCCCTTGCTCAACATGTTGCCAGGCTGCAATTTAGCTGATGTTCCCATCCTTGTTCTCACGATCGACCCCTGTATCAGTTGTACCGAACGCTAATGGACACAATGGAGAAGGGGCCAGGGGAGAAGGGGTTAGGGGCCAGGGGTTAGGGTTTAGGGATGGTAGGGAATTGGCTTTCAGCCACTTCCCTGAGAATTCAAATTTGATGCCCCTTTGTATTCCAATTAAAATCTCTGCGCCTTGCAGAGGCGCTACCATCCCTAACCCCTGATCCCTAGCCCCTGACCCTTTCCCCCAGATCCCTAGCCCCTGACCCCTTCCCCCAGATCCCTAGCCCCTAACCCCTGACCCCTTCCCCTAACCCCTGAGTCCCAGACCCGAATTTTAGTCCCAAAAAATATCTGTGCTTTGTGCAAGGAAGGAACGAACAATTATGGCCCTCAATGTTATTGGTAAGACGATAATGCGTAATTTGTTCAGCAAACCGGCTACGTCTATGTATCCGGCTGTTAAGAATGAGTTCTATCCGGCAACCCGCGGCGCGATCGTTTATGATGAGTCTACTTGTAATTATTGCAGTCTGTGCGCCAAAAGATGTCCCTCCCAAGCCATTACGGTTGACCGCGCTGAGAAAGTCTGGCAGATTGACCGTAAGCGCTGTTTGTCTTGTACTTTCTGCGTTTCTGTATGCAATAAGGATTCTTTGTCTACCTCCCGTGAATATACACCGCCAATTGTCAGAATCAGCGACTCTTGGCTTTTTCAAGCGGAACAAATCGCCGCTGATTTTGAATATGTAGGATCGGAATCTGCTGTGGATGGTATAGCTGAAAATGACCTTGAAGTCCCCGGAGACGCTGACATATCAGCATCTTCAGACGCCTCCGCTTCTTCGGATAATTCACCATCATAATATCAAGAAGGAATTTCATGCACGAATATCCAATTACTGAACAAATCATTAGGATAGCAACCAGCGCGGCCCAGGTTCATAACGCTGAAAGGGTGACGCTGATTCGTCTGGTTGTCGGCGAACAATCAGGGTTTGTTGGTGATTCTATCCAAATGTATTTTGATATCCTGGCTGAAGGAACCCCTTGCCAAGGAGCTTCTCTGGATATAGAATATATCAAGACCCAGTGGTTTTGCCCAAAGTGCGATTCCTTTTATATCCGACAGCCTATGTCGTTTACCTGCCCGCAATGCGGACAGGATGGACTGCCGAGCGATAAGGGCAAAGAGTTCTATGTAAAAGATATTGAAATTGAGACGGGGAGTGATCAGTGTGTCCAATGAGCGTATTGATGTCACGAAAAACATCTATGACGAGAATGATAGAATCGCTGCCGAAACCCGGCAGGTTTTTGACCAGAAATCTGTCTTTGCCGTCAATGTTATGGGCGCTCCCGGCGCAGGCAAAACTTCTTCAATCATTCAGCTGATCAACAATTTACCTCAGATCCGTTCCTATGTTCTTGAAGGGGATATTGAGTCCGATATCGATACCGTTAAAATGAAAAGCCTGGGCATTGAAACCCGACAGATCAATACCTACGGTGCTTGCCACCTGGACGCGCCAACCGTGCTGAAGGCCGCTACGGATCTGTCTCTAGCCGAACCGGGTCTTCTCTTTATTGAAAATATTGGCAATCTTGTCTGCCCGGCCGAATTCATGATCGGTGAACATATCAAGCTCCTTATTTGTTCCGTGGCAGAAGGCAGCGATAAACCGTACAAATATCCTCTGGCTTTTGAAAAGGCTCAAATGATTCTCCTAACCAAGATCGACTTGAAATCTTATGTGGATTTTGACGATGCGTTCTTTGGCAAAGGTGTTCAGGCTCTGAACAAAACCGCAGCTGTTTTTGAAGTCAACGCCCGAACAGGGGATGGTTTTGCCGCTGCAGCCCGGCACATAGAGGAATTGGCCAGGAGAGCACGCTCATGAAGATTGGCAGGAAGATTGGAATGAGAAAGCTTGTCTTGATTTTGCTATTCTGTATGGAGGCCTTTCTTGTTTTTCAAATTTTGTATAGAGCGGAAGACACTTCCTTCTTCTACAAATTCGTTAACGCTGAATTGACGGCCAGCAGCAAACGGGTTGTCCTTGAAATAAACTCGGACAACGCCAAGAAGGCTTATGACGCGCTGACAAGTTTGGCGGATCAACTCAACGCCAATGTGATTGTTTCTCGATTGACCACCGAGGACGGCATAACCAAATGCACAAAATATGTTTACATAACCCGTCCGGAATACTATAACGGGTTTGATTTTTATGAGAGTGAACCGGAGTATCCAGCCTATGATTCCGGTCGGTTCCTTTCCACAGAAAAAACGGACGATCCCAATCAGATCGGCCGGATTATCAGCTTTACTCAGAACACCACCGGCGAAATCCGCACACTCTATGAATGGCTTTACGGAGAGGCCCCTTTTGACGGCGTCTATACCATCCAAGTGGAAGGCGCGAATAAATTCGCCGCTTTTAGCGACGCTTTTTCAGAGCGTATGGGCATTGATATGGTGGAAGCGGATAATCTGGCAACGGTGCCCGTCGTGTCTGGTATTGTACTCTTCGCTGCGATGGGTGTTGCCGCGCTCTGTTTCCTTCCCCTTATATCTCTGATTTTCTTCTATGATATAATCGCCGACGCTAAAAATATTGCTTTAGAATCTATGCTTGGCCATTGGGAACGTTCCATTTGGGTCAAACGCGTTTTCATCCTGCTCAGAAATCAAGCCCTTGCTTTTGCCGGGATGTTTCTGTTGATGTTCGTTGCCCGCCTCCGGATTCTTAACCCATTAACCATGGTTTTTCTTGCCAAACTGCTCGTTGTTGGTGTTCTCATCCTGGCTTTGACTTGGGGATCTGTTGTTATAACTTTCTACGGTATAGGTAAAATAAACATAATAAACGCTCTGAAAAAACGACTCCCTTTCCGTTCCCTTCATGTTTTGAACGGAGCGGCCAAGGTTGCGCTGCTAATCCTGGTCATTCTCCTGTGCCAGTATGCCGCTTATATTTCTTCCGTCGCAACGTACCAGGCACAGGATTTTGACATCAATGGCAACACCAACACCACCGATGACGCACCTGGTACAACCTATCATACACCCTGGAATAAGACCCATGATCTCTTTATTGTCCCTGCCATTGACCCTGAGTACCTGACCCCAGCCTATAAAACCGCGAGAGAAGCCCTCTATTTTCCTATGAACGAGCGTGGCAGCATTCTTGCTGATTTTGCTCAATTTTTACCAGACACAACCCAATCATCGCGGCCTTACGTCACCGCGACAGTGAACCCCAATTATTTGAACGCTTTTCCTCTTCGCGGCTCGGATGGTCGTGTGGTGCGGGTGGAGGAGGATACCACAGAAAAAATTCTTCTTGTTCCCGAAGTATACAGGGGAGAAGAAGCTCAGATACGAACCTATTTTGCCGTTCAAGATCAGAAACTTGTTCTGATTTGGCTGCAGAACGATCAACCCTGCTTCACTTTCATCTTGTCAACCAAACCCAAGGCTAACAGCACCGTCAGCAATGTTATTCTCAATGTTCTGACCGAGAACAACGGGCAGCCTGGCGACTATGACATTGTTCTCAATAGGGGCAATCCCGTAAAGATCAAGACCCGCAGCGTCAATCCCGAAGCGGAAATACGCAATTTGCTCAAGGAACAAAAAATCGATGATAATGTCGGGCTCATTATTTCCGTCTACGACAGAGTTGTCGGGGAAGTGAAAAGGTCTTCTGAGCTGCTGACCCTCTCTTTATTTGTCCTCATTATGCTGACTCTGACACTGATTATGGTTGTCGTCCAGAGTGTCGATAACTGTATGGACCGGCACAAGCGCCTCATCGGCATCCAGACTTTTCTGGGGCGCTCCTTGTGGTCAAAATACAGATTCTATTTCCTCAGTCATATGACAGCGACCTGGTCCGTTGTTCTTGTGCTTTCTCTTGTACTCACCCGGCTTGTAGCATTTTCTGATTGGTACAGCGTTCTGCTCTTCGCCCTGATTTTCTGGGTTACGGAAATCATCACAACATTGATAACCATCCTGACCCTTCAAAAAAGAAAAGTTCTCGAAACCCTAAAAGGAGGTGGCTGAACCATGGCTGTTATTGTTCTCAATAAAGTCACAAAACGATACAACAACAACACTGTTCTAAAATCCTTTTCCATGGAAATCCAACAAGGCGAATTTGTCGCCGTCATGGGTGCCAGCGGCTCCGGCAAAAGCACACTGTTTAACGTTATCGGCCTGCTTGAGGATATCGATGAAGGCCGGATCATTGTCAATGACTATGTTGATCCCAAACCCTCCGCGCTGATGGCCAATATCATTCAGCGCCGGCATATCGGGTACTTGTTCCAGGATTTTGCCCTTGCCGAAGAAAAAACTGTAGAATACAACTTGCAGCTTGCTCTAGATACCGCATCCACCGCGGCCGGCGTGCCCAATCTGCATGACCTGCCCAACTGGTCCGGCTGGCCCGGTAACAAAAGAGACAACAGGAACCGCGCCATTGACGAAGCCCTTAAACGCGTTGAGCTGGGCGAACTCAAAAAGAGCACGGTTGCGGAGCTGAGCGGCGCCGACAAGCAACGTGTCGCTATCGCCAGGCTTTGGCTCAAGCCCTGTAATATTGTTCTGGCTGATGAACCCACAGGATCTCTTGACCCAAAAAGCCGGGGCGCCATTCTCGGCTTGATTAAGGATTTGCACAGCCAAGGCAAAACGGTTCTCATTTTCTCCCATGATCCGATTATCGGCCGGGAGTGTCGGAGAGTTATTCAATTATAATTGACAGTAGTAAACTGTCAATTGTAATTGTGGGGATAGGGTTTAGGTCTAAGGGGCTAATTAGCAAAAGTTAGCGATACGGTACGGAAAATGGGGGAAAGCTCTATGCCAAATTATCACAGCAGTCGCAAAACTTTGGGAATTATTGGCGCGGGCAACCTGGCCTCCTCACTGATTCGTGGTCTGCACCAAAAGAATCCTGATGCTTGGGATTTCTATCTTACCGATGTTGATACCGCCAAAGCAATACATCTGGCTTCCGCCTATCAGGGAATAGCTACGTCCTTGGCAGAGCTTGTCCGGCAGGCAGATATTATTATACTCGCTGTGAAACCTCATAACATACCTGAATTAATTGAGCAGCTCCCTGTTTGTCAATTGCCCATTTGCCCTCGGGCTGAAGGACATCAACCCTGTTCATTGCTAATAACCGTCGCCGCAGGTCTGAGTTTAAGCTTTTACGAGACCCGCCTGCCGGATCAAGCCATTATCCGGGCTCTGCCTAACACTTCGGCTCTTGTGGGAAGGTCTGTGACAGGATTGGTGCGCGGTCACCATGTGGATGATTCTCAAGGGGCTCTGGCGGAACAAATCTTTGGCGCCTTGGGTAAGATCCTCTGGTTAAGCGATAGTGAATTGAACGCTCTGACCGCCGTCAGCGGCAGCGGGCCGGCTTATTTCTATTATCTGGCTGAGGCGATGACCCAGGCTGGGCAAAGTTTGGGTCTGACTTATGAGGAATCTTCTTTTTTGGCCAAACAAACTCTGGTTGGCGCCGGTCGCATGATTGAAGAGACAGGGGAGGAGCCTGCGGCCTTGCGGGCCAAAGTGACTTCACCAAACGGAACCACCCACGCCGCTGTCGTTAGTATGGGCCGCGACGGGTTTTCGGATCTCGTCTTACGCGCTATGACCGCCTGTCGGAACCGCGCCGAGGAAATGGAACAGGAGCTGACTCCCCCTCCGGAGGCTCCCGCTACGATGCTTTAGTCTACGGACAGATCATTATTGATGCCAGAGAGAATTCATTACATGTTTTCCATGTTTCTGGGGTCTTTTTTTATTTGATTTATTGTTTTTCCATATCCTTTACACGCAGAATATGATATCATGACTTAGTTCATACATTAAGCACCGTTCTTGTTTCTGACGATTCAGCGTCAACAAAGGAGAATAGCGATGTCTTTGGGAAACATCCCCCCAGAAATAGCTGAGGTCGATTCGCCCGTGGTTTTAACCAGATCCTTATTATCGCGAGTGAAAAAACACTTCTTTCTGGAACCTTTACAGTCCGTAATTCCAAAAAAGAGGCAACTAGCCTTGTTCGCCGCCTCATTCCTCATCGTATTTCTGGGGTTGTTTGTCTATTGCCTCATCAAAGACATTATTACCATATATGGAGACATGCAGATGGGGGAATTGGTCTTCTTTTTGTATGTTCCCATGGATATGGGCAACACGGATTTTGTGCCAACGCTCATTATGAACAGCCTTTTTTCTGCTCTGATTGGCGTCGCGATCCTTGTGGCGGTTCTGGGCAGCTGGTACAAACACGCAGTTGTCATCCAGATTCCTTTTTTGAAAAACCCAAAGAAGTTATCACTTTTTCCTCCGGCTTTTGTTTTTTTGAGAAGACACCCGCTCGCGGTCGCCTGTGCCGTGACGGTTGTTTTATCGGTTGTCGCTTTAGGCAAACTGGGTTTTGTGAATAGTTTTGCGTACTCTTTTGTCAAATCAACTTTTATTGAGGACAACTATATTGACCCGCGCGCTGTCAATCTTGTGTTCCCGGAACAAAAGAAGAATCTTATCTACATCATGTTGGAATCGATCGAAAACACCTATGTCTCCCACGATGAGGGCGGCGGAATGAGCGAGAATCTCATTCCGGAACTGACCACGCTTGCCCGGAAACACACAAGCTTTTCTAACACCGATAGTTTTTGCGGCGGCGCTGTTCCTCTTTACAGCTGTACTTTTACAATCGGCTCTACCGTGGGGCAAACCTCCGGTATGCCTTTTACGCTGCCTCTTGACAACTCGAGGATAAACAGCTTGGGCGATTTTGTGGATTTTTTGCCTGGTGCTTACAGCATTGGAGAGATTCTGGATCTTGAAGGATATCATCAGGTTTATGCTATTGGCTCCGGAGCCGCTTTTGCCGGGCGCGACAAGTATTTCACCCAGCATGGCAATTACACCATTAAAGATTATGGCTCCGCCCCAAAGGACGACATTATTCCGGAAGACTATCATGTTTGGTGGGGGATGGAGGACGTCAAACTGTACGATTACGCCAAACAGGAACTGTTGATTCTGGCGGCGGCGGATCAGCCTTTTAATCTCACCATGCTAACTGTGGATACCCACGCTGTGGGCGGTTATGTTTGCGAACTGTGCCCTGAGAAGTATGATGACCAATACGCCAATGTCATTGCCTGCGCCAGCCGGCAGCTGGGCGCCTTTGTTCAATGGATACAGGGGCAAGATTTTTACCAGGACACGGTGATTGTCATTTGTGGTGACCATAACAGCGTAGACGCCGGTTTTTTCAAGGAATTGGCGGCTGATTATCAGCGTACCACTTATAATGTGTTTATTAACAGCTTTGCTGAAGAATCCAACCAATATAACAGGACTTTTTCGCCTCTTGATATGTTCCCGACGACGCTGGCAGCAATGGGCGTAACCATACCAGGTGAACAACTGGGACTTGGCGTCAATTTGTTTTCCGGTGCTCCGACGATCCTGGAACAATACGGCGTTTCTTATGTTAACACCGAGCTGGCAAAACGTTCTGACTTTTACTTTGACCGGATATGCCGAAAGTAACTCTATAAGGCTTATTCCTCCTTTTGCTTTGCTGTTGGCGCTATGAGAATCAAAACCTTAAACGTGAAATGGTGTATTTCGGTATCAATCAAGGTAATATACAACCCCGCCGTTGTTTGATTCGTCGGGGTTGATTGCTGTTCATTGTTCACGGCAATCCCTCCATATTGCCATAATATGTTATTTCTGGCATCCTGTTCGAAGGACCCCCTTGAATTGTTTATTTGACACATAAAACCCTGTGTGATATCATACCACTATATTTATTAGTTAGTTAAACTAACTAATAAGGAGGCAGCCCATGGACGACTTCGAGAAGAGACTGAATCATGTGCTTGTAGACACTTTCAATCACATTCTCAAATATGAAGAGACGTCACTTAGAAGAATTTTAAGTGTCCCTGTAACAATTGCGGAAGCCCATATGCTTGAAGCGGTCGCTGCGCAAGAGAACCAAGCGACAACAGTCAGCAAGATAGCCTCCTTACTGAAAATCGCTACGCCGACGGCGACTGTTGCTATCAAAAAACTGGAGAACAAAGGTTTCATAACGAAAGCGCCTTGTGAACAGGATGGCCGCCGGGCGATTATCAGTTTAACCGATTTAGGCAAACAAATTGAAAGGACACACCGGCTTTTTCACGAAAAAATGGCCAGGAACATCAGCGGGCAATTTGCCGGGCCCGAAAAAGAGATCTTATTGAAAGCGATCACGAAGCTTAGCGAGTTTTTTAAAGAAAAAGTTGAGGCGTAGAATATGAGTCTAAAAATTGTCGGCACCGGTAAGGGGATCCCGGCCAGAAGCGTTACCAATCAAGAACTCTCCGATTTTCTCGACACCAGCGATGAATGGATCGTTTCCCGAACCGGTATCAAAAGCAGAAATATCTGTTCCCATGAAACTTTGTCAGATTTATCCGCTGCCGCTGCCCGGCAGGCTCTTGAAAAATCACACCTTTTGGCAAACGAGATTGATCTCATTATCTGTTCAACCATTGAGGGTGACTTTCGCACACCCTCGCTGGCTTGCTGTTTGTCCCACGACCTTGGCACAATGTGTCCGGCCTTTGATGTTAACGCGGGCTGCACGGGATTTATTTACGCCCTTGAAGTCGCCTCCAGCTTTTTGGCAGCCAAAAAAGCCAACAATATCTTGATAGTGTGTGCTGAAATGATGTCAACACACATGGACTGGACAGATCGAAACACTTGCGTGCTGTTTGGGGACGGCGCAGCTGCCTGTGTGGTCACAAACGGCAACGCCCTAAAATATTTAGATCTGTCCGTAACCGCAAACCCAGCCGTTTTAAATATACCCTCCGGTACCGGCAACAACCCGTTTGTCAGCAAGCCAAGGGAGAACGGGTTTGTGAACATGCGCGGGCAGGACGTTTTTAAGTTTGCTGTCGGCGCTGTAGAAACCGGCCTCAAGCAAGCGCTTCACGCGCTTAATGTATCCACCGAACAAATTGACTTATTCCTATTGCATCAGGCCAACAAACGCATTGTCGACTCTATTCGAACGAAACTGCAGCAGCCGGAGGAAAAATTTCCTATCAATATAGAACGGTATGGCAACCTGTCTTCCGCTTCTATCCCTCTGCTATTGTTTGAGCTTTTGGAAGAAAACAAGATTAAATCAGGCGACACCCTTTTCATGTCCGCTTTCGGCGCAGGCTTGACCACCGGCAACTGTGTTATGGTTTGGGAGTAATCCCATTCATATAAAATATTTCTAGGGAGGAAATCTCATGCTGGACAAAATCACACAAATAGTCAACGACTACACATCTAATCAGGAACTGGACATTACAGAGCAAACCACGTTTGCGGACCTGGCCCTTGACTCACTTGATACGGTGGAACTGCTAATGAAGATTGAAGAGGAATTTTCAGTCAGAATTGAGATGAGCGAAGACATAAAATCCGTCGGAGATCTGATCAAAATCATTGAAAGCGCCCAGTAGGAGCTCACGCTTTATGATTAAAACCCCTATTTGCGAATTAATTGGCATACAGTATCCTGTTTTTCAAGGCGGCATGGCCTGGATTTCGGACGCGGTTTTGGCCGCGGCGGTGTCCAACGCCGGCGGTCTTGGTATTATCGCGGCCGGGAACGCTCCGCCGGACTATGTGGCCGAACAGGTCAGAAAGGCCAAAACCCTGACGGACAAACCTTTCGGCGTGAACGTCATGTTAATGAGCCCCTATGCTGAAACCATCGCTGAGCTTGTGGCCAGAGAAACTGTCTCCGTTGTGACAACAGGCGCCGGCAATCCGTCCAAATATATGAAGCTTTGGACCGATGCTGGGATCAAGGTGATTCCGGTGGTTGCGTCAACAGGTCTGGCAAAGCTGGCGCAGCGAAGCGGCGCCGCCGCCATTGTTGCCGAAGGCGGTGAAAGCGGTGGACACATCGGTGAGATCACAACTATGGCTCTTGTTCCGCAGGTGTGCGACGCGGTTGACATACCCGTCATCGCGGCAGGCGGTATTGGCGACGGACGCGGTGTTGCAGCGGCGATCATGCTGGGAGCCGTAGGCGTTCAAGTCGGCACGCGCTTTTTGGTGGCGCATGAATGCGGCGTCCATCAGAATTATAAGGATAAAATCATCGCGGCCAAAGATATTGATACCATAGCCACCGGTAAAAGGCTCGGTCATCCGGTGCGTTCACTAAAAACCCCCTTTTCACGGGAATTCTTTGCCAAAGAATATGACAGCGGCGTTCCCAATGAAGACCTGGAAGCCTTTGGCGCTGGCGCGCTCAAATTGGCGGCGGCGGACGGCGACCTTAAGAACGGCTGCTTTTTGGCGGGGCAGATTTCCGGTCTCGTCAAAAAAGAACAGAGCGCGCAAACCATTCTTGAAGAATTGATGCACGAGGCCGAAACCGTTTTGAACGGCGCCTCGTCCTGGATCAAACAACCTTAACCCAACAACAAGGGAGCTAAGAGTATGCTTAATGGACAAACGGCTGTAATCACCGGCGCTTCCCGCGGTATTGGCAAAGCCATCGCTTTGAGTATGGCGCAAAACGGCGCCAATGTCGCGATCCTGTACGAACGCAACATGGAGGCCGCGGAAGCTGTGCGCCAACAAGCGGTCGGTTTTGGCGTTGAAGCAAAAACCTATTCGTGCAACGTTGCTGACTACCAAGAATCCAAAAACGTTTGCGAAACGATCATCGCTGATTTTGGCGCCGTTAATATTTTGGTCAACAACGCCGGGGTTGTCAAAGATAATTTAGTGCTGCGTATGAGTGAAGAAGATTTCAACACGGTTGTTGACGTCAACTTAAAAGGGGCGTTCAACTTCATAAAACATCTTTCGCGATCTCTGATGAGATCTCCGGCCGGTCGGATCATTAATATCTCCTCTGTCAGCGGCATGATGGGCAACCCCGGCCAGGCGAATTATGCCGCCGCCAAAGCCGGCATGATCGGACTCACCAAGACAGTAGCCAGAGAGCTGGCGGGCAGGAAAGTCACCTGCAACGCCATCGCTCCGGGATTTATTGAAACGGATATGACGGCATCCCTGCCAAAGGAAATTAGCACGTATATAGATACCGCCGTCCCGCTGAAAAGAATGGGAACAGCGGCAGAAATCGCACATGTGGCAGTTTTTCTGGCGTCCGCGTTGTCTTCCTATATCACAGGAGAAGTCATCCAGGTTGACGGCGGACTCAATATGTAAGAAAACAAGGCAGAAAGGAGGGTATGCATGTGAAACGTGTGGTTGTGACAGGGCTTGGCTGTGTTTCCCCGGTTGGAAATGACGTCAACACATTTTGGCAAAACCTTATCGCCGGAAAACATGGCTTTGGGGAAATTACTAAATTTGACGCGTCTGATCTCAAGACAAAAATAGCGGCGGAAGTTAAAGACTTCCACCCGGAAGACTCGATAGAAAAAACCGCCATTCGCAAAACGGATCTTTTTGCTCAGTACGCTTTGGCTGCTGCCGCGCAAGCCATTGAAGATAGCCATATCCTCAATCAGGTAGAACCAAACAGATTTGGTGTCTATGTTGGTTCCGGTGTTGGCGGTATTTCCACATTTCTTACGGAAACTGAGAAAATGCTGACAAAAGGACCTCAACGGATTTCCCCGTTTTTTATTCCAATGATGATCGCCAATATGGCTTCCGCTTCGATTGCCATGAAGTATAACGCCCAGGGACCCAACCTGCCGATTGTAAGCGCTTGCGCCACATCCACCCACACTATTGGCGAAGCCTTTCGCGCGATTAAATACGGTTACGCGGACGCGATTGTTGCCGGTGGCGCGGAGGCTTCGATCAACCCTCTTGCTTTGGGCGGATTCATTAATTGCATGGCGCTTTCCACCACAAACGACCCCGACAACAGCTCTATCCCCTTTGACAAACGCCGTGACGGGTTTGTCCTGGGAGAAGGAGCGGGCATCATTATTCTGGAAGCCTATGAACACGCTTTGAAACGCAACGCCAGAATCTATTGTGAAATCAGTGGATACGGCAACACCTGCGACGCGTATCATATGACCGCGCCTCACCCTGAAGCGGCCGGCGCCATAGAAATGATCCGACTTGCTGTGGAGGAATCCTCACAAAGCCCATCCTCCGCCGACGTCGGCGAAAGTCTCTACATCAACCCCCATGGAACTTCAACACCTTTAAACGACAAATCAGAAACCCTGGCCATAAAAGCTGTCTTTGGGGAAATGGCCTACAGAATCCCGATCAGTTCCACCAAGTCCATGACCGGCCACATGCTCGGCGCGGCTGGCGGTGTGGAAGCCATTGCCACCGTTAAGGCCCTGGAAACCGGTATAATCCCTCCAACAATTGGGTATAAAGAACCTGACCCGGATTGCGATCTCGATTATGTGCCGAACACCGCACGAAATCACGATATTGATAAAGCTCTCTCAATTTCCCTGGGATTCGGCGGTCACAACGCCGGTATCGTTCTGAACAAATTAGCTCAATAGGAAATTGGCTATGTAAGGCGGTTCATTTATGAATATTAAAAATGTAAAAGCGTTGGTGGAAATTCTTTCTGCTTACGGGCTGACTTCGCTGGAGATCAGCGAGGGAGAAACACATATTCGAATTGAAAAGGAATCCTTCACCCAACCCGTTTCAGCGCAGGCAACCACGGCGATACCGGCAACAGGCACTTCAGCGGCAATCGCCGGCGGCAATGACCCCTTGGAATTGGTTAATTTTAGCCGGTTGCATGAGGTGAAATCCCCGCTGGTTGGCGTGTTCTATTCGGCAGCGTCACCGGAGTCTGAGACCTTTGTCAGCGTTGGCAGCAAAGTAAAAAAAGGCGATGTCCTTGGCATTATCGAAACCATGAAATTAATGAATGAGATCACAGCAGAACAAGACGGCGAAATCGTTGACATATGTATTAAAAATGGCGACATCGCCGAATATGGCCAAGTGCTATTCAAAATGTTTTAAGGGAGTAACTATGAACAGAGAAGCCATAAAAAGCATCCTTCCACACCGGGAACCTATGCTGCTCATCGACGAAACAGAGCTGGTTGGTGAAACAGCCAGAAGCCGGTATACTGTCCGGGGCGACGAATTCTTCTTGCAGGGACATTTTCCGGACAACCCTGTTGTGCCCGGTGTGATTTTGTGTGAGATGATGGCCCAATCCGCCTGTCTTTTGGTAAATACCGGCGGCGGCAAATTCACGCCCTATTTTACAGGGCTGAAGAACGTTAGATTCAAAAATAAAGTCGCACCCGGCGACACGCTCACCTTCACCAGCCGGCTGATATCCCAAAAGGGCGCGTTCTATTTTGTGAAAAGCGAAGGATACGTGGCAGATAAACTCTGCGTCTACGGAGACTTGTCTTTTGCTGTTACGCGGGAGGACTAGCCTATGTTCTTAAAAATTCTGATCGCCAACCGGGGAGAAATCGCAGTTCGTATTATCCGTGCCTGCCGGGAAATGGGCGTCTCCACAGTGGCTGTCTTTTCTGAAGCCGACCGTGAATCGCTGCATGTCAACTTGGCTGATGAAAGCTATTGCATCGGCGGGCCCTTGTCCAAAGACAGCTACCTGAATATGAGCGCGATTCTTTCCGCGGCGGTTGCCACAAAGTCGGAAGCCATCCATCCCGGGTATGGCTTTCTGGCAGAGAATGCGGCTTTCGCCAAACTCTGCGCGGAAAACGGCCTCGCCTTTATAGGGCCTGACGCTGAAACCATCTCCCTCATGGGCGACAAAGATATGGCCAGAAGAACCATGGGGGACGCTGACGTTCCGATAATTCCCGGCTGCGATCTGGTAAAAGACGTCTCCCACGCCAAAAATGAAGCTGAAAAAATCGGCTTTCCGTTGCTCATTAAGGCGCGTTCGGGCGGCGGCGGCCGTGGCATACGTCTTATCCATTCTATGGCTGAACTGGATCAAGCCTATCAGACGGCAACCTCAGAAGCGGCGGCCGCTTTCGGAGACGGCGCCGTGTATATGGAAAAATATCTGCACCCTGTCAAACACATCGAAATGCAACTTCTCGCCGATCATTTCGGTAATGTGGTCTGCCTCGGCGAACGCGATTGCTCAACCCAGCGCAAAAACCAAAAACTCATAGAAGAAAGCCCGGCGGAAATCATGTCGGCAGATACGCGCCAGCGTATGATTGACGCGACTGTCAACGCGGGCATCGCTGCAAAATACCGGGGAGCGGGCACCATTGAATATCTGTATGATCAAGCAGGCAACTTCTATTTCATGGAAATGAACACCCGTCTGCAAGTGGAACATCCCGTAACCGAAATGGTGACACTCATAGACCTCGTAAAATGGCAAATACGTGTGGCATCAGGCATGAAACTCGACTTCACACAGAAAGACATCGAATTCAAAGGCCATGCTATTGAATGTCGTATCAACGCCGAAAACCCTTACCAAAACTTTCAGCCGTCCTGGGGCAAAATAGAAATGCTGCACATTCCCAACGGCCCCTGGATTCGCTTCGATACCGCGATTTATCAAGGCTATACTATCCCGCCCTTTTACGATCCCATGATAGGCAAGCTCATTGTTCATGCCAAAACCAGAGACGAAGCCATCCGCAAAATGAAGGCGGCCCTTTGCGAGTTAATTATTGAAGGCGTTATGCATAACGCCTCCTTTCAGGCGGACATATTATCCGCTGAAGAATTTGTCAATTCCACATACACAACAGATTATTTGGAGGCCTATTTATGAGATTCGAAACACCAAAAAACCCCTTGGAAGGCCATGGGAAACCCATACCATGCGCAAGCGACATCGTCATGGCTTCTCAGATCGTCTGCGACCGGTGCAAAAAAACGCTGACTTTAGATGAATTGGAAAGCCAGATGCACATTTGTCCCTATTGCAGGTATCATTTTCAGATAAACGCCCGCCAACGCATTCATATAATAGCGGACGCCGACACCTTCACCGAATCCGACAAAGAATTAACGCCCCATAATATCCTCGCTTTCCCCGGCTATGACGAAAAACTTGCCGCCGCGCGGCTGCAAAGCGCCGAATCCGACAGCGTGATCTGTGGCGCCTGTGAAATCGGCGGGCACAAGACAGCGCTATTCGTCATGGAACCCTTCTTCATGATGGGCAGCATGGGCAACGTCACAGGAGAAAAAATCACCCGGACATTTGAACGCGCTCAGGCTGAAAACATGCCCGTCGTTGGCTTCACCGTCTCGGGCGGCGCGCGTATGCAGGAAGGCATAGTTTCGCTCATGCAGATGGCCAAAACCAGCGGTGCCGTCAAAAAACACAGCGACGGCGGCAATCTCTTTGTCTGTGTGCTGGCCAACCCCACCACTGGCGGCGTTACCGCCAGTTTTGCCATGGAAGCAGACGTTGTTTTGGCGGAACCTCACGCGTTGATAGGGTTTGCCGGTCCTAGAGTCATTGAGCAAACCATTAGAAAGAAACTCCCTCCAGGCTTTCAACGATCAGAATTCCAGCTCGAACATGGCTTTGTTGACAACATCGTAGACAGAACCAAACAAAAAAAATATTTAGCCCAGCTCCTGAAAATGCACAGCTCCGGCCCGCGCACAGAAAGGAGTGAACAAGATGAACGCCTATGAAAAAGTATCCGCTGCCCGTGCTAAAGATAGATTCACTTCCCTTGATCTCATCAATGCTGTCTTCAAAGGATTTTTGGAGATGCATGGCGATCGTTATTATGCAGATGATAAAGCTATCGTAACGGGCATCGCCTATCTCGGCGACATACCGGTAACCGTCGTCGGCATTGAAAAAGGGCACAGCGTAAAAGAGCGCACGATGCGCAATTTCGGCTCCGCTCATCCCGAAGGATACCGTAAAGCGCTGCGTCAGATGAAACTGGCGGAGAAGTTTCATCGCCCCGTCATCTGCTTCGTGGATACATCTGGGGCCTATTGCGGTATCGGCCCTGAAGAGCGCGGCCAAGGTCAAGCGATTGCACAGAACCTGATGGAAATGATGACGCTCAAAACACCCATTATATCCGTTATTATCGGTGAAGGCGGCAGCGGCGGCGCCTTAGCTCTGGCCGTCGCCAATGAGGTCTGGATGCTGGAAAATTCTATCTATTCGGTTATTTCACCGGAAGGGTGCGCCAGCATTCTTTGGAAAGATAACACCAAGGCTAAGGAAGCCAGTGAATTCTTGAAGCTCACGGCGGAGGACTTGCTGAGCCTGCAGATTATTGAACGCGTCATTCCCGAAGACAAAACCTTGATTGACACATTGCGGTCGCAGCTTATGATGGCGGTGCAAACATATCAAGCCCTGCCGCCAAACGAATTGACCGAGCGAAGATATAACCGGTTCAGGAGAATTGGGGCAGTTGACCGTTAGCAGTTGCCAGTTGCTAGTATCTGTTAACAATTGCCAATTGACAAAGAAAACCGGTGTTCGGGCGAATAGGGGGGATACCTTACAATGATTACGATTGTGACAGATTCAAGTTCTTATTTCAAAAAGAGCGAAGCCCAAGCCTTGGGGATACGGGTCATCCCCATTAACTACAACGTTGACGGGCAGAGTTTCAGCGAGTCTTTCAGCGACCAGAACGGGGACTTTGAGAATCTTCTCAAGGGAACCGGCGCTTATTCGACAGCGCATCCGAATCTATCGGCTTTTCTCAGCTGTTTTGAGGAAGAACTGCAGAGAAATAATGAGGTTCTGTGCATCACGATTTCTTCCCGGCTTAGCGGCGCCTATGGTATAGCTCACATGGCGGCAAAACAAACTGAGAGTACAAATATTGCTGTTTTTGACAGCCAGTATGTGGCAGGTGGACTCTACCTGCTGATTAAGGAAGCAAAGAAACTGATTGATCAGGGTTTGAGACTTCACGATATTATGAATACCTTGCCGTCCATTCGCGACAAAATTACCATCGCCTTCTCGGTAGACGACATGACGCCCCTACGCAAGAGCGGCCGCATCGGGTTCGTTCGCATGAGCGTCGGCACGTTTTTGAACAACAAACCGATTCTGCTCTGTAAAGATGGGGCGGTAATTTCTGACAGCGTCGCTCACGGCAACACGGAAATTATCAAAAACTTTATGACGAAAATCAGTGAGGACACCCAGGATGTTGTGATCAGCTATATCGGCGACAATCGTCTGGCGACAAACCTTTATCATATTATCAATGACGCTTTTTCTCATATCACCATAACTCTGCAAAAGATAGGGCCTGTCTTGGGTATCCATTTGGGATTAAAAGTGATTGCGATTTCTGTATTAAACCATTGATCATGAATAATCAAAAAAGAGTGGTTGTGATGCTTCATGGAATACGCACTCTTGCTGTCCCTTGCCACAATTATTGTCGCTCTTGTAGCGGTTTCTTCCAGCCGTAGGGCTAACAAGAAGCTGCTGGTTTTTCTGACGTCGTCATTTGGCCAAGCGCCGCCAGAAGCGGAATTTGAATTGGACAGCGTTCAGATGTATTCCCATTATAATAGGGATCTCGCGGGCAGTCATGAGAGACGCGTTGACCAGATCACTTGGAGCGATTTGGAGATGGACAAGGTTTTCGGGCGGATCAATGTATGCTTGTCCTCGATTGGAGAAGAGTATCTTTACAACTGTTTGCATGAGCTCCCATTAACCCCTGCCGATTTAGAGAAAAGAGAAGGGTTGCTGGAACACCTGGAGACTCATCCGGAAGACCGTCTGCTCATGCAGACAGCCCTGGCAAAATTAGGCAAAGAGAACTATAACGGGCTCGCCTCCTTTATTTTCAACAAAGACAAAAAACACCTGCCGGCAGCCCCCTTTGTCTACAAAATATTGGCCGCCATACCGGTTTTGAGCGCATTTCTGCTGATTTTTAATCTTACCGCGGGCGTTCTGTGCCTTGTAGGTTCCTTCATCATCAATCTCATTCTCCATTACGGAGCAAAAGGAAGAATCGAGAGCGCACTTCCTGCCATACGATATTTTTCCTCCCTGCTCTTTTGCTGCCAAAAACTCGGCCGATTGGAGGGACTGAAGCCTTTTCCTCAGTGGCAAGCGGTTCATGAGAATTATCAGGTGTTGAAACCTTTGGCGGGAATTGCCGCAGGCGCCAGTGCTCCCGGGAACCTCAATGAAATGTCTTTTCTCGCCGAATATGTCCGAATCTTATTCCTGTCTGAGATAAGGAACTACAACAAAATCGTTCAGAAGGCTATGGACTGCCAAAGGGAATTTCACAATCTGTACCGAGCGGTGGGGGAAATTGACCTCACGCAATGCCTGCTTTCCTTTAGAAAGAGCCTTCCCCATTATGCCGTACCGGAGTTCCATGAGGACAACACCATGGCGTTCACAGATGTTTACCATTTGCTGCTTTCATCGCCCGTGACCAATACGGGCGTCATCAACAACGACAGTGTGATAACCGGCTCAAACGCCTCCGGGAAGTCAACCTTTATCAAAGCCCTCGCTATTAACGGTATTCTGGCGCAAACGCTTAATACCTGTACGGCGCGAAGCTTTGCAACAAGGTTTTCTCTGGTCGCCACCTCTATGGCCTTGCGCGATAGTCTCCAAGACGGAGACAGCTACTTTGTTATCGAAATCAAATCCTTGAAGAGAATTCTGGATTTCATGGGGCACGGCCCCTGCACATGCTATATCGACGAGATCTTAAGAGGAACCAATACCATAGAGCGGATCGCGGCTTCAGCCTCGGTTCTGGCCTATGTGCACCGGCAGGATTGTCTGTGTTTGGTTGCTTCTCATGACATTGAATTAACCGATATCCTTGCCGATACTTTTGACAACTATCATTTCAGCGAACAGATAACAGATGACGGTATCCGTTTTGATTACAGACTCAAACCAGGTCCCTCCGCAACAAGAAACGCCATAAAACTGCTCAGCCATATGGACTATGACAAGGATATTATTGATCAGGCGGAAAAGCTCATCGTTCACTATGAAGAAAGCCGGACTTGGAAGACGATCTGAAGCGCAGAAATTTATTTTCTTGACAACCGGCAATTCCTCTGATATGATTCCGTTAAGATATTCGTTTAGGAGGGGTTCGGGTGAACACAGCGCAAACAGCGGTTTATACTTGGCAATGGCGTGTTGCGGCGCATTTCACTGAACCACGTCCTGTTAAGGTTATGCCCCTGTAACATATTCCTTAAACAGTGAAGAGCGTGTCAGTGATAAGCTGGTACGCTCTTTTTGTATGATACGTGCGCTCGCTATACGCGCTTGGGAGGTCATTATGAAACTGAAAATTTGCGGACTGCAAACGTTACATGATATAGACTGCGTCAACAAAGGGGCAGTCGATTACGCCGGTTTTGTTTTTACGCCTCATCGTCAGCGGATCAGCGTCGAAACAGCGCGCATTCTGAAGTCCGCGTTGAATCCTCAGATCCCATCGGTCGGCGTTTTCATCGATGAATCCTATGATTTCATCCGGGACATCGTTGACGAAGGCCTGATCGATCTGGTGCAGTTTCACGGCGACGCCGAATATTCGATGCCTTGCCCAACAATAAAGGCGTTCAGAATGCAAACACAAGCGGATATCAAACCCACGAACTGCGATTTTGTGCTTTTTGATTCCTTCAGCAAAAACACAAGAGGTTCCACCGGGGGCATGTTCAACTGGCGACTTATCGAAGGATATCGCGGCAAACCGTTCTTCCTTGCTGGCGGCATCGATATATCCAACATCACTCAAGCGATGGCGTTCAATCCCTATTGTATTGATATATCAAGCGGCGTAGAAGATAACGGAGAAAAATCTTTTGAGAAGATTATGGAGGTTGCCCATGAATGCAAGATTTGGTGAATTCGGCGGCCAATATGTGCCGGAAACCCTGATGAACGCGGTCACAGAGCTGGAACAAGCTTACGCATACTACAAAAAAGACGACGCTTTCAACACCGAACTGTCGGAGCTGCTCAACACTTACGCCGGTCGCCCCTCTCGTTTGTATTTCGCCGGCAACATGACCAAAGACCTGGGCGGCGCAAAAATCTACCTTAAACGCGAAGACCTGAATCACACCGGGTCTCACAAAATCAACAACGTGCTGGGGCAAGCCCTGCTGGCCGGCAGGATGGGCAAAACCCGCCTGATTGCTGAAACCGGCGCCGGCCAGCACGGGGTGGCTGCAGCTACAGCCGCCGCCCTTTTCAACATGGAATGCGAGGTTTTCATGGGCCGGGAGGATATGGAACGACAGGCCCTCAATGTCTACCGCATGAAACTGCTGGGCGCGCAGGTGCACAGCGTCACGTCCGGCACCCAGACCTTGAAAGACGCGGTGAATGAAACCATGCGGGAGTGGACAAGACGTGTTCACGATACCCACTATGTTTTGGGTTCGGTCATGGGACCCCATCCCTTTCCCATGATGGTGCGGGATTTCCAAAGCGTCATCAGCCGAGAAGCCCGCCGGCAGATCATGGATCTTGAAGGGGAACTGCCCAGAGCCGTCATCGCTTGCGTCGGCGGCGGCAGCAACGCTATGGGCGTCTTCTACCATTTCATTCCCGACGACCAGGTGGCGCTGATCGGCTGCGAAGCGGCAGGGCTGGGCTTGGATACCCCACACAACGCCGCGACCATAGCCAAGGGCAAACCCGGCATCTTTCACGGCATGAAATCCTTGTTCTGCCAGGACGACTACGGACAAATCGCGCCGGTGTATTCCCTATCCGCGGGGCTGGACTACCCCGGCATCGGACCTGAACATGCCGACCTGCACCGCAAGGGCCGCGCACACTATGTGGCGGTCACCGATGAAGAAGCTGTGGCGGCTTTTGAGTACCTTTCCAGAACCGAAGGCATCATTCCCGCTATTGAATCGGCCCACGCGGTGGCTTACGCCATACGAAAGGCGAAAGATTATGACGGCTCAATTATTGTCAACATCTCCGGACGCGGCGACAAGGACGTGGCCGCCATCGCCCGCTATAAGGGGGAAGATTTGTATGAGTAAATTTATCAGTTTTATCACCGCCGGCGATCCTTCCCTGGAAAAGACCCGGGAATTCATCGACATTCTGGCACAGCACAGCGATATTATCGAGATCGGTCTGCCGTTCTCAGACCCCATTGCCGAAGGAGAAGTCATTCAAGCTGCCAATAACCGCGCCTTGGCCAACGGCACGACCACCGACAAAGTCTTTGCCATGCTGGAAACCGTTTCCTTCGATAAAATGGTGCTCCTGGCCTACGCTAACCCTGTTTTCGTTTACGGTTACGACCGGTTCTTCCAACGCTGCGGGCAATGCGGCGTCTACGGCGTCATCATTCCCGACCTGCCTTTCGAGGAACGCGGCGAAGCGGCGGTCTTTGCCGACGCGTACGGCGTCCACCTGATTACCCTGATCGCGCCAACCTCAGCGGAGCGGGTACAAATGCTGGCCAAAGAAGCCACCGGGTTCATTTATCTGGTATCCTCAATGGGCGTGACCGGCGTCCGTGGCGAATTCGACACGGATCTGGCCAGTATTGTGAACCAGATCAGAGACGTCACCCAGACCCCTGTCTATATTGGTTTTGGCATTTCGACACCTGAGCAGGCGCGGCACATGCGCAACATCGCCGACGGCGTCATTGTTGGCAGCGCCATCGTGAAAATCATCGCGGAACACGGCGGCACCAGCGGCCCCCACATCAAACAATTCCTTAAGGAGATTATCTAAAAAATGTATAAAGAAGTTTTGTCTAAGGTCACAAACCATCAAGAAATGACCAAAGAAGACATCAGTGCGCTGATCGCGGCCATTAACGCCGGCGAAGTGTCAGATGTTCAAATCGCCGGCTTCCAGGTCGCCCTGCTGATGAAAGGCGCCACACAAGATGAACTGGCGCATTTCGCTATGGCCATGCGTGATAACTGCGTGCCCCTGCGGCCGCGAGTATCGGGGGAGCTTATGGATACCTGCGGCACAGGCGGCGGTCTTTCGACCGTCAATATCTCCACCGCCACAGCCATCGTCGCGGCGGCGGCGGGCATCCCCGTGGCTAAACACGGCAGCCGCTCCCTGGCCAGCTTGTCCGGCAGCGCGGACGTGTTGGAAGCCTTGGGCGTCAACATCAATCTGACCCCCGGTCAGGTGGAGAAAATGATTGAGGATATCGGCATCGCTTTCCTATACGCCCCCTTGTTCCATCCTGTGATGTGCAAGGTTTTGCCGGCTGAAGCCGACTTGGGGATCAAAACGATTTTCTATACCATCATTGGCCCCCTGATCAATCCCGCTTTTGCCCCGAGACACCTGCTGGGCGTTTACAAACCGGATCTTCTTGATACGGTGACATACGTGGCCAAAGAGCTTGGCTACACAAACGCCATGTTTGTCCACGGCCTGGACGGCCTGGACGAAATCTCCTTGCTGGGCAAAACCCGCATCAACCATCTGCGTCACGGTGAAATAACCACCTTCGAAATCCAGCCGGAGGATTTTGGTCTCGCGCGTTGTGATCTTGCGGACATCCAGTCCAGAACACCTCAAGACAACGCGGCGGTGATTAAGAACGTGTTTGCCGGAAAGCTCCAAGATGCCAACAAAGACGCTATCGTGCTCAACGCGGCCGGCGCTTTGGTCGTCGGCGGCAAAGCGGCGGATTTCAAGGAAGGCGTCGCGTTGGCTGAAACCCTCATCGCAAGCGGCGATGCCCAAAGAAAGTTGGTGGCGCTGAGGGAAATGTCCAATGCTGTCTAAGCCATCCACGGATATCATGGATAAAATCATCATAGATTTTAAACCTCTATCACCCCAACATGGCGACTTGTTCAAGGGGAGAGATCCCCTTGAAGTCGCCCGCCGCCTGGAGATTGCGGGGGTTCTGGGATTGTCGGTTGTTACCGAGGAAGAACATTTTGGCGGCTCTCTCGCTCTCTTGCGCGCCATCACCAAAACCGTCAGCCTGCCGGTTTTGCGCAAGGATTTTATCAAAACCGAAGATGACTTGCGCGAAACCCTCGACTGCGGCGCCAGGGGGGTCTTGTTGATTTGCTCAACAATAACACAGATTCCCGGTGAAACGGCCAGCAGCAGCGGCGCGCTGGGCGCGCTGTATGAAATGGCTTTATCCTTGGGCTTGGAACCGGTGGTGGAGGTGCATACGCCGGCCGAAATGGAGCTGGCAAAAAACATAGGCGCCAGGATCATCGGTATCAACAACAAGGACATCACCGTTTTGGAGAAAGACGCCGGCACGGTGGATCTGACCCTGGAGTTGATCAAGGCAGCCCCCCGAGGAACTTTTGTCATCAGCGAAAGCGGCATCTCCTGCCGCGAGGATGCCGCGAGAACCTTAGAGGCCGGCGCCGGCGCCGTTCTGATTGGCACGGCATTTTGGCAGGGCACCTATGAGATACTTTAGTTTTCTGTTGGGCCATGATATACTTTTCCTATTGCTCCTACAAAGCATATCCTTTGATATTAAAATCCGATAGACGACCCTGCCGATGATGAAAAGGAGGAACCACCATGGAACTCAAACCCGAACTCATAACCATAGGCGAACAAGCCAAACAAGCCTCCCGCCTTCTTATGCCCGCGGGAACGGCAACCAAAAACGCCGCTCTGCAAAATATCGCGGACACCCTGCAAGAACACGCCCAGGAAATCCTCGACGCCAACGCCATCGATATGGCCAACGCGGAGGCAAAAGGTTTGCGCAAAAGCCTGCTTACCCGGCTCCTCCTGACCCCCAAGCAAATCGACGGTATCTGCGAAGGCGTCCGGGACGTCATTCAGTTACCCGATCCGGTGGGCAGGGGAGAGATGTGGACCCGGCCCAACGGCCTGCGCATTGAAAAAATCAGCACCCCCCTCGGCGTTATCGGCATTATCTATGAAGCCCGCCCCAATGTCACCGTCGACGCGGCGGCTCTATGCCTCAAATCCGGCAACGCCTGCCTGCTGCGGGGCGGCAGTGAAGCCGCCGAAAGCAACAAAGTCCTGGTCCGCCTGATCGCGGAAGCCATAGCCGCCGCCGGGCTGCCCGCCGCCGCCGTTCAGCTCGTTCCGGCAGGAGACCGCGCTTATGCCGAACAGCTCATGCGTATGAACAGTTATGTGGACGTCATCATTCCCCGGGGTGGCGCCGGTCTGATCCAAAGCGTCGTCGCCAACGCCACCGTGCCTGTTATTGAAACCGGCGCCGGCGTCTGCCATACCTATGTCCATGGCGAAGCCGACCTGGACAAGGCCCTCTCGATCGTCTACAACGCCAAAACAGACAAACCCGGCGTCTGCAACGCTTTAGAAACCCTGCTTGTTGACGAAGCCGTCGCCGCCGAATTCCTGCCCCGCTTGGCCCACATGCTGACCAACGGCGACAAAGGCCCGGTGGAAATGCGCGCCTGCCCCAAGACCCTTGTTCATATCCCGGACGCCCGGCCTGCCACGGCAGAAGACTGGCAGACCGAACACAACGACATGATCCTGAACATGAAAACCGTCGCCGGTATGGACGAAGCCCTGGATCATATCTATCAATACTCCACCAAACACTCTGAAGCCATCCTCACCGAAAGCTACCCGGCCGCTCAGCGGTTCCTCAAGGAAGTGGACGCCGCGGCGGTTTATGTCAACGCCTCCATCCGCTTCACCGACGGAAACCGCTTCGGTTTTGGCGCCGAAATCGGTATCAGCACCCAGAAGCTGCACGCCCGGGGACCCATGGGGCTGCCGGAATTGACCACCTGCAAATATTTGGTTTATGGGGAAGGTCAGATTGTCAATTGACAAGGCTCACACAAGCGGCTCGAAATCCTCCACACCATGCTTGCACAAAGGACAGATATAATCCTCCGGCATAGCGTCGCCTTCATAGACGTAGCCGCATATTTTGCAGACAAAACCCTTTTGGGCTTCCTTGGGCGCTTGGGGCAGGGGTTTAATATGATCAAAATAGTATTGATAGGTCGCGCTTGGCTCTTTTGATAATACAAGAGCTTCTGTGACGTCCGCTACAAACAGTGTATGTGTGCCATAATCAAGGGTCTGGGTTACTTTCGCGGAAATCACGCCGTTGGTATGTTCCGGCACGTACCGGATGCCATTGGCCGAACGTGTATCATAGCCGCACCCCACGAATTTATCAGCGTCTCTGCCGCTGCGAAAGCCGAATTGCTCAAAAACACCAAAAGGCGCGTGTTCTGTCAAGATAGATACGTTAAATTCTCCTGTTCTAACAATCATCTCGTGGGTATAGTTGGCCTTGCTGACAGCCACAGCAACCCTTGTAGGCGACTCGGTTATTTGTGTTACCGTGTTGATAATACATCCGTTGTCCTTGGCGCCGTCTCTGGCGGTCAGCACGAACAGACCATAGGACAATTTGAACATCGCGTCACGATCCACAACATTCAGAGCGGCATGATCAATGGCGGCGTCAGCCCTTTGAGAAATAGCCGATAGCCCCGGCAAAGCAGGCCTCGGAGAATCCGGAAATGAAGAAACAATCGCCATCGTCATGGCTCCGATTTCTTTGAGCTGATCCGCTTTCAGGCTGGATTTTAAGCTGATCATACCGTCAAGGAATCTGATGTTTTTGCATTTCTCCAATTGAGCGCGGATCAAACCGCCGCTTGTGACCGCCCAGGAACCGTTTTCAATAAAAGTGACGGTGCGGTTCTGAATATTATGGGCAGCAAGATCCGAAATCAAAGCCTCCATCGTCACAAATATTCCCGCGTTGTAGGTCGCGGACGCAAATACCAGATGGCTCCACTTGAACGCCGCCGAAACAATTTCCGACGCCGGGGTAACGGAAACATCAAACATAACCGTTTTGACACCGCTGTCACGCAGCCGGCAAGCGAGTATCTCCGCGGCGTTTTCCGTATGACCATAAATGGACGCGTAAGCGATCATGACGCCGGCCTCTTCGGGTTCATAGCGGCTCCAAAGGGAATATTTCTCAACAATATCCTTAATATGATCGCGCCAGACAAAACCGTGTAGAGGACAAATCATATTGACCGTCAACGCGGACACCTTATTCAGCAACGCTCTCATCTGTGTGCCGTATTTGCCGACAATATTCGCGTAATAGCGTCTTGTCTCGTCCATATAGTCTTTCGCAAAATCCACCTCATCGGCAAAAACAGCGCCGTTCAGAGCGCCAAAGCAACCAAACGCGTCCGCGGAAAACAGGATTTTATCCGTTGAATCATATGTGACCATAACCTCAGGCCAGTGCACCATTGGCGCCATCAGAAAACGCAAAACGTGCCTGCCTGTATTTAAGGTGTCGTCTTCCTTAACTATCAAAACACGGGCCTCTGGGTCGAAATCAAAGAATTGCTTGATGAACTGCAGGGTTTTGGCGTTGCAGACAATCTTTAGACCCGGATATCGGGCCAGCACATCTTGTACCGCCGCGGAATGATCGGGCTCCATATGCTGCACCACAAGATAATCAAGCCCGCGTTCTCCCAACGCTTCCGAAAGGTTCTCCAGAAATCTCTCCCGCACCGCTTTGTCCACCGTGTCGAACAAGACCGTCTTATCATCCTTGAGAAGATATGAATTGTAGGATACGCCGCCCGGAACGGAATAAACGCCTTCAAACATAGCCAAGCGCCTGTCATTGGCGCCAACCCATGTTATGTCTTCTGTGATTTTTTTTGTACAATGCATAAAGGCCCCTCCTTACCGCTTAATGCCATAAGCATGTTCCGTTTTGTTCCATTATACTCAATGTGGCTGGGGAGTACAAATCACCCAAATTCCTGTTCTCAGTGGTTCTGCTATGCGCTTCTGTGTTGCTGACGGGTTGTCTGCCGTCTTTATCAGCAACCGAGAAGACTTTTTCCAAAGCGGGTATGTCCATTGCTCTGCCCAGGAATTTTGTGGAAAGCGAAAGAGTGGAGATGACAGCCTACTATACTTCTAGAGAAGCCGTGGTTTCTATTATTAAGGAAGATTTCTCAATATTGGAGGAAATGAATTATAGTATTGTTAATTTGACGTTGGAGCAATATGCGGAAAAGGTAATCGAGGTCAACAAACATGATTCCATTATCAAGGAAGAGAACGGTCTGATATGTTTCGAGTATCAGAGAGCGAGTAATGGGAAAAAAATAATTTCTTTTGCTACAATATTCAAAGGTAGTGATGCCTTCTGGCTTGTCCAGTTTTCCTGTGACCAGAAGGATTATGAGAAATACAAGACAAACAAATTCATAAAATGGGCACAATCTTTTACTGTCGAACCTTTTGATGCTGAGTCCCGGGATCCTTCGTTGATCAACACAACTTTTTCGGAAGCGGGAATGAGCATTGATTTACCGCCTAATTTTAGAAAGATGGATGTTTTGACGCAGACGGTGGCTTATGTGTCAAACAATGCGGGTGTGATGATGCTAAAAGAGGGGTTTGCCGACTTCGATAATCCGGGGCGTATTACCTTGGATGCTTATGCGGATATGATTATCGAGGCGAATTCATTAGATGTGAAGGTGGAGAAAAGGGATGGTCTGACCTGTTTTACCTATAGCGAAAAAGAAGAGGCGACCAACCTTGAATTCACTTATTTTGCTGTGGTATTCAAGGGGAAAGACGCGTTTTGGTTTGTTCAGTTTTATAGCGCTGCCAAAGATTACGATGCTCTGTTGCCTTCGTTCCTTGTCTGGGCCAAAACTTTCAGAACGGACTAAGCGTTCATAAAGAAGCGATATTCAATAAGAGGCGAAACGAAATTCCGTATGAAAGCCGATTCATGCAGCCGGCTTAATAACAATATTATTTAAAAATTTTATCAATACGAGTGGTTTCTTAACCAGTAGTTGTACGCCGCCTCAATTGACCCATATCGAGCCGCAATATAACCAAGCATGGCATTTTTTTGAACCATATAAGGATCCGGTTGTTCAAGGGTCTCCGCATAGCTCATGCCGGCATATGTCTGATAGTGAATCTCCAACATCTGACCAATCCCTTTATGCTGTCCGCTCTTACTTATGGCATAGATGTTTCCGCCGCTCTCCTTGTTGATAATATATTGCAGCATTTCCTCATTGCTCAGATTGCTGCTCTCAATAGCAAAAATCGGATGCTTGGTTCCCTCCATAACAATCTCGGGCACAGGGTCTTTCGTAACGGTTTCCTCAAGGACGGTCTTCTCCACAAAAATCCCGTTATTTAGAATACAGGCGTAAGCCACCACCTTAGAGCCATTTTCACCCTCTTGACGAACCTCTGTTGTATCCAAGACGAGGCTGTCGTCTTGCTCCGTTTCCGTTACAAAATCAATATCTTCCGTCATCATGCAGACGCATTCAATAATCACATGGAGATAAGGCTGAACAACAACCAACTTGACTATGGCGCCCTCCGTCAACGGGCTTTCCGGCAGAAGGGTTTTCTCTTCCGGCGCTTCCTCCGTTTCCTCCATTTCCTCCGCCAACGCTTCGTTCTCAGCAATAATAACCTCCGGCACGACACCATACTTCTCCGCGATTTCCCGGATGGTTTCTCCTGCCGCGGCCGTGTGCGAAGAGGTAATTATTTTCCCTTGGATCAGGGCTTGCAAAGCCTCATCCTCATTCATAACATCTGAGGCGGGTGCTTTTTGCTTCACAACCTGCACGTCCTCTTCATATTTAAAAGAGGAAATCCTCACCATGTCGGCGTCAACAAGGCCGGAATAATATAAGATTAATTCATCTAGCACCGCCCAGGCTTCTGTTTCGTTGGCCAGAAGAATATCCGTTTGTCCGTCAATGCTGATAGCATACCTGGTATTGAGGATGTTGATCAAGACAACGACAGCCACAACCAGGGCCAACGCTGCCACGGAAACAAAACCGATCAGCAGGGGAACTTTCTTTTTGCTGAAAAAAGAGGAACCCTTGACAGTCTTAGGCTTGGCAGACTTCGGCTCAATGCCCTCCGGCAACAGATCATTTGACTGTGCCATGATTTGCGTGGCGGTTGTCTGAGACAGATCCTCTTGCGGGAACCCAGCTTGTTGCCTTGCGTCCTCCGGCAAAACATCCGGCTGAGCATCCGTCAAAACATCCGGCAGCACGGTCTCCGGCAGCGCACCCTCGGGTTGAACACCCTCTGATTGTACGATGTTCGGTCGCGCGTTTCTCAACAGCTTGGCCTCCCGCTGCGGGGACATTGGCACCGGCATAACACCGCTTCTTTCATCAAGGGATTCCAAGGCCCGGCGCATGGACGCGGGATCAGCAAACCGCTCCTGTTGGTCATAGGCGCAGGCTTTCAGCAAAAGAGCGTTCAGTTCATGGCTAACACCTTTGAGGTCAGGCAGCGGCTCACCATTGATCCGCCGCGTCAGCGCGTTTTTATAATCGTCATCCGTAACCGGCTGTAGGGACTCCGGCAAAAACGGATCCTGGTTCTGATTGAGCAGCTTATACATAACGAAACCCAGCGAGTATGTATCCGCTGCGGCTCCGGACGGTTCGCCCTTACAAACCTCCGGCGCTGTGGTTCCGTGGGTTTCATCTTGAGGCTGGCCGGTCAGGACGCTCTGGATTTGTCTGCCGATACCAAAGTCTCCCAATTTGTAATCGCCGCGAAGGGTAACAAAAATGTTTTCGGGCCTAATATTCCAATGGATGACATCGTTTTCATGAAACACTTCCAACGCGCGGCAAATATGAACACCAAGGTTAACAACATCGGCGGGAGAGAGCGGTTTCACGACCAGTTGGGCAAGAAGAGGCCGGAGCAGTTCCATGCGTATAAGAATATCCCAAGACGAGATTCCGTGAATCGAGGTTCGGTTCTCGATAACTTTGCATTCCTTGTAGCTGACAATATGATAATCTCTGTCGAATTGGCCCATCAGTTCTATATCGGACACAATATCCGTAACGAGTTCCCGATAAAGATTATCAATCGCTATTTGGTCGAACCCTCTGCTCTCCAACTGCCTTATTTCGACTTCGTTTTGAGGCAAAGAGATGATTTTGACAGCCGAATAATAGGTTTTCCCGAAACTAGGGTCTTGCTCCGACGCGGGATCTTTCCGGCAAATACGGTAGACTTGGCCGCAAGAACCTTCTCCTATGAGGGATTCGATACGCCATACGTCCCAAAGGGGTTCATGTACATAAGGAGTCCGTTTGCTATCAGACACGGCTAACAACCTACTTTGTGCTTTTTAGGGTATTAATGATAGCACATTTTGCTCGATTTGTATATGGAGAAGTTTAGGCTATAAATTACATCTTGAGTCTTTTGTTTGATTCTTTTAACCACGAAATCAAGGGTCATAATTCAGAATATTTTTCTTCCTGCCCTTTGACTTCTGAGCCCATGGGTGCATATTAAAAAAGTGCATGAACTGACGATAAGGATAAGCAGAGCTTTCTGCCGCGGTGTTTTCCCGCAACTCAATGGTGAGTTGGAGGCAGATACCGCTAACAGCTGGCCAGTAACAGTGCCACGTCAGGGGTTGGGGAGCGGCAGACTCCAAACCCTACCTCGGGACTGTTACGAGCCCACATAATATCCATCTCCATTCACCATTCGGTTGCGGGAGAATCCCGCAGTGGATATTTCTATTTATTCTTTTGTCGCTTCCTGCACTTTTAAAATATGCACCCAGCCCATGGCACGGTGGTTGCCGCTGAAAGCTGCCCTGTGTTATAGTATATATATATATATATTAAGCTCACACTATAAACAAGTCATATACTATAAACAGGCGTATTTTTGCAGTGTTTTTGCAGGGGGTGTTTCTATGGGCAATGAAAAGAGATTTTGTGTTTTCTGCGGGAAGGGAATCAGAGTGGAGGCTATATTTTGCAACCATTGCGGACAGAAACAGCCGGAACAGCCGCCTGCGGCCGGAGCTGAGACTTGGGCGACCCCGCCTGTGGCCAAAGTCGAGACCCGATCGTTTGAACCCGCGGTTCAAACCCCTCAGCCTCTATTCGCGGTCGAGATCCCTCCAACTGCAACCGCAACAGCCACCACGGCCAATCCCTCTCAGGCTGTGCCGATAACCGGGGGCTATCCAACCGCACCAATGGCAGATCCTCGGCAAATACTGCCTGAGATGGGATCCTTTCCGCCCATAACCGCTCCCGCGCCCAATTCGTCTATGGGGATCACTCAGAAACTCAAATCCCATCCGATCCTGACAGGGTCTGTGGCAACAGCGGCTTTTCTCGTTATCATCGGAACCATCCTTCTGTTCGCGACGGTACTTAATCGCCCTATGTACAAAGAACTCAGCAATTTCACCGGCTTTAACGCCCCGGATGAGGTCTGGGAACCGGAAAAGTTCGAACAAGTGGTTGGCCTGCTGCCTTCCCGCATTACCGGATATTTACAAGAAGACGGAACCTGGACATACAAAAGCGCGGGATCCCGCACATACGCAGCAAACGCTTTACTGTACGCGCTCCAATCCGACAATTTCCCGACGGAAAACAGAATGTCCACTATCAATGGTCTGCTTACCGGCCAGACAGGCAAACCAAAGCAGCTGGTGTTTGACTTCTCCGCCCAATACCTGCGCGAAGATCTTCACGAGGCATCCGCCTCCACAATCTATAAATATCTACATTTTCTGAATGTTTTCGACGAGTCATCCGAAGGATATGAGAGTCTGCTGAAACAGGTTTTTGACACCCTGTACCAGGAACCCGGCGCATTGGAGCAGCAGAGCGGCCTGTCGGAAGTTCTTTCTCATGTCAAGCTCAACGAGCAAAGTCCCACCCTCGTTAAATACTACACAAGCGAAGAAATGACCGATAAAGCGAAAGCCCTTTTTCAAAATCATCTGCCGGGCCTACAAGCATACTATCTGCCGGAATCCACACAAACATGGACAGCTGACGATATAGAAGAAGCTATGAAACTGACCGGGTTTTTGAATCCGGAGGCCAATGGGAAAAAAGTCATTATGACGACCGAATATCCCGGTAACCACAAAAAAGGCGGCGGAACAAGTTCGCGAATATTCAGCGGGTCAACCGCGTCGTCTGTTACCGACCCCCGTTTCGCCTCCTGGTATTTAGTCCAATCGGTGGATTACACATATTATGACACCTACTATTGGCAAATTAATGGCAAAAAAGCCGGTGACGCCTACAGCTGTACATTGACATTTGAGCTGATTGATCTGAAAACCGGCTTATCAGTTGACGTTATGACACTGAAAGAAAACCCTCCGGCCACCAGACAAACCGCTTACCACGAAGAACCCATTGACGTCTACGCGGAAGCCAGTGATTTTTCATCCGTCGCCAAGTGGCTGGATGAATACTGCAAGTGAGGAAGCAGGAGTCAGTCGGGCAGCAATTTCAGCAAGCCGATGCAGTTAGAATATAAAATTCGCGATCCGGTTACCCGAAAGAAAACTAAAACGCTATCAAAAATTCCGCGGGAACCTTACTGGCGTCAAATCGGTAATGCCCGCTTATCTCCCCGTAATCCAGCCGATCTTCCTCACGCACCGGTTGTCCGCCGTTATGCAACAGATCGGCTCAAGGCGGAGGGGCGGCGGCGGGCCGGGCAAGCCCCCTGCCGGAGCCATTCTTCGTGGCGGCGCTTTTCTAAGACCTCTACGCAGAAAGCGCAAAATAAGGCAGCCTTGCGCTTTTTTTCTGCTCCAAGGTCTAAGAAACGCTGCCGCCACTTTCGAAAAGGCTCCGGCAGGGGGCTTGCCCGGCCCGCCGCCGCCCCTCCGCCTTGAGCAGGTTTTGTCTTGAATCGGCTTGCTATGGGGAAGAGATAAGTTTGGTTGGAAAGAATTTCTGTCATCCTTCCAACGGGGGAAACTTGACTTTGCGTCTGATCCTTGATTGTTTAGCCGGTCAATAATTAGAAAAATTTACGCCGATTAATAAACACCCTTTTAGCCAATAATCAATATGTATGACGCTATTTGGAGCAAGCTTATTAATCATGAACAAAACCGCACAGAAAACGAGCAAACGCCGCACCAAATCTGCCTCCGCCAAAGGCAGCCCAGCGGAATCCATGTCTTGGTCCGCCGTCATGGCGACCCTCTCAGCTTCTATTTTAGCGATAGCCTCCATCTTTACAGCGTTTATAGCGTACTCAACCTGGCGGCATGTGCAGGAAACCAGCCGCCCTTATTTTTCCATCAAAGGCTTGCCCGAGCTGGAAACCCCCAACGATCAGACTTTATCCATGCATTTTATTAACGCGGGGGATCATCCCGCCGAAGCCCTCAGGAGCCAAATTACTATGATCCTGGCCGAAACAGGTCAGAAAATCTATGAACAAGGCAATCACATTCTTAGCACCATTCCCAGAGAAACCGACGCAACCGTATTGCTGGATCTATCCGAATGGCCGGAAGGCGGCGCGACGCCCTTCGATCAAGAAATCTACTTAACCTTGTGGTTAAGCTACTACGATCCACTTCTACAAAAATCTTTTGAACAGAACTTTTTTCTCCGGTGCAACGGCCTCGTTGAAGATAAATTTGTTGAATTAACTTATATGACCCAAGAAGAACTGGACGAACTCCTAGACACCATCGAACGCAATCTTACGACTCAACCCTGGAACCCGCTTATTCAATAAGAAATTTCCACAGACGAAAAATACGAGGTGACAAAGCAATGCCGTACGAGATTGACATAGATCCGGCGTGGGGCGCCGCGATAGACAGAATTATTGCCGCCGGCGCCCCCGAGCAGGGCTTATTAAATGAGAACTGCTTACAACGCAGTTCCTCGCTTATCCAAATTCTTGAACAGACCCAAAAAGAAATCGGTTATCTGCCGGAAAATGTTCAGGCCTACCTGGCCAATAAACTCCACATTCCCTTAAGCGAAATCTATGGCGTCACAACATTTTATGCCTTATTCAACACAGAACCTGTAGGGAAGCATACCATCAGCGTTTGTATGGGAACAGCCTGTTATGTCAAAGGTGCCGGCGAAATTGTCGCTGAATTCGAGCGCCGCCTCAATATCGAAGCCGGCCAAACCACCTTGGACGGACTGTTTACCCTGGAACCCTGCCGCTGTCTAGGTGCCTGCGGCCTGGCACCTGTGCTGACTATAGGCGATCAGGTTTACGGACGCTTGACTCCGGCCGATGTGCCGGATCTTATAGAAAAATATTATCTTCCAACGAAAGGTGAAAGCACATGAAGATCAAGGCTCTGACTGACTTACAACAAATAAAAAATCAAGCTGTAGACGACAGCACTATGCGTGACATAAATCACACCCTCACCGTCAACGTCCACCAGGGAACCTGCGGCACCGCCAGCGGTGCTAAAGAAGTCTACGGCGTCATGGTCCGGCATTCAGGCGACAACGCCGCGAGAATAATCCAAACCGGCTGCCCCGGTATGTGTCACCACGAACCTCTTGTCAGTGTCACCCAACCGGGCAGCGAACCCTGCATCTACGGTCATGTCACACCGGATAAAGCGCAAGCGATCCTGACCTCCCATCTGGAAAACCACGCTCCCGTAACCGAATGGCTTGTCCAGCCAAACCAACAACTCCAGAAGCGTATTACCTTAGCCAACTGTGGCGTCATCGATCCGGAAAAAATTGAAGAATATATAGCCATGGACGGGTATTTCGCCTTAGCCAAAGTCCTGCTGGAAATGCAACCCATTGACGTCATCAATGAACTCAAAGCCTCCGGCCTACGCGGGCGCGGCGGCGGCGGTTTCCCCACAGGCCAGAAATGGGAATTCGCCCACAAAGCCGCCGGCAGCCAAAAATACGTCGTCTGCAACGCCGACGAAGGCGACCCCGGCGCCTTCATGGATCGCAGCATCCTGGAAGGCGATCCTCACCGGCTTCTAGAAGCCATGACCATCGCCGGATACGCCATCGGCGCCGGCCAAGGCTACATCTATGTTCGCGCTGAATACCCCATGGCCGTAGAACGGCTCAAATGGGCAATCCACCAAGGGCAAGAAACGGGCTTACTGGGAAACAACATCCTGGGCAGCGGCTTTTCCTTCAACCTGGATATCCGCCTTGGCGCCGGCGCCTTTGTCTGCGGTGAAGAAACCGCTCTGCTCAACTCCATTGAAGGAAAAAGGGGCGAACCCCGCCAACGGCCGCCTTTCCCGGCCTCTTCCGGCCTCTGGGGCAATCCCACTCTCATCAACAACGTCGAAACCTATGCCAATATCCCTGCCATCATCCGCCAAGGCGCCTCATGGTTCTCCTCCATCGGCACTGAAAAAAGCAAAGGCACCAAAGTTTTCGCCTTGGCCGGCAAAATCAAAAACATCGGTCTCATCGAAGTCCCCATGGGAACCACCTTGCGTACTATTATTGAGGACATCGGCGGCGGCATTCCCAACGGCAAACAATACAAAGCCGCCCAAACCGGCGGCCCTTCTGGCGGCTGCATCCCCACAGACATGCTCGACATCGCCATAGACTACGACAATTTGCTTGCCATCGGATCCATGATGGGATCCGGCGGTTTAATCGTCATGGACGAAGACAACTGTATGGTGGACATCGCACGGTTTTTTCTCGAATTCACCCAAGACGAATCCTGCGGCAAATGTACCACCTGCCGCATCGGCACCAAACGCATGCTGGAAACTTTAGACAAAATTACCACAGGGCAGGGGGATGCGGACGACATCGAACACCTCGAATCCCTGGCCGCCACCATCAAAAACGCTTCCATATGTGGCCTAGGCCAAACCGCGCCCAATCCTGTTCTCAGCACGCTGAAGTATTTCCGCCCTGAATATGAAGCCCATATCTTCGAAAAAAAATGCCCGGCCCACGCCTGCCAAGATCTTCTTTCTTATACTATTGTCAGCAGCAAATGCACCGGCTGCAGCGCCTGCGCCCGGGTCTGCCCAAGCAGCGCCATCTCGGGTAAAGTGAAAGAACCATATGCCATCGACCAAAGCAAATGCGTAAAATGTGGCCTATGCGTAAATAAGTGTAAAGCGGAAGCCATTGAGTGCAGTTGACAAGAGACAATGGACAATGGACAATGGACAATGGACAATGGATAATGGACAAGGCTGATATCTTTCAGCCTGTGGACCAATGGACTTCTGACTTCTGACTTCTGACCCTCTGACTTCTGACTATAGACATTAGGAGGACTCTTATAATGGAAAAATCTGTCACCAACGACACCGACACCGACACCGTTCTTGTAACCATAGATGGTCAAGAGACCCGCGTACCCGTCACTTTTACCGTGCTTGAAGCAGCCCGGCAGGCCGGCATTATGATTCCTACGCTCTGTTATTTAAAAGGAATCAATCAAATCGGCTCCTGCCGTATTTGTCTTGTTGAAATCGAAAATATGCGCGGGCTGCATCCCGCCTGTATCCACCCCGTCAATGAAGGCATGGCGGTGAAGACGAACACGCCATTTATACGAGAGACCCGCAAAACAATTCTCGAACTCATTCTCTCCGATCATCCGCAGAAATGTCTAAGTTGTCAGCGCAACGATTCTTGCGAACTGCAGGCTTTGACCAAACAACTCGGTCTGGAAACCCATCCCGACGGCGACACTCTTCCTTTCGCGGGAGAAACATCAGATTTCACCCTTGATTTGGCATCGCCCGCCATCGAACGCCTTGCCGACAAATGTATTAAATGCCGTCGCTGCGTTTCCGTCTGCAAAAACATCCAGCAAATCGGCGCCTTGGGCGTCAACGAACGCGGCTTCAATAGCGTCATCGCGCCAGCCTTCGGGCGCAGCTTGGACGAAGTTGAGTGTATCACATGCGGCCAATGTATCAACGTCTGCCCCGTCGGCGCTCTGCGTGAAAAAGATGAGATTGCTAACGTCTGGCAGGCCATCGCCGATCCCCGGAAACATGTTGTTATCCAAGTTGCTCCCTCCGTACGCGCTACTCTTGGCGAAGAATTCGGTCTCGCCCCCGGTACACCGGTAGGCAAATTCATTCCCGCCGCTCTCAGACGATTGGGGGTTGATAAGGTTTTTGACACCAGTTTTGCCGCCGATCTCACCGTTATGGAAGAAGGTCATGAGTTCATCGACCGCCTTCAGAACGGCGGCAATCTTCCTATGATAACATCATGTAGCCCCGGCTGGGTGAAATACTGCGAACACCATTACCCCGAATTCATCAGTCATTTGTCCACAGCTAAATCACCTCAACAAATGTTTGGCGCCCTTGCCAAAACCTATTACGCGGAAACAAACGGCATCGATCCCAACACTATTTATTCGGTTTCTGTCATGCCTTGTACCGCCAAAAAATTCGAAAGGCAACGTTCAGACCACATTTATTTCAGCGAAACAGACGGCGACAGGTTTGATGTTGACGCCGTCCTCACCGTCCGGGAACTCGCCCGCATGATCAAACAGGCTGGTATTGACTTTTTGCGCCTGCCTGAACAACCCTTTGACGCGCCCATGGGCATGGGGTCAAAGGCCGGCGTTAATTTTGGCGCCACCGGCGGCGTCATGGAAGCCGCCCTGCGAACAATCTATGAAACAACCTCCGGCCAAAGCGCCGATCCCATTGAATTTCTGAGTCTACGTGGTCTGGAAGGCGTCCGGGAAGCCCATGTGGATATTCCCGGTTTGGGCGGCGTTGATGTCGCCGTTGTCCACGGCATCGGCAACGCCCGTCAGCTTCTGGAAAAAATCAAAAGTGGGGAAGCCGACTACCAATTCATCGAGATCATGGCCTGCCCCGGCGGCTGCATCGGCGGCGGCGGTCAACCCCTTGTCAGCGGCCCCCAGAGAATGAGTTCTGACGAAGACTATCGGACAATGCGGGTACACGCGCTTTTTGCCGAAAGCCAAGATCTTCCCCTGCACAAGTCTCACGATAATCCCGACATTAAGCGCATCTATGAGCAGTACCTGGAGCATCCTCTCAGCGAAAAATCCCACCATCTTCTTCATACACACTACCAAGAACGCCCTCAATACGCCGCTCAAAAATGGATACCCGGTCTAACAGAAACAGAAGACGAAGATTTCATCGTTGTACCGCCCTGGCAGCATGAGCCCGGTATGGGAGAGCCCGCGCAACCGTCTCATCCTGTCCCTTAAATTCATGTTCGACAGTCCTTTGATAAGCAAAGTCCGGAAATCGCAAGAGGCATAGCTTTCCAGCGCAGCTCTGCAAGGAAAAGGGCTTAGAGAATGGGAGAGAATGGCGAAGAGGGCTTGTTCGCTGACGATGACAAATCGTTTTGCGATAAAGCCCTCTTCCGTGTTGCTTGGCTTTTTTCAGCCATCAACCATCAGACATCTATCGATAATCCAGGGGAGAAAACTTGCCATGGAGAAGAGCCGGACAGATTATAGCTAAGCGGCGAAAATCCGGGCGGATCATATCTGTGCGGATCGTATCGTTCATGAGAACCATCGTCAGGACGATTATCCAAACTGAAGTTCAGAACAACCTGAGTCTTATCGCCTGACACCGCAATTCGATACTCAACCGCATAAATCCCTTGGGATTCCAATTGCGCAATCTGATCCGGAAACGCGTCACCAATATCAATCTCAAAACTTTGCATCGTCATAACATCAAAGCATTGAATAGTGGCGTCACCAGGCGTATAGGTGTAAGCGTATTTTCCGTCCTGACTGACAGTGTAACAGTTCTCTAGGTAGCCAAAATAATTGAATCCCTTCTTAACAAGAACAGGTTCCGTGTTAAGAAAATCATATCGAAGGACGTTGCCGCTGGCATATGCTGTCCAATCCCTTCCGACGCTGTAACGCCCAATATTGTTTTCCAATAAGCTTTCCAACATCGTGTCGTCCACAACCTGCCCTGACTTTGTATCAACAACGATTGGCGTGACATGATCCTTCGCGGAAATCCCAATATAGTAGCGGTCGTTATCAAAAAACTGGTTGGCGTTGAAAGCCGCGCCGTATTTGTCAGCCAATTCACCAATGAGGGCATTCCCCCTGTTATCAGCCTCTACAGGGCTTTGCACAATCTCTCCCGTTGCGAAATAGTAGAAATTACCGGTCTTGCGGCGCTTATCCAAGGAGAGATCAAATTCCGCGCTGTTGTCCGCCGTGTTATAAAAGAGAATGTGATCATTAGGGGAAATTTGCGGTGCGCACTCAACCATTTTGTCAGTGAGCAGTTTCACGCTCATGTCATCAGTGTTAATCACATAAACTTTATCGCACAGCGAATTTTGGATTTCTTGTACAGATATATATTTGCCGTCGCTTGTAACAGAAATAAAGGCCAGACTCCAATTAATAACAGAGGGCAGTTGTCTGTACATACCGGTGCCGACCTCCATACAATATGCCGCAACGTCAGTTTCCCTGTAATTCTTGTCATACCCGGTATATGTGATGTAGTAAATATAATCCCAATTCTTCGGACCATAATCGTGCGTCGGGCCATAGTCCATAACGTAGATACCTACACTGTCGTCCAAACCCATGTTTTTTTTGATCAGGGAAAGGGGTTCCACCACCTGCTTTGTGTTGGGATTGACATAATAGGCTACTCTTAATTTGGGAGAATCGATGATAATGTTCTGGTTGTTTGTTGAATTTACCGGCTTAATACCGCCGAAGGCCGGATTGCCTAACTTGCTGAAAACAGCGTGAACCGCGTCGGGATTCCCACCTTCTGTCGACGTACGCTTAAGATCATTTATGAGATTATCGATGTTGAAGGTTACCGTCGAAACTCTTAGTTTCTGAGGTGCGTACCATGCGGGAATCTCTGTATCATACACATCCGCTTCCGCGACACTATTTGGTGTATTGTCTTCTGAATGATCGTCGGTGATTGTATTGGATTCCAGAAAGCTGAGCGTAGGTGTGAACAATAACAAAACCGCCGCCGCTGCCGCTGCCACCACAGCCGCACCTATAACAACATATTTTCTGTATCCTAAGAAAACCGTCATTAGCGAATTGGTGGCGCGGGGAGACTGGGAAGGTATTGGGGATTTTTGATTTTTGGCGTCTCTCACAGGGATAGCGTTATATTCCGCCAAAATATCACGAACAATCTTGCGCTTCATTATAACGTAACTCCTTTCATAGTTGTGGGGTTGTGGGGGAGTAGAGGGGTTTTCGATAGCTCTTCTTAAGCAAATCCATAGCTCGTTTATATTGCTGCCTGACAGCTGCCGGCGACTTGACCAGCATCTTTGCAATCTCATAGTGTTTGAATCTGTACACAACATGCAGCACAACAATTTCACGCATCATCGGAGACAATCCATCCAACATGGACAGGAAATCGATATCCTCGAAATGGTTTTCATCGCTGGGAATATTGATGAGCTCATCATACTCAACATTGACGCAGAAAGAATTGTGTTTGACGACATTGAGGGCAATCGAACGGGTAATCTGAATAATCCACGCTTTCACGCTCCCCTCCGCGCGATATTGATGGGCGTATTCCGACACCCTGATGAATACGGATTGTGCAATATCTTCCGCCGTCGCCTCTTGTTGGGTGACCATATAGGCAAAGCGGTATACGCCCGGGTAATGGTTTCGATATATTTCATCCAAAGCTTGCATATCTTTGGCGGCTATTTTTTTGATGAGTTCTTTTTCGTTTGACAATCGATATCCATCCTTTTTCGCCCCAATTAGACGTCTCAATAGTAAGACAGTTCAACAGGTGGTTTTGTGACATGAGAATGGCATTAGGCTGCCATGTTTATGACACCAGTATAACCGAAAGCAAATAAACCCAAAAGAATCATCACCCACTCAATGCTCATTACTCCATGTTCATTCTTGTAAAAAAGCGATACGTTATTCCGCAATCGGATTCTTTATTATTCCTTTTTCGGATGTATTCTGTTCAATATTGGCCGCGTGTATTATTCCTTTATAGGAATATCCATCTCTTCCTCGGATTTTTAACATTCCTTTATCGGTATGACAGCTGAACGAGCTGTTGATGGGTTTTGCCATTGGCAGTCATGTAATCGCCATTCTTTTGAGGAAGCTTATATAACTATACTGGTACCTTCGTCCAGCCAAAACCGCTTATTGGATCGCAAGCATTTCAGCGCGATGGTTTAGGTATATTTAGCCGCGGGAATGAACAATCTCTTTTGTATTTTTATGCGTTTCTGTATTTTTATGCGTTTTGCTTGGGTTAGCTGTGTGGGGACAACGACCTCGGCAATGACGGTTGCGGTTGCGTTTCGGTTGCGCCAGCGTACCCGACTAAACAGCACAACCACATAACCGCTCGCCCGTGCAGTGTGTGTTTATTACAGGTTTCTGTTCAGAGTATGTCCGATTATTCCTCAAAAACTGTACAAGTTAACTGAAAACGGTTATAATAGCAACAGGTCGTCCACAAATAGGGGTGCATATTTTAAAAGTGCAGGAAGCGACAAAAAAATAAATAGAAATATCCACTGCGGGGTTCTCCCGCAACCGAATGGTGAATGGAGATGGATATTATGTGGGCTCGTAACAGTCCCGAGGTAGGGTTTGGTGAGCG
>WRHI01000006.1 GCA_009783315.1 Peptococcaceae bacterium
ACAACATCCCCGGCGGGTTTATCCGCAATATATCCCAAACCGCCGCCTGGGTGAGAAACGCTCTTTTTCACATGTTTAGAGCGACGCGCCATGTTTGAAACCGTGGTTCAAGCTGGATTGAATACTTGCATGAATTGAGTGCGAATATTGTCGTATGTAGGTGTTGGATGCTGCCTAACTTGTTGTTTTTGTCGACTAAGCATATATTACAGCGGCCCCAGCCCCCTGTCAAGGCGTTTATTCCCTTGGTTTATCCAATATGGAAAACGTGAGAATGCCTGGTAATTCACCAATTTCTTTGGGTTCATTTGAACAACTCCCCATTTTGGTACGATTAGTAATTCTTGGAACTCTACGGCGAGCGAAAGACTTTATCCTGCTCCGTAATTAAGAAAGCATGATTCTATTTGGGACACCGGAGCCTTTTCTGATACTGCTCTTGCAGTCCAGACCCAGCCGTGACGTACCAAGCTCAAGGCAGAGGGGGCGGAGGTTGGGCGGGGCGTGAGGCGCGTCCAACCTCCGCCCCCTCTGCCTTGAGCCGCTAAACTGTTCAGTCTCAATCCGTGGCTTCACAACCATATTTCTGTCAGGAATATCCTCAACCGAGTCGGGCTAGACTTGATTTCTTAACATGGTTTCTGACTCCTGTCAACTCAGATATTGATTCCCTGAGATATCGATTCCCTGGCATAGAACCAGCAAAAGTTATATAATGATCCTGATCTCATGACAAATGACAAGGAGAAAAGCATGCAACCAACCATTCGCCCCATTCAGTACCCGGAATACCCCCTGTTGCAGGATTTCCTCTACCATGCCATTTTCTTACCGCCCGGCGCCGAGCAGCCACCCCGCGAAGTCATCTTCCAACCTTCTCTGTCGATTTATGTTGACGACTTTGGTCAACCTGACGACTGTGGTCTGGTAGCGGTATCTGATAACATGATAGTTGGCGCGGCCTGGACACGCATTGTCCCCGGGCACGGCCATATTGACGACGAAACACCGGAGCTGGCAATATCCGTTCTGCCGGCCTTTCGTGGACAAGGTACCGGAACAGCACTGCTGGTAAACTTGTTTGAACATCTTCGCGAGCAGGGATATATGCGGATCTCCCTCTCAGTGCAGAAGTCCAATCCGGCTCTGCGGTTGTATAAACGGCTGGGGTACCAAATCTTCAGAGAGAACACCGAGGACATCATTATGGTCAAAGAATTGGCAGATCCACAAAGTCAATTGCGCGTACACGAATCTCCGGCAGACATATCACGAATCCGTCCTTGGCAAACCAAAGACGCCCGTGATCTGGCAGCGGCCCTCAACAACAAGAATGTCCTGAACAATTTGCGGGACGGCATCCCCTTCCCCTACACGAAACGGGACGCGGCGGCATACATCCGGGCAATGCAGAACGCGGAACCAGATAGCCAATATCCTTTCGCCGTCACTCTTGACGACAAAGCCATCGGCAGCATCAGCGTTGTCCGTCGGGATAACATCCATCATCTGACCGCCGAACTGGGCTATTATGTGGCGGAAGACCATTGGCATAAAGGAATTATGACGGAAGCGGTTCGGCAGATTTGCGCTTATGTATTTGAGAACACCAACATTGTCCGGATTTTCGCGGAGCCTTTTGCCCATAACCGCGCTTCTTGCCGGGTGTTGGAGAAAGCCGGCTTCCGGCTCGAAGGCAAACAACGTCAAAACGCTGTCAAAAACGGCGTCACTCTTGACATGATGCTCTATTCCCGGTTACGGACATATCCTATACGCCCTTTGGATGAAGACGATATTGAGCCGGCCTTAGCGCTGGTGTGGCAGGTGTTCTCTGAGTTTGTTGCTCCTGAATACACCAGCGAAGGCATCGCGGAATTCAAGGCGTTTATCGGACCCGCCGCTGTTCTGGCCGCAATGAAAAACGCCGAACTGCGCCTTTGGGGTGCTTTTGACAACAATGTTCACACCGGCTCAACTGAGTTGGCCGGTGTTGTCGCGGTCAAACAACCGCTGCACATTTCGCTCTTGTTTGTTGATAAACAGCATCACGGGCGCGGCATTGCCCGGGCGCTGCTGGAGACGGCGGAGACCGACGCGGAGGCCGAAGCTGCCGGCGGCGGGTTGCGGACACGTACGGTTACGGTGCATTCCTCGCCGAACGCGGCGTCTGTTTACCGTCGTTTGGGTTTTGTGTCGACAGATACGGAAAAAACAGTGAATGGGCTGCGGTTTATTCCTATGGAACGTCAGATGTGAATCAGACGGATCGTCAACTGTGTCAGCTGTAGATCAGACTGTTGCCGGTAAGGCTCCTTAAGCTCAATGGCCCAACGCCTTGGCCAGCAACTCATTCAGCCCTGTCACCAGCAGCCTCGGATCCACGCTAAGTCCTGCCGCCATCTGGGCGGAAATCAGCAGCTGTTCCGCGGCTGTCCGGGCAAAGGGATCCTCCTCAGTCCGCAGGCGCTCGATCCCTTGCAGAACTTGATGATTCGTATTAATCTCCAGAATGTCACTAAAGGCATTGCCAGGCAGCCCGCTCACTTCGCTCATTGTTTGATAGAGCCGGCTCATGCTGTGGGAGGTTCCGACGCTCAGCAAAACAGCCGGGCTTTCCACCAACCGTTTGGAAATGCGCACATCTTTGACTTTATCCTGGAGAACATCTTTCAGCCAGTCAATCAGAGAAGCCGCTTTTTCCTCGTCCATCTGAGGCGGGTTTGCCGCGCCCAGATCCGGCATTTCCTCGTTCTCCTGGTCAACGGAAAGCAGGGGTTTTTCCCGGTAAGACCCGACATTGAGCAGCACATAGTCGTCAACAGTCTGATAAGTGTAAAGAACTTCCCAATGACTCTCCCGGAAGATCTCCAGGTAAGGCCCTTGTTCAATACTGGCGCGGTTCGGCCCGCTGGCGAAATAGATGGCTTTTTGGCTTTCGGGCATGCGGTCGATATATTCGTCCAACCCGGTCAGTTCCCCGGGATCGGTCATACTGGATTCAAAACGCAGGAGTTTGAGCAGTTCCTGCCGGTTGGCAAAATCTGTGGCTGCGCCCTCTTTCAAAAACACGCCGAATTCCTGCCAGAATTCTTCATATTTTTTGCTATCGTCCCGAGCCTGACCTTCCCAGAATTTGAGCAAACGGCTTGTCACCATCCGGTTGAGTTTTTGCAGCAAAGCGCTGTCCTGCAAGGTTTCACGGGAAATGTTCAGGGGCAGATCCTCACAATCCACGACGCCACGCACGAAACGCAACCATTCCGGTAGAATGTTCTCACATTTTTCTTGAATCAGAACTTTCTTGCAGAACAGATTAACGCCGCGCTCCGTGCGGTTGAAGCCGAAGCGCTCCATATTGCTGCCGGGCACGTAGAGCAGCGCTTGCAACGACAAAGGCGCATCGGAAGCGAAGTGCAAACGGGCCAAAGGTTCGTCGTAAGCTCCCGCAAAGAATTTGTAGAACTCGGCGTAATCCTCGTCGGAGATCTCTTTTCTATTCTTGACCCAGATCGCTTCGACCGTGTTGACTTTCTCGTCATTAACGCTGACAGGATAAGGTACAAAGTTGGAATACTTATTGATGATAAGCTTTATGCTTTCGGCCCCGGCCAAATAGGCCGCGTCCTCTTTCAGATGGATTTTAATGCTTGTACCCCGATCCTGGCGCGTGCCGGCACCGATGGTATAACTGCCCAAACCTTCGGAAACCCAACAGCACGCTTCAGCTTCCGGATCACCGGAGAGCGTCTGAATGACAACTTTTTGCGCCACCATAAAAGCGGAATAGAAACCAACGCCAAACTGTCCGATCAGACTCAAATCGGGCGTCTGATCCTGATGTTCCGCCAAATAGGACAGAAAAGATTTGGATCCGGAATGGGCAATGGCGCCAAGGTTCTCAATCAGTTCTTCCCGAGTCATGCCCACGCCGTTATCGCTGATGGTCAGCGTATTCTCTTTGTCGTCGACAGTGATTTTGACACCGAGTTCGGGGTCATCCGCCGGACGGATTTCCTCGCCGAGAAGAGTCAAATAGCGAATCTTCTCGCAGGCGTCGGCGGCATTGGAGATGAGCTCACGCAGAAAAATCTCCCGATTGGTGTACAGAGAATTGATGACGATGTCCAGGAGCTGACAGATTTCTGCCCGGAACTCACGTTGTTCTGATGGACCGGCAGACTCAGCCTGGGTCCCTTGGGCTTCTTGGGCTTCTTGGGATTCTTGGATCTCTTGGATCTCTTGGATCTCTTGGATCTCTTGGGTTTCATGGTTATTGGTATCTTCGCTCACGGTGATCCCTCCAAAAATTCAAATGCTTTTGGAGTTAATTATACCCATTATCCATATGTTTGTCCAAAATACCAAACCCCATAAACACTCTTCTCCCGCACAAGATCCAGCAACCCGCGACTCACCCCCATTCAACCATCAGCAGAATCAATCTGATCAATCACATCCTGCGCAATGGCCTCCAGTTCCGCCTTATCCGGCCCTTCCAACATCACCCGGATCATCGGCTCCGTACCGGACGGCCTAACCAAAACCCTGCCGTCCGCGCCCAAACGTTCCTTTGCCTCAGCAATAGCCGTCAAAACATCAGGATGGTTCATCAACTCATACTTGTCTTTGACATGAGTATTTTGAATCACTTGCGGATACTGTGTGAAGCCGGTCGTCAGTTCCGACAACCTCTTCTGCTTAACCTGAATAACCTCCATCAACTTCAGAGCCGACAGAATCCCATCCCCTGTCAGCGCATGGTCCGTAAAAATAATGTGCCCCGACTGCTCTCCGCCCAACACGGCGCCGCTGGCGATCAGCCTTTCCAGCACATACCGATCCCCAACCGCTGTCTCCTCAATCTGAATACCGTTTTCACGAAGCGCCCGGCGCAGCCCCAGGTTGCTCATAACAGTCAGAACCAGCGTATCTTTTTTTAAACTGTGCCGCTCCTTCAGGCTTAGAGCACAGATAAGCATAATCGCGTCCCCGTCAACAATCTGTCCGTTCTCATCCACCGCGATGACCCTGTCCGCGTCGCCGTCAAAAGCCAGCCCCAGATCGGCGTGGCAGGCCAACACTTTCTGAGCCAGATTCTCGGGATGAGTCGACCCACACATCACATTGATGCTCATACCATCGGCGCTGTCAAAAACCGGGATGACACAAGCGCCCAACTCGGCAAACAGTTTAGGGGCGATAGCACCCGCCGCCCCGTTGGCACAATCGACGACCACAGTCAACCCCTGCAAGGAAGGAGCGGCGCCCTTGAGAAACTCAACATAGCGTTCCTCCGCTTGCTTCATGGTCACAACACGCCCCACTCCTGATCCAACCGGCCTCTCACCCTGCGCCACCACACCGGTGGTCAAGCCTTTGTGGATCAGAGCCTCAATTTCATCCTCAACCTCATCAGGAAATTTGTAGCCCAAATTGCTGAAAAACTTAATGCCGTTATCCGGCGCCGGGTTGTGGGAAGCCGAAATAACAACCCCCGCGCAAGCCTCAAAAGTTTTCGTCAAATAAGCCACCGCCGGCGTCGGCACAACACCCGCCAACCAGACATCGACTCCCATAGAACAAATTCCCGCGGCCAAAGCGGCTTCCAGCATACCGCCAGATACACGCGTATCCCGTCCAATAATAATCTTGGCCCGGGTTCCCTCGCGAAGACCCGCTTGCTTGGCCAAATAGAACGCTGCAGCCTGCCCTATATACATAGCCAATTCCGGGGTCAAATCTCTGTTGGCCACACCTCTAACTCCGTCGGTACCAAAGAATTTTTCCATAATGACTCCTTCCTGATCCATCTTTCAAATTACTCAGGCGCCGTAACAACAAGTGTCACCTTGGGCGTCTGGACCGGCGCCACACCCGGGGGCATCGTCCCCCATAACAATTCGACAGAATGTGTCCCCCCCTCAAGATCGGCCGCGTCAACCCAAAATCTCAGTGAAGAAGCTGTCACATATTGAATATCTTCCGGGTAACCACGAACTGTAATAGCAAGGGGCTTCACATCCGAATAAGAATAATGAGGCCTTTGATTGCGGACCTCCACAGGAACAGCCGCAATAACTCTCTGCTGCATCACTTGACGTACGCTAACCAGAACTTTGATCTTGACGCCCACCATAGCCGAAACACCTTCCGGCAAAACCAACGTGCTCGAATCAAATTCGAAAGTCTTGTTCTCATCCAGCCCCTCAATCGAGATCGTACCAAGATCAACAGACGAAATCTGTTCCAAAGATTGAAACGAGCCTAACAAGGTCACAACGCCCGGTAACGGCTCAAAAGAACGCAGCTCATAACCGTCGGCCGTTTTGCCGTCAACATCAACGCTGAGGGGAACTCTCTTGCTGGTGTTGCCGGCTTCATAGATAGGAATGATGATTTCCACCGCGCCCGTTAAGGCCGTTAATTTTTTCAAGCCTGGATCCGGGGCAAACAAGTTAAAAATGCCGAAATCTTTATACAATATCGGCATGGAAGCACGCAAGGTGCTGTCGGCATCATCAATATTGATTTCCACCGCCACCTTTTCCATCTTGTCAACAATGCTCTTGGGGCCGCGCACCACAACTTCCTCAGGCGACAAAATAGGATCACCGGCGACATAACCAACAGCCGGCTTGCCGGAAACCTGGGCATCCACCCGCATAGGTTTATCACTCATCTGGTCGATGTTGAGCGGCACTGTCCGCGGGCTGATTTTGCTGATGCTGGAACCATCCAGCGTCTCCGCTTCCACAAGATAAGACCCCTTGCCCAAGGCCGCGTCCTTTAAATCTATATAAGCGTTAACGTCCTTCACGCCCAATTGTCTGTTCTGCCAGTTAACCTCCACACTAACAATGGGCAAATCATTGAGCACCACCATATCCGCCGGGGCGTTGCGCAGTTCAACCTGCACAGAGATAATTCTGTTGCCAAGGAGGCTGAAGGATTCGGCCTGCCCTGTCACCCAAAACCAAAAGGTAACGGCGCAAACCAAGGATATGATCTTATAGCGGATATTGCGGCCAAAAATGTGCCGCCAATTGATCTTCAACCTCATCCTTCCTCACCTCCAAAAGGCAAAATCTCTCTTGCTTGTTTCCTTCTCCAAAACCATTTCACCGTTCAGCTTCTCTCGTAAAGCTTTGCTGTCAAGGGAACGCTGCATCTGCCCGTTTTGGGCTGTGGAAATGATTCCGGTCTCTTCCGAAACAACAATAATCAAAGCGTCGCAAACTTCCGACAACCCGATGGCGGCACGGTGACGCGTCCCCAAATCCTGCTGCAGAATGTCGTTCTGAGACAGGGGCAAAAAACATCCGGCCGCCGCCACACGATTGCCGCGCAAAATAACCGCTCCATCATGCAAAGGCGTCGACGGCATGAAAATACTCAGTATAAGTTCCGCCGAAACAGTCCCCTCCAACTTGATCCCCGTATCGATATATTCTTGAATTCCCGTGTTTTTTTCCAGGACGATCAGTGAGCCAATCTGATTGTCCGAGAGATTCTTAACAGCTTTAAGGACTTCCTCAACAACACTTTTCATTTCATCGGCGCTGGCAGATTGAATATGAATATTCAAAGGCGAACGCCGCCCCAACCTTTCCAAAGCGCGGCGCAGCTCCGGCTGAAAAACCACAGGCAAAGCGACGACCAACATAGCCCCGACATACCCTAGAATCCATGACACTGCTTGCATGTGGAGCAAAGAAGCCAACCAAGAAACAATCAGAAAAATACCCAGCCCGTTCAACAGGGTCATGGCGCGGGTGCCCTTGAACTGCTTAAGGATCTGATATATGATGACCGTTATAAAGATGATTTCAATAACGCCCATCCAGTTCAATGTAAACAGCTGGCTTAAAAAATTTTGCACCTAACATCCCCCATCTGTCCCCAGCCATTCTTCGATACAAGCGACGATCCTCTCACAAGCATGCCCGTCGCCGTAAGGATTGACGGCTGTCGCCATCGTCCGGAACTTCTGCTTGTCCGTCAGCAGGGCATAGGCGGCTTGATAGATCCGCTCCTCCTCCACCCCGGCTATCTCCACCGTCCCGGCTACGACAGCCTCCGGCCTTTCGGTCTCAGTGCGCAGAACAAGAACGGGTTTGCCCAAAGCCGGTGCTTCTTCCTGCAAACCGCCGGAATCCGTCATCACAAACGTGGAACGGTTCATCAAATTGTGCATTTCCTGCACATCCAGCGGCTCAATCAGATAAAGGCGCTCCATGTCCGCCAGTTCCTGCCGCACCGGCTGTTGAATCTGGGGGTTGGGATGCACCGGATAGATAACGCGCAAATCCGGGTGGTTTTGCACCAACCGGCGCACCGCGCGGCAGATGTTCACAATGGGCTGACCAAAATTCTCGCGGCGATGGGCCGTCAGCAAAATCATCGGCCCCGCGGCAAAATCGAAAGTACGGAGGAAATCCCGCTGAAACTCGTAAGTATCGTGAACCATGCTCAGAAGCGCGTCAATCACAGTATTGCCCGTAACACTGATCAAACCCTGGACATTCTCCCGCCGCAGATTGTCCGCGTTAGCGGCGGTCGGCGCAAAATGCAGTTGGGCTAGGCGGCTGATGAGACACCGGTTCATCTCCTCCGGGTAAGGCGAATACGGATCCAGGGAACGCAAACCGGCTTCCACATGGGCAACTGGAATCTTCTGATAGAACGCCGCCAACGCCGCGGAGACCGACGTGGTGGTATCCCCATGAACCAAGACCAGATCCGGCTTACGCTCGGCCAGAACCGGCGCCAGCCCTTCCAGGGTCCGCGTTGTAATGGAAGTCAAATCCTGATCAAAACGCATAATATTCAAATCAACATCAGGCTGAATCGAAAAAATATTCAAAACCTGATCAAGCATATCACGATGCTGACCTGTCACGCAGACCAAGCTCTCAATATGCGGCAACCGGCGCAACGCCTGCACCAACGGCGCCATTTTGATAGCTTCCGGCCGGGTTCCGAACACACTCATGACTTTTTGTTTCGACATCATTCAAGCCTTCCTGTCATCTTTATGGTTGTTATTGTACATCATTTCCGATGATTTGGCGAGGCCCTTCGTACTGTTCAGATCGTTCAGATCGTTCAGACCCCAGCCGGAGCAATGTACAATGACAACCTATCTTGTTATACTATACCCATGAAACATGACACACTCGCCTTTCTTCAACAAAACCCGGGCAATTTCATTTCCGGCACTGATATCAGTCGCACCTTGGGCGTCACACGATCCGCTGTCTGGAAAGACATCAAAGCCTTGCGGCAGGACGGCTACTCCATTGAGGCTGTAACCAACCGGGGGTATTGTCTCACAGTCGGACCCGGTCTCCTGGGGTCTGAAGCCCAAAGGCTCCTAACCACCGAACGCGTGGGCCGTTGCTTTACCTTGACAGAAAGCGTCGACTCCACCAACCGCCAGGCCTTGCGCGCGGTGGAAACCGGGGCTCCCGACGGCGCTGTTTTTGCCGCGTGGGAACAAACCGCGGGCCGGGGTCGTATGGGGCGCTCTTGGTACTCAGCGCCCCAATGTCCGCCAGGCAGTTCCGCACTGACAAGTGAGAACTGCCCACGGGGCAGTTCCTCGCTTATGATGTCCATTTTGTTGCGCCCCAGAACCTCCGTCGCCAACGCCGCACAAATAACCCTTGTCGCCGGATTGGCCGTATTTCAGGGTATTGAAGATGTTCTTGCTGATCCGGCCCATTCTGATGAAGCTTCCCGTTCTGTCCTGGCCATCCCAAAAACAGGTGTTAAGTGGCCCAACGACATCCTCATCAACGGCAAAAAAACCGCCGGCATCCTAACCGAATTAATGGCGGAAATCGAGCTTATCAAGGCCATCGCCGTAGGCATCGGTATCAATGTTCAGCTAACGTCCTTCCCACCGGAGTTGGCTGGCTCCGCCACATCACTGATGCTGGAGACAGGCAAATCCGTTTCCGTTAACGCTCTGGCCGCGGCCATTCTCAACCGCTTTGAGCCGCTGTACAACATGTTTCTTGAAGATCGTTTCGCGTCGGATATCCTGCCCCAATACCGACAACACTGTGTCACTCTGGGCCAGGATGTTAGAACGATTCACAACAACCAGGAAATTCGCGGACGCGCTGTTTCCGTCAACTCCGCCGGAGAATTGCTTGTTCAACTCTCCACAGGCGGCAGGGTAGCCCTGAACTCAAGCGAGGTTTCCATCCGCGGATTCATGAACTGTGGGCCGTGAGGCCGACGCTCCATGTTCAGCTCCATGTTCAGCTCCATGTTCGCTGGCTCAACCTTTCACTATGAAGACAAATCAACGTTTCAAAATGTCACACCAAATATTACCATTTTCAATTTGTGTCCGCTGTGATAATGTGATGGTTGACAGCCTAATATAATATCTGAAGGGCTACTACAATATCTGAAAGGCTAATATAATAACTGAAGGGAAGGAGGCTGCGAGCCGTATAGTCACTTCATCATTATTTCAAGATCCGCCCAAGAAGTTGGAACTTCATTAAGAAAGAAAGGAATTATTAATTATGTCTAATGAAAACACCCCGCAGGAATACAAGCAGCCCGGCAACGTACCCAGCGACGCTGAAAACAACAAAATCTATGGGATCCTTGCTTACATTGGGATTTTGTTTGTCGTTCCCCTCATTGCGGCGCCAAACTCGCCATTCGCGAAATATCACGCCAACCAAGGTTTGATTCTGTTCATTGTTGAGTGCGCTATCTGTATTATTTGCTCAATATTTAGCTGGATTCCCGTTCTCGGCGTCTTGGTTATTCTCTGTGGCAGCTTGATTGGTCTGGGATGCTTCGTGCTCATGATTCTCGGCATTTTGAACGCCGCCAATGGCAAAACTGAACCCCTTCCACTCATCGGTGGCTTCACAATTCTGAAATAATAGAGTCACACCACCAAAGACCCTTTTTTCGCCGCCACAGATATTCTTGCTTCAATACCGGCGTTAAACCGAAGAAAATCCTGTTCCACGCCGTCGCTGAAGATCACGCCGTTCTCGGGCATCTGTGAGGTGATGCTCAGGGGCGAATCCTGAATCTTGCCAAAGACGAGGGTTGTCCCTGTGGTGTTGCTGGGAAAGGGCTCACGTACGGAGTAATACAAATAATTGCTGTTCCATGGCAGCACGCTGGTGCCTGGGAGAAATTCTTGACCACTGACAGCCGCGGCTCCCGCAAGAGTCGCGGCAATTTCGCGCGCCCCGGCTAGGACGCTTTTCAGCCAGCCTGTGGATCCAAGCCCCGTGGACACAATAATACCGCTGGAGGATTGGTTCTCTTCTTTGCCGTTGATTTTCAAAGTGTATCTTGCTGAGACGTGGGTCTGCCTGCCAATGAAAAAATCATTGACCGCCAGCAAGCTTTGTCCATCGTTCAGCTCAGCCGCCGCCATGGTGATCTCTTTAGTGGATCGGCGATTATTCAGAACATCTTGGACAACTCCCGTCAAATCGGAAGAACGGAAAGGCAGCAGCACACCGTCATATCGGGCCGGATCCGGATTAACCGCAATAAGGGGCTGCCCCTTTAGATATTTTAGTGTGTTCGCCACCAACCCATCCTGCCCTAGAACAATGACTATATCATCTTCACCAAAGATAAAATTCGGCACATGCTCCACATCAATCTGCTGCATTCTCGCCAAATTCTGCAACCGGTTGGAGGAATCGGCCACCGCTGTTTTATAGACCTTGGCTTCTTCAACATATTCGCCGATGTCGCCGCCCATATGCTGAACATAGTACGAGGCTTGAGCCATATTGTTATACTTTTTGACCAGCTCGTCCGCACGGGTCTGTTTGGTAATCAGAACGATTTTGCGTTCGGATAAATAGCTCATGCCATCATCTCCCTCAACAAATCAGGCGTGATGTTGAGATGACCGATTTTTTCGGCATTGTCCGCCAAATTCTGAAACGCGCCGGCGATGAGCGCTTGTGGATCCATCCCCATAGCCGCCAACGCTTTGATAACGCCCGTCTCTGTACCGGACAGCGCGTTCATGAAGGCTTTGAGCTCATACGCTTTGGCGTCCGCTTCCGTTTTGCTGTTTTCGGCGGCCAGAGCAATCAGCGTCTTTCTCTTTTCCTCTAAGCTTATGGCTGCGTCCAGTTTCTCGTTTTCTTGTTCGTTCTGCATCTTCATAACAGCTCGTTCGGCTTCAAGCTGAGTTTCGCGCACCTGGCGGCGTTTGTTTTCGACAGCGATATCCGTATTGTACTCGTTTTCTTTCACACCCCGTTCCTGTTCGATTGAGGCGTTCCTGCGCTCATAAACCGCGTCATCGGACATCTTGAGAATGCGTTCTCTTGTTTCGGCCTCAAGGGCCCTTGACGTCTCTTTGTTTGGCAAAACGGCAAGGACCGTCAACCCCAAGATCTCGATACCCAACCGGCCGATTTCTCCGTTATGCCGGATATCTTCAAGAATGCTTTGGGCGAGGATCTCACTGGCACGGATAGCTTCCGCAAGCTTCAACCCCTCAATATGCTTCTTGGTCATGACGCGAATCAAGTTGCTTATGCGCACAGGGATTTGCTGCGGGTCGTCGGACAAATAGCTCTTATGCCCTCTATGAACCTCCAAAGTGAAGTTGAGAAGCTCCGCCACCCTCTTGCAGTCAACAACGCGGTAAGTAACCTGCCCCTGAATGGAAACCGTCTGAAAATCCGCTGTGACCTCCTCGAATATAAACGGACAGTCGTTGCTGACGATAGGAACCATAACGATAGAAGCGGCAGGCGCGTAATAGCAGAATGAAATACCCGCGCCTTCTTTGACAACTTTGCCGTTCTTGTACATGAGCCCATATTCGTTGGGCTGAAACTTAATAAAATTGATTCCGAACATCGGTGTTCACACCTCCAACACTTGATATTATCATTTTGATAATATCAAGTGTATCGTTTTCCCGGTCTTTTGTCAAGCAGATTTATTCTGATTTTCCGATGGGAAATATTAACACTTGACTGCTCAGCTCTCTCGGGGTTACATTACTATTGTAATATTAAATATTACTATAGTAACTATACGTGTTACTATAGTAACGGCATTACGTTGCAGAGTGAGGCGCCTGTAGAAGAACTATAGAAGAGGAGGTGTGCTTTGATATAAGCAATCTGTTTGGTTCTGTGTATCAAAAAAGTATTAGAAAGATTAGGAGATGTTTGTATGAAGATTAAAACACCATGGCTGGTATTTATGGCTTCATTCGTGTTTGCTTTATTCCTGAGTGCCTTGTTTATCGTCCCGAATGCTTATGCGGTGGATTATCAAGTCACATATAATTTTGCTGAAAACAAAGGCACATCCGCTACAAAAACCACGGATCTGTTCAACAGCGGCGCGGTCGTACCCCTCACCGGCCCCGCAGCGCCCGAAGCCACAAAAACCGGCTGGACTTTTGTTGGCTGGAACACAAACAAAGATGCTACCACAGGGCTTGCGTCATTCACAATGCCTTCATCGAATACAACGCTCTACGCCATCTACAAGAAAGAGCTGACTGTGACCCTCATGGACTTTGATACTGATGGCGTGACAAAGAGAACACACCCGGTCTCAACGACAATTTACAACAAAGAATCAGGCGGAACGGTCACACTTCCGTTGCCGGGCATTTCTAACAACGCTGTGACGAGCGGCTACAAAGCCCTTGGGTGGAACGCGGCCGGAGTCACAAGCCTTGCCGGCTTGATCCCGCCTGGATCCCTGACCATTGACAAGGATATTTCTCTCTACGGTCTGTATGAGGGCGACATCGCGCTGACTTTTGATACCAAAGGCGGCACGCCCGTGCCGCCAATACCCGGGAAAATATATTCCTGCTGTGCCCCTTGGGTGACATGGCACGGGACTCCGGTTCTGACCCTGCCCCCGGCTCCGGAAAGACAAAACTATAACTTTGTTGCCTGGGTAGATCCCTGGGGAACGCGATTTGAAGCAGGCCATGTCTTTTCCGCGGAGCGCAATGGGATGTCTCAAAGCCGCTTGTTCACCGCGGAGTGGATACGAGAAACACCTGCGGATGAAGATACCACACAATATTTGGCTGTGCATAAAGTTGACCCTGTAACTTCCGCGCCCAAAAACTACTGGAGCCTCAACACTCCCTCCTCTTTTTTGGATCCGGACAGCTGGGATGAGATCACCAATGAGCTTGGAACCGGCAACGCGGATCGGCGAATGGCGATTGGCTTCACCTTTTTTTACAACGCAACAACTCAAGTGGAAGGGAAAGTGGTAACATCCATCAGAAACATGATGGATATGGCCCTGGAAAAGGATGTCCCGATATTTATCCATCTTGATGGGGCCAGTGATTGGTATTATACTGACCTGTGGAATTGGTGGATCCCGGATGGAGATCCGAGACTGCATCCGACCTGGCTTGGAGACGCCTATAACGAAGAGAACTACAAGAATGTGGAACATTTTGGCTGGGGCATGGAGAAGGCGACTGCCCTCAAAATAAGCTGGAGAAACTGGAGCCCGACCGGCGATATCTCCGGACAGAGACGTGTCATTCCGCCGCCCAACCTGGCATCCGAGGCGTTTCGTCAGAAAGACAGAGATGCTTTGAGCCAAATCATACCTGTCATTGCGGATTGGTATAATAATACTCTTCCTAATGACAAGAAATATTTGCTGGCCGGCGTGGTTTTGGGCTGTGAAGTGTCACCCTATGCCGGCGCCTACTATTACCATTATGTTAATGATGACGGCCAGCTTCTCAACGGCAATGATTATTGGGATGACGGCGGCATGTATTATTGGGATTGGAACCAGGAGACCAGGGACAATGATATAGCCAGAGGCCTTGTGGGAACTCCCTATAACTCCACAACCGTACCTCTGGGTTATGCCGCCGCGGAGACGCTCCGGCAGCAGGGTCATGATATTCAGTCCGAAGGAAAAATACAGCCGGATACGATAGCCTATATCGTAACCGACTATCTTGACTTTCTGATTGGAACAACACTTGACTATGGAAATGGCATACCCCGCGACAAATTGATTACCCACGCCCTGTACGCTGAAGGTCATCCCCAGAAAGCAGCCATTTCTAAGAAGTTTGAAGGGGTCATGCCCGGTTGGACAACCTCTTCCGGTCTATACGGCACTCTAAGCACTGGTGTCATGGAAGGACGGCCCTGGGCGGCCATCGAGTTCAATCCGAATAATATGACCGCCGCGAGTCTTAACGCTGTCTTTAACCACGGGGATTGCCGCCATATCAATATTAAGCAATGGGAAACAATTAAGGATAAGCCGGCTTATATCCAAGCCATAAAGACAACGCTCGGCGGTTGATGGGTCATGATAATTTGATAAGCAACAACGGTTGAAGACCTTTTGGCAATCCTGCAAAAAGCAGAAAGAAAAAGACGGCGTCCAAGCCGTCTTTTTCTTTTGCACATTGCTTATGCTCAAGCCTCATCACTCCGCTACTCAACTGTTTTCCATACTGCAGTAAACGACATGCTGGCACTGATACCGCTATACTCCGTAGCAAAGACATGGCCTTGATCGTAGAACACACCGAAATTTGATACCCATTTGTCAAAGGTACAGCCCGGTTTAGGGGTTCCCGGCGCTGAAGGCAGCGTCAACACCGGGGTCTTGATGTATCCGCAGACACTGTTCACATATGCTTTTGCAGTAATGTCAGCTACAGGGCTGCCCCCGTTGGTGTTGAAACTGAGAGTAATGTTACGTTCGTACAAGCCAATAAAGGTTTCATTTTTATCAATAACAAGGGATGTTGTGGGAACCAGCATGGTATTCGGATCAGGAGTCCATAAGGTTCTGTTCCATCCGATGGCAGTCCAGCCGCCATACTCGGTGTACCCGGTATGTTTACCCGGCACAGGCAAGGTTATGGTTACAGAAACATTATTGTTATAAATCGTCGTCTCTGTTTTCGGAAGAAGTTCATCGATTCGCGCCTCTGTGCCTTGAAAGTGGTAGAAGGTCACAGTCAGCTCTTTCTTATAAAGAGCGTACAGCGTCACATCCGCCGTCTGTATGGGGCAGGAAGTCAGAGCCACCTTCGCGTTCCTATCCGTGTTCCAGCCAACAAAGTCCCAGCCGGCTTTCCAGGCTGTGGGCGTAAGATCCGCTAACATACCGTCGGCCACCGTCGCAGTGGTCATGGTGGCGGAGACGCCGCCGTTTTCCGCGTAGTTGTACGTAACCGAATATTCTGCGGCAGGCGCATCCTCATCGAATATAACTCCTATGGTTACGTCAGGAACGTCGGCTGACGTATTGTGTACGGGCAAAGCCGCGACAGAACCAGCGGACGCCCCCAGTGCACCAACGACACAGACAGCGGCTGTCAGCATCAGCGCCGATATCATCCGCGCAACGAACCTGGGCTGTTTGTACCGCGCGACAGAAGTCAGCCGTTCTTTCAAAGCCTTCTTCTCTTCACACATGGTCGTAGACAGAACGGCCCGAGAAACTCTGAAATCAACAGCCATAGCGATCAGCGTCCGTCCGTAATTCTTCCTGCCGTTGTCATTCATATCGCGAATGACAGCCGCGTCGCAGGACAGTTCGCAGGACCTGTCAATCTCCCCCTTAGCCAGCCAGACAAGAGGATTGAACCAATGCAAGGCACATGCCGCAAAAGACAACCATTTGACGACAATATCCCGCCGCCGCAAGTGGATGAGTTCGTGAAGCAAGACGCTCCTCAATTCTGTTTCTGTGTATTCTTTGTCAGGGAGAATAATCATGGGCCGGACAAGACCAACCAGCATAGGCGTCGCCGCCAGAGGGCAAAGGTAGACCGGCGGCGGGTTTTTGCCAAAACATAGTTCCGGGACTCCAGCCAAAGCCGATTTCAGCATAATTCTGCGGAAGCGGAGTTTCCCCATGAAATAGGCGTAAGTAACGATGTTGTAAAACAGAATCAGCACCACAACAAAGGGATATATCAACATGAACCCCGTACAAATCCTGGCGAACAGACTGGGTTCATGAACAGGCTGAACCGTGCCAAATACTGCTGCTGTGTCTATAGCATCAGGTGAACTTGCCGGGTCATTGGAATTCGCCGGTTCCGCCAGATCGGTCTGGTCCGCCAGATTAGCTGAAGCAGCCGGTTCAACCAGGACTGATGAACTTGCCGCGTCCGCCGGAATTGCCGGATCAGTCAGTCCGGCGAAGGGAACCGGGTTCGCCACGTCACCCGGCGTTGCTGTCGGAATTGCCCGCTCCCTCTCTTCAGATGTTGTCAAGATTCTATGCTCAACAATGGTATGAAACGGCGCCAATCCCATATTCACAACCCGCTCAGGCAAAACAATGAATGTGGATACCGGAACCAGCAAAGCCCCCAGCACCACAAGCCATAAGCCATATTGCACACTTTTGGGAACGTGGTTACGCACAAGAGGCTTAATAAACATAAGCAACAGCGCCAGGGCACCGCCGGAAAGGGACATAACCAGAACCGTACGGACAAGATCGCTAAGAATGGTGCTGGTAACACTCATAGGTTAACGCCCCCTACTTCTTCTTGTTTTTTTCCAGCAGAGCTATGAGTTCGTCAATGTCGCCAACATCCAGTTTGCCGCTGTTGCAGAGTGAGGTAACGAATTTCTTGGCGTTACCGTCAAACAGCTTATCAAGGAAGCGCTGGCCCTCAGCTTGTATATACTCATGTTCGCTGATGTTGGGCGTATGCATTATGACATCAGCCGCATCGTCATGTTGGCCGTTAATGAACCCTTTATCACGCAGACGCAGAATGAGCGTCTGAATTGTTGATTTGTTCCATCCTCTCGTAACTTCCAGCTCTTTGCGCATCTCTTTATAGGACAAAGGACGTCCTTCGCGCCATAGTATACGCATAACTTCCAATTCAGCGTCGGCTATTTTGATGGACATCAAGGTTCCTCCTTATTTCGGCTAGCAGCCCCCGATTGCCGTCTGGCAAATATGTATCTCGCAACATACACAGGAACTCATAAGCTATATTACATTAGTAATATAGCTGTGTCAAATGGTAATGAATGACAGCTGCTCTCACCACCGTGTCGCGGGGGCATTGTCGAGCCAATTCAAATACCTGGGCGCGGCACCGGCGGTGCCTAAGAATTGTCTCTATATCTGCAGGCATTTCATTTCGGCACCATATCCCACGTAGTGTTCAAGCGATTTTTGCGAAATAAAATCCAGGGCCTCCCATAAAACTCTATGTCAACTCTATCTGCGGGAAAGCTTGAAATATTGCAGCCAAAACAGCCACGGTCACATCCTCTGCGCTTTGTTCCCCGTCAACCTCTACAACCCTTTGGCCGGCCTCTTTAGCTTCCGCAACCAAAGTTAAATAATTAGTATAAATCCTCTCCAAAAGATCCTCTTGTTCAAAAAGCTCAGCATGAAACCGCCCTTCCTCAATGCGTTTCATGCTTACAGCGGGGCGCACCTTGATCAACACCGTCAAATCTGGCGCAACAGTGAAACCATTGATCTGCCGCAGCCAGGAGACATCAAGGTCAAGTCCCTGGTAAGCGAAAGTCGACCACAGATAGCGATCGCAAAGCACAACGCCGCCGTCAGCCAAAACCGATTCCACCTCCTGCGCGAAATGATCCTGCCTGTCCGCTGCGAAAAGCAAAGCCAAAGTCTTAGAGTTCACTCCTTGTAGACGCCCCGTAAGCACCTGGCGGATCAGCGAACCAACCGGACCATTGCTAGGCTGTTTAGTTGTCATAATTTTGCGGTGAGCTGACAGCGCCTGACTCAATCTGGCGATTTGGGTACTGATACCCGAACCGTCAATCCCTTCCAGCGCGATAAAAAACCCAGGATAGTGTTCCAAAGCATATGCCATCCTATCGAAAAACTTATCACTCCCTTTTTACCACATCACAACAGCAAAATCAACCTCTGACACCTCATTGGGCCAGAAGTTGATTCAAGGGTTGTAGATTTGGAATGGCCAGATTCCCTTTATTACTCCTTCCTTCATCAACATTCATCCAGAACCGACAATCCAGCGCCTGATGAACAAAAATGTCGAAAACCCACAATATAAGGGTTGCCGCCCCTCCAGCAACCCTAAAAACCCCTGCTCATTCCCACAAAAACCTCATCAACGAACTCGCCCACGCAAGCCTCCAAACCCCTTAACCCAACCCAATCCAATCCCAGGGAATTCGAAGAATTCCCAACCATCCCTAACCCCTAACCCCTGATTCCCTAACCCCTATTTCCTAGCCCCTGTTTCCCTAACCCCTATTTCCCTAGCCCCATTCAACCCACTTTACTCAACATCCGCAGTTTATCGGCCAGAAGAGCAATGAACTCCGAATTCGTCGGCTTCTGGCGTTCAATATTCATTGAATACCCGAAGATCCGTTTCAGGGTTTCCATATGCCCTCTTTCCCAAGCCAATTCGATAGCGTGTCTGATGCCCCGTTCGACCCGGCTCGGCGCCGTGTTGTACTTCTTGGCGATAGCGGGGTAGAGTTCTTTTGTCACGGCTCCCAACAGAGAAACGTCATCGATGACCATCAAAATGGCGTCGCGGATATACTGGTATCCTTTAACATGGGCGGGAATGCCCAGCTGATGCATGGTGTTGGTAACCTCGACGCTCATTTTGACACCCTGTCCTGCCGGTACAACTGAAGAACAAACCGACGGAGCATGAATAGGTGCGTTTTGGATCTCTGTATCCTGAGCTAAGGTTTTGATGCGTTTGATCAAAATATCAAGGTCAAAAGGTTTCAGAATAAAGTAATCGACGCCCATCATCATCGCCTGATTCGTCAAGGACTCGTGTCCAAAAGCCGTTAACATTATAACCTTCGGACGCGGTACCGACGCTCTGGCGTTAACGCGTTCCAGAACTTCCAAACCGTCTAGATTCGGCATGACCAAGTCCATAATCACCAGATCGGGATCGTGCTTCTGAATAAGATCCCACGCGTCCAATCCATTATAAGCAACGCCCGCCAGGTATAATGAATCGTCTCTCTGAATGTACTCCTGGAGAATCTGGCACAGATTTCTGTTATCTTCCGCAATGACCAATTTGATTTTCTTTGACATCCTATCAATCCCGCCTTATTTAGATTTTCCGACCAGAATGTATCGGTACACTTATTATAGTCGAGACCCTTTGTCGAATTCTTAAAAAAAACCGATCAACAATATTCTATTGTCAGAAAAAAAAGGGGCCATAGACAGGCCCTCCTGAAGAACACGGCAAAATTTTTTTTCGATTAATAGTACCATTATCCTATAGGTCGCCGATAATTTGTCAGTTAATCAACTCTGATGGCCTCTGATGGACAATTATCTGCCGCCTCTTGCACAGCGTCTTCATATTCATCAGGGATTTCATTGACAACGGCTCCCGCCAGCCCATCTTCCTGCATTTCAAAAACCTCAGGGCAAATATCAGGGCACAACTCGCAGGCAATACATAAATTCTTGCTAACATCGGCATACATCAAAGGTAACCCCTCCGTTTATTAAGTGATATCAGTATTGTACCCTTCTGTCCTTGAATCATACAGGCTTCTGACGGCAAAATATTTTGTTGCCGCCGGGATCAGCATTATGTCTTAATGATTTTGCTGATCACCCATATGCCGCCGACATTCTCAACATCACAAAAATATACTCTGTTTTCCCTGTCACTAATGACCGATTTCCATTTCATTTTGACCAAATAACGATTTGGAACATCGGTAGCGACAATGGTTGCGCTCTGTATGCCGATCAGGGGATTCTCCGCGAAAAGGCCGAACAATTCCCGACACTCAGCACTGTCATAGGCTTCTTGGGCCAACATGTTTTTGGTTGAATCCATCTGTCTCAGATCAACCTGACGCCAAAAAGCCCGCAACATGACCTCAGGCTGAGCGTCGGTTTCAGCGGACTGCCCCTGGGCCAAAGCCGTCACCGCCTTCCCCCAGTCTTTTAAATTGGCAACCCCTCCCCGCAAAACCGCGCTTTGCGACCATAACAAAACTCCCATGCAGACCAAGCATGAGAGCATGTAAATGAAATGCCTGTTCTTGTGCATAATTCCCCCTCCTCTTCGAAAAAACAATTTCTCGAACATCGAACCACGAGTATTGAACATCGGGCCGCCCCGTACTCTCCCCGTTCTATCTATAGATGGGAAATCATGCCAATATGACTTGGAGCCTTTTTAATTAATGGAAAATTTTCTTGAGAATCTTGAGAATGGGCTGCGGCAGGTGAACATAATATATTTTCAATTCTTATCCCTCCCTTCTGGACAATGGACAAGGCTGATATCCTTCAGCCTGTGGACCAATGGACAATGGGACAACCCTGTCAACATAGCTGACGCTGACAATTATGATGCAGCCGTTGTCATCGTCTTCGGCGCATTGTCTTCGTTGTTTGTTTTTGCCTTGCCGGTTCTTTTGTATGTTCCTAAATAGGATAGTTCTTTACGACTTCCTCTAATTGCATCACCAATTTGACGTCGTCGTCGCTCTTGACGCTGAGATACAATTTCCCTATGATACCCATAATCATTTTTGCCACATCATCCAGCGCTAAGCTGTCTTTCATAGCCATTTTTTCGCTCGTTTCTATCATAGCGATGCCAAACTGATGCCCCGAACCCTCCTTCATCATTTTTGTACAAGTCTTACCCAGCAGCTTCATAACAACCGCCGCTTCCTGAGTATCCAGCTGTTTTACGGCATCCAGAGTGGTTGTCAGGCCCTGAACGATACGAGCGCTCAGATTGGCCCAATCTGTGTCCCCCACATCTTCCCCTCCTTCTTGCGCTTTTTACTTATAGAATATGCTTCAGCATCAAGAACGGTGCTTCTGCGAGAGAACTCTTGACCGGCTCCGCGAGAAAACATATACTGACTTGACGGCATCACAATCAACCCCGGTGAAGTGTTTTCCTATTGGAAAGCAATTGGCAAGCCAACCCGGCGCAAAGGCTATCTCAAGGGAATGGTTCTAAGAAACGGCCTGTTCTTTCCGGGGATTGGCGGCGGTTTATGTCAGCTGCTTGAGAACTCAAAGACCGAAAGATCGTAGAGCCGCTCCTTCTTATGCTGATCCCCTCTCAAAAAACTCGCTAAGCTTCTCTAAAACCTGCTCCCGGTTCCCCCGCACATGGGATCGCTTGGGTAAAGACCTCAAAAAATTCGACCCATACCCCTTGGTCACAACCCTATCATCCAAAAGAATAAACACCCCCTTGTCCTTCCGGGTGCGCAGCAGGCGACCAAACCCCTGCTTAAAACGAATGACGGCTTCCGGCAGGAACAGCTTGCTAAAAGGATCCTGTCCTTTTTTCCGCGTCAATTCCGACCGGGCTTCAATCACCGGCATATTCGGCGGCCAGAAGGGCAGACGCACCATAATCAGACACGTTAGCTCTTCCCCAGGCAAATCAATACCTTCCCAAAAACTGCTCGCCCCCAGCAGAACCCGTTCCGGGTTGGTGCGGAAATCTTCCAGCAACGCGTCGCGGCCGCCATGGATCCCTTGTGCCAGCACCCCCGGCACTGGCTCTCCCTGTCTCGCCATACCCTCCAGGACATCGTTAACCAGACGCAGCAGACGATGAGACGTGAAAAGCACCAAAACGCGTCCCCCCACAATCTGCGCCACCTCCACAATAAAGGCCGCCACATCCCACGCCAGCTTGTTCTCATCTCCTTGCAGCGGCAACCCTGACACAATGCAGGAAAGCATCTGCGACTGATAGTCAAAATGGGATTTTAGCGTCAGCGTCTCTGCGGTCTCGTCGCTCAGCCCCAGCTCGCCCATAAAATAGCTGAAATCTCCGGCAACGCTTAAAGTTGCCGAACACAAGACCACCGCTTCTTTAGAGGCAAAAAGCTCCTCCTGCAGAATCGCGGCAATATCAAGAGGCGCGCTTTTTAGCCAAAGGCTCGCCGACCTTTCCCCGGCAACCTTCTCCAAATAGATCACCCTCTGCACGTCGTCCAGAACAGCCGCTTGCCGCAGACCAACAATCCATTCGGACAGCTGGGCCCTGTCTCGAGCCAACTCGATCTTCAACCCATCCAAGGGTCGGGACATTTCCAAACAATGCTGCATGTTTTTCAAAGCTCCGTCCAACTCCTCCAAACGGCCGCTCAGGTTTTCCAGCTCAACCTTGAGCAACTCATAAGCGGAAGGCGGCAACGCGGCCGTCGTCAGGCGCAGACTAAGATGATCGCCCATGATTTGCCTGAGCCACGCAAACGTCTGCGCGGCTTGCTCTTCAATACACGCGGTCAAAGAAGGACATCGCCTGAGGTTATCGGTAAAAATCTGATAATCCTGTTCGGAGCAAAGATCCTTAATTTTTCCGGCCATCTCCTGCCACACAGCGAAAGAAGAACCCCTGCCGCCAAAACCACGGCCGAAACGCTTACCAAAGCGGGCGGATTGCCGCCATTTATCAAGCCATCGGGACAATCGCTCATAGTTCATTTCAAACCCAAGATGCTGTAAAGCGCCGGCATACAGATTGTGAGCCTCGTCTACAATCAAATAATGATATTCCGGCAGCAATCCCATTCTCATATCCCTAAAAAGCAAAGAATGGTTAATCACAATGACATCAGCCTCTTGGGCCGCCTTGCGCGCTTTTAGCATAAAACACTGATCCGCGTGCCGGCACCGCGCCGGTATACACAAAGCAGAATCGGCACAAAGCCCGGACCAACTTCCATACCATTCCGGCAATTGGGGCAGCTCGCTGATATCCCCCGTCCTTGTTTCTCTTAGCCAGCTCAGCAGCATTGGCCATAACATGACACGCAATTCACCGGCTTGAGGTTCCTTTGCTCGGGATTCCTTTGCTCGGGATTCCTTTGTTCGAGGTTGGCCGGAAAAACCTATAGCGTCGCTAACCATAACCGCACCTGCCACAGTCATGCCGGCCTCCCCTGCTGACCCGGCTTCTTCCTCCAAAAGCAGTGGACAAAGATAATTGTTACGCCCTTTCAGCAACACCGCCTGAAACGAGAACGGCAGCACCCGGGCTAAAAACGGCAGCTCCTTTGCGAACAGCTGTTCCTGCAAGGGGATGGTATGGGTCGCCACAACAACTTTTTGCCCCATCAGCTTGGCCCACCAAAGGGCCGGCAACAGATAGGCCAGGGATTTTCCCGTCCCCGTCTCCGCTTCTATCACCATATGGCTGCCTGTGTCGAAAGCATCAACCACCCTTTGCGTCATCACAACCTGAGCCGACCGGCTCTCAAACCCCGCGAAAGCAGAAGCCAAAAGACCGTCCCCGGCAAAACAGGAAGCCGGCCACTGAAAATCCTTCGGTAGAGCACGCCCCTGCCTTGACACACATATATTTGTGGGATCTCCCATCGCTGCAGTGTCAACCGCACCGGCTGTCGCCGACGCAAACAGCCCTGTCAAGTTAGGTTTTCTTTCGGTATCGTTAAGAACCGCTGCTTTCAGCGCCTCAAAAAAGCCTCGGTATGCTGTTTGGCTAACCGAGGGTTCCACCCTCAAGAAGTAAGAAGCATCAAAAGCAAATCCTTTTTCCCAACAGCGGACAAGAATGCGGCCTATTGCCTTTGCCATAGCCATCGGCGCTGCATCTGTCTTTGCCGGCTCCTCGATCCCTAAATCTCGGCAGACCGCCTCAATCGCATAATGTTTCTGACGCGGAAAAAAAACCCTCGCCAATATCGCTGTATCCATTATTGGCAATGTCCGGCCACTCAGGTCACGCACTTTTTCAGCCAGGTCCTTCTGACCATAACCGGCCAAATTCGCGCCGCCCACAAAATCAAGGAACTTTTGCCGGATCGCCTTCTTTTGTTTTTCACTGAACGCGTCCTGCCAGACAAACTCCTCACAATTTTCGTCATCATCCAAAGCCAAGTGCCCATTATCCATTGTCAAAGCACGCTTTGCCGCAAGTATGCAGACTTCGCCACTGGCATGATAAACGAGACAAACAATTGACAACGCCACAATCAATATATCTCCCCAATAAACAAAAATTACCAGCCACAATCCCAAATGTCATTAATCATTTTACCTTAACTCATGGTATACTTTAAAGTGTAAGAAGAAATTTTTTTGACAGGTTTTCAGCATCCGTTTTGGCGACCCTTTCCTGAAAGATGTCTTAGTGATCATCTCGAAGTGTCCCATGAAAGGGGAAAAGAACGTGAATCTGGCTTATCTCAAAACTGTTTTTCCCAACGGCCGTTCGCGGATCATGATGCGCAACCTTGACGATCCCAACACGGAACTGCATCATTTTATTCTGGTATTGGATGACCACGGCCAATTATGGGTAGACGTATTCTGGCCAATCGATGAAGACAACGAACCCTTGACGACCATCTTGTCGGAAAAGCAGTTCTGGCGTGTTTTCCGGGAATGGCGCTTATCCGGGATTTCCATGGGCGACAGCAGCGCTATAGCCGAAGTATTTGCCCAAAAACAAATGCGCCGGCAAAAACAGCAGCATGTTGTACAGGTTTCACCTGTCTCGCAAGTGACTATGTGACTTTTTTCCAATGAACAGATTTGGAGCAATCATGATAGCCTTGTTTGAAAATTCTCAAGGATTCGTCAAGCAAGGCTATGCTTTTGGGGAAAACTCTTTGTCATCCTGATCCTCGATCAAGCCCCCTTATCCTGATCGCGGTTCCCTTTACGTTTATTAAGCCGGTAAATAAATGCCAGGATTTCCGCGACGGCTTCGAAGAGTTCCGGCGGTATTTCTTTAGAAAGCTCCACATTGAGAAGGGCGTCAATAAGGAGATCGTTTTTTTGGATCGGAACGCCCTCTTTGTCAGCAACCTCAAGGATTTTCCGGGCCAACTCCCCTTCGCCTTTCGCGATAACCCTAGGCACACCAATGTCATTGTAAGCCAGCGCCGCCGCTTTCTCCCGTTCCGGGAGTTTTTTGCCGTTTTCTTGGTTATCCTTCAATATTAACCTCCAGTTGTTCCCCCGCTAAAAAGTTTTTGAACCTTGGCATATCGGCAAAATTCTTCGTCGTTACAGAAGCCAGAAACATGCCCAAAGCCTGAAACTGTTCCTGAGCGGAAACCAGCTCAGGTTGAATTACTTCCGTCAATTCCGCGGGGTCATCACTCAACAGGCAAAGATGAATATGGTTTTCATAGAGCCAAACATCGGCTCCAACAGTCCCCAAATGAAATGTATCAACCTGAACGGCAATCCGGCAATGCTGTGAATCCATTTTGGCGCCTTTGCGCGCGCTTTCAACAGCAATACGGGCTTGATTCAAACCTTCCTGATCCTGCAGAGGCACATTCATCAGCATAAAAGCGTTCTTGCGCAAGCCAGACTGAAGCCAGAGCTGCTGAGCCGTAATGTCATCCAGCAGCGCTTTGGCCAGACCTTGTTCCCCTTGGGATAGATGCCGGCCGGAAGTTTCGAGCAGCTTCATCAGCTTAGCTTTAACTGTATCGTTCTCCTGAGCGGCTCTCGCCATTTGCGCGGCGGCAGGATCCGAACCCGGCTCGGCAGGCCTCCCAGGGGCAGCCTGCCGGGTTGCCGGAGCGCCAACAGGCGTTTCTGGGTTCACGGCAACCCCGAGAACTGATCCCGTTCCGCTCCCTTGATTGGTTCCAGTCGCGGCTCCGGGCGTTCCCGGAACGCCGGGTTGGCTCCCAATACCTATCTGAAATCCTGTTCCCATCGGAACGCCTATTCCTGTCGGAACGCCTGTTCCTGTCTGAACGCCTGTTCCTACCTGAACGCCTGTTCCCGTCTGAGTTTTGGCCAGAGCTCCTGTTTGGTTTCCAGATGGAACCATGGAAACACCAGCTTGATCTCCCCGCGGAATCCCTGCGTGTGCTCCCTGTGAAGTTCCGGCCGCCCTCGCCCCCCCAGCAACTTCCGGCGGTACTCCTGGCGGAACCGGGGCTCCGGTCGTCTCCGGCTGAGCGCCTAATGGCATTCCTCCTTGAACGCCTGATGAAACACCAGACTGATTCCCCGCCAAACCCCCCTGCACCCCTGCCGGTGTTCCATTCTGAGTCTGTCCTAAACTCACGCTTTGTGGTTGTCCCTGGGATTGACCCAGGTTCCTTCCCTGAACCTGTGCTTGTTTCTGCGCTTGAATCTGCTCCTGAGTCTGCCCTTGAATCTGCCCTTGGGCTTGCGGCTGACCCGTGTTCTTACCAACTTGATTGAGCAATTGATTCTCGTGCTGAACACCCAAGTTTCTAAGAAACTCCACAATACTCTTTGACGACAGGTTCTCCCACTGGGGCGCCGTTTGTAACAACTGCGATAGCGCCTCCTTCAGTTCCGGATTCCGAACATTATCCAGCCCATCGCGCAAGAAAGAAACCAATTGCTGGGGGTTGTTCTGAAACTTATCCAGCAAGGCGGCTAATTCCAAATTTGGCGGCAAACCCCGGGACAAGAGCACCAGCATCTGCTGCGGAGAAATATTAAGATCCGTCGGTATATTTTGTCCTCGCGACAAAACGAGCGCCTGATCGCTCAATTCACGTACCGCTACCCAGAAACGGTCGCCCTGCCGAACAGGCGTATCCATTTGGGCTTCCACCTGCCGTCCGCCCAGCCTAATCAGAGCAGCGTTTCCCCCGTTCTCACCTCTCGCCGACAACACTTCCACAGGAAGCTTTTGGCCGACTTTCAGACTGCTCATATCAATTTTCGGCAAATAACTCAACACATCATTGTTTGAACGGATCTGCATTGATTTAACCCCCGGAAACAATGGACAATGACAATGGACAATGGACAATGGACAATGAATAATGGACAGGGCTGATATCCTTTAGCCTGCGGACCAATGGACAATTAGAGTAGGTTTCTATTTTCCTTTGTCTTATATCTTGCGCGATCGTTTGCCTCTTTATTACATTGTCCTTGCTGCTTATTCTGATCTCAGTTGAGCATAACCTCAACAACATGAGTCTTGCCATCATCAACCAGCTTGACCGGGAATGAACAGTTCGCTCCGTCCAATCGCACTTGAACATGGTCATCCCGACCGCTTCCCTGACCCCAACTGACTGCTTCCTCCCGGCCGGCCGTTTCTCCTTCATCTTCCTTCTCACATCCGGCCTCCCATCGCCGGTTTGCCTCATCCCGCTTCTCGTTTCCTAATTCCCACTTCTCACGAGCCTTATTATCGCAATAAATGATATAGTCCGAAGTGCGAAATCGGAACCGCAGATTGAAATCAGGCCACTCCCGCGGCAGGCAAGGACGTATTTCCAGTTCATCTCCCCGCAGATGGAACCCCAGAATCCCCTCTAACATAACCTGATACATCCAGCCCGAGGCGCCCGTATACCAACTCCAGCCTCCCCGGCCCAAATGCTGGCCTTCAGAGTAGACATCCGCCGACACCACATAAGGCTCTACCTTATAGGTCCGGGCTTCTTGGTCTGTGCGCGCGTGAAAAATCGGAATCAGATCCCGCAGGAGCGTCCAAGCCCTATCTCCATCGCCCATGTGGCAATAAGCTGATACAGCCCAGATCGCCGCGTGGGTATACTGGCCGCCGTTTTCCCGAACCCCCGGTAGATAACCGCGGATGTACCCTGGATGAGGCTCTCCCATATCGAAAGGCGGCGTCAGCAGCTTCAGCAGTGAAGCCTCCTTGTCCCACAGATAGTTTTCTAAAGCAACCATAGCATCCTGCGCCCGGGTGGCTGATCCGCCGCCGGTAATCACAGCCCAAGACTGGCTGATGGAATCGATCTGACATTCCTGGGCTGTGGCCGACCCTAGAGGTGTGCCATCGTCAAAATAGGCTCGTCTATACCAAGAGCCATCCCAAGCGTTCTTCTCAACATTTTTTAGCACTTCCTCGGCATGCTCCAGATATCTTTCCGCTCTCTCATCATCATCCATACGCCGGCAAATCGGCGCAAAAGACCGCAGAATCGAAATGAAGAACCAGGCCATCCAAACGCTCTCCCCCGTGCCCAGACGGCCCACGGCGCTTAACCCGTCGTTCCAGTCTCCTGTTCCTATCAAAGGCAGCCCATGGGGCCCAAGTTCCATACTTATATCGATCGCGCGCAAGCAATGATCATAAACCGACGTCCGCAGCGGCGATACCTCCGGCACAAAATACCGCTCATCCTCCTCTTCCGTCAGCAAATCCCCCGCCAAAAAACCAACCTGCTCCGCCAGCACGCTCCAGTCTCGGGTATGTTCAATATAGTCAGCCACCACATAAGGCAACCACAAACGGTCGTCGCTGAATTTCGTCCTGATCCCCTTACCTGTTTCACTATGCCACCAATGCTGGGCATCTCCTTCGGGAAACTGACGCGCCGCGTGGATCAGAATCTGTTCCCGGGTTATGCGCGGTTCCACCACACTAAAAGCCATTGAATCCTGTAACTGATCCCGGAACCCGAAAGCCCCGCCGCATTGGTAATAGGCCGCCCGGGACCATATGCGGCAGCACAAAGTCTGATAGAGAAGCCAGCTGTTGAACATAATGTCAAAACCTTTGTCCGGCGTCTCCACCTGCAATGTATTGAGCATATGGGACCAAAACTTTTTACCGGCATTTAAGGCCTTAGCATGAGGTTCGGCGCTCCCGATGCCACCGACCATTTCTTTGGCCTCAGCCATAGACGCGCAGTCACCCAAGGCAAAAACCAGCGTATGTTCAGCCCCGGGTTCCACCACGCATTCCAGCGTGACGACACCGCAGTCGTTGCCCTGCTCGCCCATCACCCCGTCCATCAGCCCCTTGGGCGCGCCGAGACTGCCGTTTACCCCGAGAAAATCACGCCGCGACCTACTGACCAGACGCAGAGTTCCCCCATATCCTGTTAAAAAAGCTGTACGACCGGCAAACTCATCCTGGTAGACACTCCTGGCCAGCACGCTGCCCTCCATCTCCTCAACCACCAGATAAGGCGCGCTTTGGGCTCTATCTACGCCTAACACCCATTCAATGTAGTAATAGGCCGCCAGACGCCGTGGTTCAGCCGTAAGGTTTTTGAGCCTGAGGGCAATATATTTAATGGGCAGCTCCTTATCAACAAAATAGGCCGTCTCTTGCCAGACGCCATGAAAAACATGTTCAAAAACCGTCGCCCCATGGCTATGACTGACGTTGTAGTGTTCAGGCGTCCCTGCCGGCTGCGGCGTCGGCGACCAAAAATCACGTGTATCCAAATCTTGCAAAAACAGCGCTTCCCCAGAAGTATCCAGCAGCGCGTCATTATACCATGGCGATAATTTGTACTCCCGGCTGTTCTGGGACCAAGTATAACCGCCACCGCTCTCACTGATGAGAAAACCGAAATTCTTGTTGGCGATAATATTGGACCACGGCAAGGGTGTCGTCCTCCCGGGGGGAAGATCAATGAGATAACTTCTGCCGTCGGCGCTGAATCCGCCGTAACCGTTATCAAACAGTTTTTCGCCGCCCATATTCGATATCCGTGGCTCAAAGCCCGTATTCCGGTCCTCACCGCGACGTCTCGCCTGATCCACTTGACCATGACCCTGACTATGACCATGGCCCTGACCATGCCCAACAAAGCTATGACCACCATAACCCACATTCATCAGAGGCAAGGCCGATATCCCCAGCAATTTGCCTGAAACTTTGGCCGGATTTTTGCTCGACGAGAGCACCTCATTGCTCTTACGCACCATCTTATTGATCTGGTTGCGCAGAGATCCTTCCTCACTGGCGAAGATCATCCGCGCCACAGCAAAAAGCAGTGTCAGCAGATCCTGTGCCAGTTGATCCTTCTGGAGCAGAAAAACACCGCCGGGCCGGTTGACCAATTTCCTGGCGTGGCTAAAGTCAATGCGCTCTTGAATGGCTGCCAGAAAGTTTTGGCGGTACCCCGATTCCTCGTCGGACAGAATGACCAGATCCACATAAAACCCTTTAACTTTCCAATACTCGTGGATGCGCAGCATCTGCTCAAGCATGACCAGATCGCGGTTCTCTCCTATCTGCAAAATCACAATACTCAAATCCCCGGAAATCCCCACACTCCAAAGCAAGGACTGTCCATTCTTGTTTTGGCTCAACTCATCCCGCCGCTGTAGCGGATCGGCATAGACCAACTGGGCCGCCAAACGGGCATAAAGAGTCGCATCCGCGAAACTAAGCCCCATATTGCTCAGCTCCATCAGCGATTGAGACCAGGAAAGCTCCTTGACGGTATCCAACATACCGCTGCGTTTGTATTTTTCCGCCAGAAGGAAACAATCCTCTTTGCAGGAAGCCACCCCGCTCAAATAGCAGATCTTGGCGGTTTGACCCGGCATAAGCCGCACCCGGGCCCGCAAGCTCATGATCGGATCAAGAATCGATCCTGTGGTGTTCGACAGGGGAATGTTAACGCCCAAGGCGTAAGGATCGGCCAGAGTGCCGTTACGCCCGATGAACTTGGCCCGGTCGGTTTCATACTGGAGGTCGCCGGTCAGTTCAGTGTCGCTGATCAGCGAATGCCAGCCAAACACCTGTTTATCTTCGCTGTCCCGGGACCGCCGGTAAGCGTAGATACAGTTGTTCTCAAAGCCTGTTTTAATAAAAAGGTTGCTGAAAGCCGGATGGGCCAGATCCGCCTCAAAAGTGTTCAGCACCAACTCAAAATAGCTGGTCGTTTCCACATCACGGTAATACTTGCTGTGATTGGTCAAGGTCAGAGTTCTCAGCTCCACCGGATCGTCCGGGGTAACCCAGATTTCTGTGCTCGTGGCAATGTTGCCATCCCGGCGCTGAAAACGCACAGAATTGGGAAAACAGAACACCCTATACTCATCACCCCGGCTATGGCAGGGTTTGTAGGTCGCCGACCAGAATTCTCCGGAATTCAAATTATGCACGTAGATGTAATTGCCGTAAGTATCAAGAACCGGATCCTGGCGCCAGCGCGAGAAAGCCATATTATGCAGCTTGCTGTAGCCGCTGCCGCTGGGTGTCAGCATAACGGAATACTCCCGGTTCGATATAAAGTGAGGCTGGGGTAGCCGCATCTGAACCTCCGTATAAACCACAGGTTTCTCCCCGCTGGCGTTGGTTCGGGCGGCAACCTTTTTCTCTCTGACTTCCTCAATAATTGGACTGAAACTGTAGTCCTGGGTCGGCAACTGTTCCTGCAGCAGCAGTTCAATGCTTTTGATCATGGGCTCTCGGTGGAACCGTTCCTGCAAAATGTTGTTATTCAGCGCGTTAACCAAGGCTCCCAGGCTCATTCCCTGATGGTGGGCCATATAGCTCTTGACAACGCTGTTTCTGTGGTTATGCCGCACCCGCCCGGGGGTATAGTCGGCCGCCTCATACAATCCGTAAGGGCCCTCAAACCCCTCGTCCTGCATGGCTCGGAGGTTCTCGATGCAGGCGGGACGATCCACCGTCAGTCCCATAAAAGTGGCGTAAGGCGTTATCACCAAATCTCGAGGCAGACCCCGTTTCAGACCAATACCGGGTACGCCGAACGCTTTGTACTGATAATTGTTCTGTACATCAAAAGCGTAAAAACCCGATTCGGAAATACCCCAAGGCACTCCGCTCTTGCGGGCGTAGTTCTGCTGGATTTTCAGCATGGAACGATATGACTCGTCCAACAGTGTTCCCTTGAAGTTTTTCATGATTATGAGAGGCATAAGGAACTCAAAAGCCGTGCCGCTCCAAGAGAGCAGACACTGTTGCCCATCGATGCGGGTCAGAGGCCGGGCCAGCTTGAACCAATGACTCTCCTCGACGTCCCCTTTAGCGATGGCGATGAAACTGGAAAGCCTTGCTTCCGAAGCCAATAAATCGTAATAGGATTTGTCCAATTTTTGTTCCGAGACATTGTACCCAATGGTAAAAATATTGCGCTGTTCTTCCAAAAGCGGCTTGAAATCCATTTCGTCAACAATGCCCTTTGTATGCCGTCGCATAGCGTAACTGACAAATTCAGCGTTGACAATGTTACGCAGCACCTTTTTGAGACACTTTTTCAGCGCCAGATCCCTATCGGAGACATCTATCTGAGTGCGACCCAAATCTTCATCTTCCGTCTTTTCCGACTTCGTCAGCTGTTGCAGGCACTGAAAATAATGGATGCGCATAGCGGCTAGCGGCATCCCTTCCGGAATTGCCCAACCCCGCGCGGCGGCGGCGTCAAGAAATTCCGCCGGAAAGAACCGGGCAATTTCTTTCCGCAGCGCCTTGATCATCATCAGCAAGGCTGTCAAGGAATCAAAACTCAAAGCGGCGCTTTTCTCGTCGGCTCCCAAAGGGCTGGATGACTTGGGCCTGACAGCCTTAAACCGATCCTGCCACACAGCCAGCATCTCGTCAAGCTCTCTGACAGCCACATAGCCCCGTTTCGCGCACAACTCCGAAAGCTCTGCCAGCTCCTGTTGATAACTCCCTTCTAAATGGGAATCTGTGCAGGCGTCCCGGAGGCCTTCCAGCACTGTCGGCGCAATCAACGGATAGGCGCTGTAAACATGCTCGAAACCATTAGTTAACGTCAGCAAATACCCGGCGAGATTACCGCTGTCCACCGTAGAAATATAGACGGGATAAAGGGGTTGCAGGGTGTCCGTGCGATACCAGTTATAGAAATGGCCGTTCCATTTATCCAGCTTGTCCAGGGTTTTCAGGGTCAGGCGCGTGCGCCGCAGCAGGCCGGAAAGCGTCAGATAGCCCAGATAATAAGCTTCCAGGTTCGCCAGCATTGCTAAGCCGATGTTGGTAGGCGACGTGCGATGGGCCACCCCTCTGTAAGGTTCCAGCTGAACGTTGTCGGGAGGCAAATAATTGTTGATTTTATTGACAAACACCAGGAAGAAACCCCAGATTTTCCAAGCGTGCCACCGCAGATACAGATGATCTTCTTTGCCGGGGGCCTCTTGGCTGGGATTGCGATAAGGCTTCGCCGTGACATAAACCACCCATGGACCCAACAGCCAAAGGGCCGCCAACACCACAGAAACAACCGGAGAAGTCCCAAAACCCCACAGGCAAACCGCCAGCCCCAAGATCACACCACCGGCCATACCGCGGTAACTGGCGCCCAGCGTGTTTTTCAGCTGCCGATCCACTTTGGCGGCCGATTCCCACTCCAACAATTTCCGGCGGGTCCATTGCCGGTATAGACTACGCACAATAGCGTCTACTTGGGTCAACGCGCGATGAGAGAGCACCATAACCTCAAAGCCGACCTGTCGCAGCTGAGTAAGGCAATCTTTCCCGCCGTATCGGGTGAACAGACTCCTCTCCTGCAGCCGGAACACAACACTCAACAACAGCGGAAAGATCAGGCAAAGGCCGATCAGGCCGAAACAAAGCCACTGAGCACGGGGAAACAGCAGCCCCAAGGTCAGCAGCGTCAGCTGAGCCGGCGCCTCCAAGCTGCGCCGGAGATTGTCGAAGATTTTCCACTTCGAGATAGCGCTCAGGTGTTTCGCAAAAAAGAACCGGGCTATCTGCCAATCGCCGCGGATCCAACGATGCAGTCTTTTGGCGTAAGACAGATAACTCTTGGGATATCCGTCAATCAACTCAATGTCAGTAGCCAGACCGGTTTTGACATACAGGCTCTCTATGAGATCATGACTGAGAATCAAATTGTCTGGAAAAGCCTTTTGGGTCAGAGTGTGAAAAACCTCCAGATCATAAATTCCCTTACCTGTAAAAATTCCGTCGCCAAAGAGATCCTGATACACATCGGAAATCGCGCACGTATAAGGATCAATCCCGGCGTTGCCGGAAAACAAATGAGCGAAAGGCGTCTCAAAAGCGCTCTCCACCGATATTCCCACCCGGGGCTGCAATAACCCGAAACCGGAAACAACCTTGGTTCGCTCCGGATCCAAATGGGCTTCCTGCAGCGGATGGGCCAGAGCGCCGATCAGCTTGATAGCTGTCCGTCCCGGCAGGATGGTATCGGCGTCAAGAGAGATAACATAGCGCACGCCTTGCAGCAAGGTAAAATCCCCTGCCCGCAGAAAACTCGGCGGCGCTTCGCCCAGCAAAACCCGGTTCAACTCGATCAGTTTGCCCCGCTTGCGTTCCCAGCCCATCCAGACTTTTTCTCGTTCGTTGTAAGTGCGATCGCGGTGAAAGAAGAAGAACTGAGACGTGGAGTATTTTCGGTTAAGCTCGTGAGCTTTGGTAACGCCGTAGTCGATGAGCTTGTTTTCTGCCGGCGTAATTCGGGCAACAGAATCCTCAAAATCCCCAATCAACGCGAAAAACAGCTGAGGATCCTTGTTGCGTAGATAATGTTTTTCCAGCTGACTGAAAAACGCTTTAATCTGCTGGCGGCTGTTATAAATAACCGGAATCACCACCAGGGTCTTGCTCTCCGGTGGAATCCCTTTGCCAAAATCCATCTTAGGTAAGAAACTGGGGGTGGTAAAGCGGCACACGAGAGTGTTGGCTCCAAAAACCACAATCCCCAGCACCACCACGCAGATCGCCAGCCAGCCGGCGATGGAGGCGCCCAGAGGCCAGACGTCGGTTGCGGCGCCGGCCATCGGCCCCACCACAGACCACAGGCCCCCAAACCCGCTCACCACCCCATGGAGCAAAACCGTTATGAGCAGCGTACATACGCTGATAAACCCCAAATAAGAAGCCGTGTTATGCCGGCGCACAAAAAGTCCCGGCCAAATGCGCCAGCGTTTCCCTTTCGGGCAATAATCAAGGAGCGCCACCTCCAGGAGCTGCCTGCCGTGTCCCAAAAGATAATACCCGATATGGCGCTGAGGGTTCTCCGGCTTGGTCGCCGCCAGTTCTTTGACCAGCTGCGCTACCCGCAGTTCCGACAGATTGTAACGTTCGGCCAGGGACTCAACCTCATGCCTGTATTTATCCCGGGACTCAAAATCCATTAGTTCATAGGTTCCGCTGGGATCATCTCGCAGAACCCGTTGTACCAGACTGACGGTCTCAAAGAAATACGACCAATCCATGGCGCCGATTTTTTTGATGCTGGACAACAGATTGCCCATACTGAGACCACTCAGGGAAAGAAAATACTGCTCTTTTTCACGGATCGCTTCCAGCGTCTGTTTGCGCCGCCCCGCTTCTTTATCCAGCCAATTCAGCAGCAGCTTGGCATCGGGGCCTACTTCCCGCAGCAGAAACCCCACCCGATCCAAAAACACCGTCGAATGTTCCTTGGGGGCGGACTTCGGGGCGTACCGGGCGGCAACCGCCGGATTTTCCATAGAAGGAATCTTGGCCGCCGCCTTCGCCGGCTGTTTCAGCACATCATTCGCATCATCCACGTTGACCAGCCCACGGCCCAACCGCGTATATTCCGCGGCGGATCCGTGGAGAACGCTGTCCAGCCATTTTTCCGCCAACTGACGTTCCTGTTGAATATACAGAATCTGTTCGATGTGTTTACAGATGCGTTCCAGAATGACGATTTTCAAGATCAGCGGAATCGCCCAAATCTCCGCGGAAACCAACGGGTTTTCTTTCTGGTAGATATCAACAAACTCTTTCAGGGTCTCGATATCAATATGACCGTCGGTCATCTCCATAAAGTTCTCAATCAGCACATAAATACGCGGATAACCTTTCAGATGGCTGCCTTTTAAGTACAAAAGCCGTGATTCGTAGGTCGTGGTCAGGGATTTTTGCAGATCACCCATCAGTTCCTGAATCAGATAATAATTATCAAGATACCACTCCGCGGCGGGTATCAGATCGTCTGTTTGATAATAATACTCATTGATCGCTGTGTAGGATTTTTCGATAAAGGTGCTCTTGTTTTGGACGTGGGCCCGCAGGCTTTGGCCATGAGACTCCGTGCCGACATAATGATGAAGCCTGGCCATTTCACCTGCCGAAAGCAAGAGGTCGGCGGATGAGTTTATCTTATCTAGCGCCATAGTCAACTCCAGTTTATAAATGACTTTCTTATACATTATGTCCAAAATCTCGGCTGTCATTCGTGGGTTACAGGTCAGACCCCAGACGGAGGGGCGGGAGGAGGCGGTGGGGTACAGGGCGGAGCCGTTCTTCGTGGCGGCGCGGTTCTAAGACCTCTATGCAGAAAGCGCAAAATAAGACAGCCTTGCGCTTTTTTTCTGCTCCAAGGTCTAAGAACCGCTACCGCCACTCCCGAAAAGGCTCCGCCCTGTACCCCACCGCCCCCTCCCGCCCCCCGTCTGGGGTCTGACCTGTAACGGGGGGAGTCGGAACACGGGATTGGGGCTGGAAATTATTATGTAAGGGGTTCTTGGGTTGGTAAGGGGTTTTTCATTTCGCAACCTCCTCTTCAATTTGCGTGATACAACTCTCTGCCCATTCTATCGTCGCTTTGGCCTCTCTGATACTTAAATCAAGAGTCATGGCCCAGTATTTGCTTCTCTCCCGCCCGTTGTTGATCAGGGATGAATAGGACTCAATGCTTTTCTGATTCTTGGCGCAGTTTGCCTCAATTATATTCTCGCATTGATTTTTACACGCCTTCAGCAGAGCCAGGGTTGCTTCCGGAGCATCGGCCCCGAAAAACACTCGCATCAGCATGGAAAAGTGAGGGTTCTCATACTCAAGTCTCCCTTCGCCCAGCCATCTTGCCAGTTCCCTCCTTCCGTCGCCGGTAATTGAATACAACCGCTTGTTAGGGCGGCCGTCTTGAATAATGCTGCGGGAAGAAACCAAGCCCTGTTCTTCCATCCGTTTCAGTTCTCTGTAAATCTGGCTGCTTTGCGCATGCCAGAAGTTGTTAAGGGAATCCTCAAACATTCTTGTTAAGTCATAACCCGTGCTGTCGTTATATGACAACAGCCCTAAAAGTCCAAATGGCAAAGACACACATACCACCTCGTTTTATATTATACCTGTATAATATAAAGCAGAGCGGTATGTGTCAATATGTTGGTCGCCGTAATTCAACAGAAAGCTAATTTAACGCAATAATTATACTCCCATTTTCTTCATTGATACTCGTATACCCCTGTTCATCAATGTTAATGGGTTCATTCGAACCAATGTAAGCTACAAATCCGTCATGACCTGGAGGAGTAGCAAATCTGATACAAAAGTTAGACTCTAAATTGCCTGGAATAGTTTTAAGTTTATGGACTATTCCGAAAGAGTACATTCTGAATAACTCCTGGCTTGATTCTGCACCATAAAACGTGATTGCGACACGATTTTCTCCTAATCCATCATCTTCAATCAATCGCTCTCCATAATGCACCTTTTCATCTTTATCCATCTTTCTTACTGCATAAGCACAGACTCTATCACCTCCAATGTCAGCATAGTCAATAACCAACGAGGATTCACCTGAACCGTCATAAACGATTTTTATTTGCCTTATACCGGAGCCGTAGGGGTCGTTCTCCAATTTTTCGAACCCCTTAACAAGGTCTTCTGCTACTCTGAAAACCTCTTCATCCTCAAACTCTATGGTACCTTGTGTAATTTTTCTAAGCAGTTGTGCGTATCTATTTGCATCCACCATTTTACCTTCAGAGATTTGTGTAAACAACCGAATATAATCTTCTATAAAGTCAACCTCTATATCCAACCCTTCTTGTTCTCCCACTCTTGCATGTAGTTGCGTATAAATCTCTTCGATTTCTGTAAAATCCACTTTCGCGACTCCCCTTGTATATATGCTTACGAAGAAGAACACAGCAAATAACAAAACGAGTATGGCACCGCTGATAATAAGAAAAATCTTTTTTTCATAAGCTTAGGATCTCCCATAATTATTTTTTCTCTAACTGAAACATTCAATTCTAAAGTGATGCTTTTTTATTGGCTATCCACTTCCAAAGCCAACTTCAGCATTACGGTGGAATTACATTGTATCAAACCATCATATGCATCGGCCAACTTAGTCAAATGGATAGCCAAATGTATTATCCCATGTTCGGTGCTTCTACATGGATCAATTACCCCAAGCAGTAATATTCGGACGCAGAGTACCATCTATCCATGGTGCTGCATTGTTTCCGGGACAAACTTGATTAACATCATTCCCCGTACCTATATCAATATTTTTATGCGTACTAATAGGAGCCATATTAGTTCCAGAACTTATCATTTTCAAGTCATATTCATAGCATAACCATTTGGCAAGTGCTTCTGCCGCATTTTTCTGAGCTTGGTTTAATGTGTTACTCGATTGAAAATTTCCCAATATTACGACACCAATATCATCATTATAACCATAAGTGTGCGATCCTTTGTACTTCATTTCCCTTCCTTCCCATATATTTCCAGATGGGTCAATGACGAAATGATATGCGATATCTGACACGAAATCTCGTCTATGCTGTTGATCACCTTTTTCCCTCACTGTCCGCTACCAAAATACCTGTCCAACAAAAAATCAATATATTCCTCATAAGACCCGGACGCAAGAAACTCATCTTTAATATCATCATACAGCAAAGGCCGGGCCAGAATCGGAAAAGCCATCGCCCCCAGGAGTTGCATACTCATCATTCTCTGCACACTCGGATCGGTAATCCCAGTCAACTCTCTCATAATATCCATCACCCGGTTGATGCCCATGTGCTGCAAAAAACTCGCGAAATCATACGGCGTGGCAAACCCAAAAGTATCTTGGGTGATCACGCGGTGAACAAGATCGGGATATTTTCGCAACCCTATGGCGTAGCGCATAAGAAAGATCTTCAACCGTTCCCTTGCCGAAAGGTTCTCATCTGTCAAAACATTGAAAGATTTTTGCAGAATCGCAACAAGGGTTTTCAGCGTCTCATTGAGCAAATTTTCTTTCGACCCATAATAATAATTAATCAAAGCAATATTAACATCGGCCATAGCGGCGATTTTGCGCACAGTGATCCCGTCGAAACCCTCTTTGCTGATCAGCTCCATTGCCGCGTCCAGGATCTTCTCCCTGGTCGAACTCTCGTTATCCATATGGTCTTTGCGAACCCCTTCCCCCTAGTCCTCAGTCAAGCCAAAATCACTTAGTGGAGTACCAGTCCCAAATCAAGCTGCTTTTTATATAGTATACCACATAACAACCCCGGATAGGATGAGACGCTTACTGTCGCGGGAGTCCCAAGGAGCAGGTTGGCGCCCGGGATAATCCAAAAGCCCGCTTATTTTTGCGGGCTTTTCTAATGAATCGTCTGGCCAAAGACAAATTGGATTATCCCGGTCCCCAACCTGCTCCTCGTGCCTCGACGGCGCGGGGTCGTTTGCGGCCTTTTGTGGCCTCTGAATTGGGTTCTAAAGAAGAGGCCTTTGACGCTCGCGTCCGCAACGCAAAAGACCCGCGATTCAGGGACATTCAGACAGTATCCCTATACAGTTCAATGAGGCACGCGGTAGGGGTTGGGGAGGGGAAGAACCCAATTGTATCCCTGCCTGACGCGGCCCTTGAAAGGGGGAAAGAATTCGCGGGCTTTTGGATTCTTCCCCTCCCCAACCCCTACCGCGGTACTGTTACTATCAAACTCGATCTCTGCCTCCCGCACCATCGGGTTGCAGACAAAACCCGCTTCAGGAAAGTGTTTTTAGCTGAACAGAGTCCTCGTTAAGGACTCCTCAACAGCCATCGACGCCATAGCAAGATTCCCGGAACACCAACAATAACAAATGCCGGCACAATCCACCAAAGCACATCCCAAGCTCGCCGGACATCCACGGTGCATATCGCTGTTTGGCCGCCTTCAGCAGTTTTTGCCGTTATAACGACTGTCCCCACATTTACAGCGGTCACAATGCCCTGATCGTCCACTGTGGCGATAGCAGGATCGCTGCTGTCCCACAGCACATCTTGAGTCACATCGGGGGACACATGGGCTGACAGCCGAAGGGTCTTGCCCACACCCATTGTGGCTCTGGTTTTGTTCAGAATCACATTGAGATCAACATAAACAAGCGCGTAGGCAGAAAATCTGTCCGTTTCAAAACTCAACAGCCCCGCTTCGTAATCGTGCCTGCCCTTAATAACCTCAACATCGCCGTTGTGAACACGGACAAGCTTGAATACCCTTCCTTCAGCGTCCAATCCTTCAGGTATTTCAAAGCTCAGACTGATTTTCTCCCTAAGAGCCGTCATCTTATCAGCCGGATTATCACCAACTTGCTTGAACACACTTATGTCAAGATATAGACCAATATCGAAATCCCCCAGCATTGCGCTAACCAGGGCTTTATCTTCTTCATCCACCGCATCGCCGTTATCGCTAACGACAATGAATATCCGCGCTTCCTCGCCCCCGGCAATCTGTTCCATTTCTTCTTCTAGAAACACAAGAAGGCTAAGCGGTTCAACCGGCGTATTTAAAATGGTTTCAGGAGCGCCGCCGCTTTTTTCCACAACAGCCATAATCACGCCCTCTTCGGGGTCGCCGGCCAAAATAGTTATGGCTGCCGCAGACCCGGCGTTATAGTTCTCTGTGGCAACATAGCGCACGAAATATGTCCCCGGTGCCAGCTCCACGAGGGACGTGCCGGTAATGGGCGTAAAGTTTGTGTCGCCGCTTCGGCCATACTCCATATCCGGAGAAACACCTGAAACGGCACCGTCGTTCGCCTTATGCTTTGTTTCATCGGTTTTATTCAACCCTGTAGGCTCTGCCTGGTTGCCCTTGTTCACGGTAAGAACAGCGGTAACCGGCGCGCCGGCACTATGGGTCGATGTTTCCGCCGTAACCAGACCGATGAGAAAAGTCCCCGCAGCCGTGATTGAGAGTGTCTTATTATCGGTGCCTATGGTTCCCGCGGCCTCATGGCTTGTCCCTTCTTCGATCGTATATATCCTTGTGCCCGCGTTGACGTCAACTTTGAATAGACTTGCGAGGGTGGAAAGATCAATGGCGGAGCCATTATACGTAACGACAGCGGCGCCGGGTTTGTTAACAACAGGCGATTTCCGGCGCGCGTCTAAATCAGAGGTGTCCGGTGCCACATTCTCATCAACGATGCCGTAGGTACCGCCGACAAGAAAACCATCCGGCGACAAAGCTGATATATTCGTCCCAATGTTAAACTCCGCCACAGAATGGTTATTCACCAGAAAGCCGCCAGAAGGAATCCCTTCTTCTGAGGCATAACCCACAATCCCTCCGGCGCAGAGCCGGTAGATCTGCGTTGGTGTACCACAGTCCGCTCCGAGGACCGTCCTGTGCACCGCCGTATTGACGATCGCGCTCTTGATATTCGCCCCTGCCACGCCGCCGATATAGGCTGCGCTTTCACCGTCGCGAAAATATTCCGTAAGGCGAACCCTACCGCCATAAACCTCGGCGCCGTTGATGGCGCCCACCGCCTCAACTCCCGTGCTGTTGTTTATGTCACCCTCCCGAAAACAGCCTGCCACACCACCTAAATACGAAATATAGCCACAGTTCTTTATCTGAACCGTGGGATTGTTAATAAGGACATCCCGTATTTGCGCGCCGAAACTTATCCCTGTAATCACCCCGGCCGCGTTATCTTTATTAGAGTCTCCGTCCACATTAATAACCGGGCCTTCCAGCGTTAGATTGCGTATGAGACTGTTTCCTAAGACACCAAACAGTCCGGCGGTCTCCACATTTCCATATCCGACAGTGTCAACCACCGTCAAGCCACTGATGGTATACCTGCCTCCATCGAAGATTATATCCATGTTCGGTATGCAGACAGGATACCAAAGATGCGCACTCAAATCAATGTCATCAGTAAGTATGACTTCCCAATCGCTGAAATCCACATTGTTGTACACCTCGGATGCAAACAGGGCAAACTCTTCGGCATTGTCAATATACAGCACGTTATTTTCTGGGGCGCCATGGGCACCGCCCAAATAATCCGGTGCACAAAAATCGGCGCGCACCGGATGAAACCAGTAGTTCAGAGGCGGGGATTCCTCCGCCTGAGCCGGAACCTTCAACAGAGCCAATGACAAAACAAGGGCCAAAAAAGAAATCACACCCAGCACCAGAAGAACAAGCAAGGAGTCTCTATGCCGGAAAATCAAATCCTTCATGTTGGGCGACCCCCGCCTGCCCTTCTCGTCGTCATCAGCCTTATCTTACTCTGCATTCGGTTACCCCTCCTCCATGGATTATTTATGATGCAAATGATGTCTTACTCATAATAATTGCCAACTGACATGAGAATATGCAGCACCGCAAAAAGCTGTAACTATACATAAAGAAATCGGGCGCACCATGAAAAAACGCCCTGTTGTTCCCAACAACGCGTTTAACTTCCCTATCTGCAACTGGGCCGCACAACCATCTCTGGACTTCAGCTCCAAACCCCCCTTTTCCTCCCCGGACTCTACTCAACGAATCCATTAACCCAAGCAAGCACCATCGTCAAATGCCCTCTATAGAAATCAGTCTTCGCCGCTGGCAAAGCCTTTTTGACGAACAGCGGCACCCATTCACCGAGATGAACACTGTGGAACACCTCTTGCTGTTTAAGCAGCTCTTCAGCCGCCTCCTCGTCTCCCCTTTGCCAGGCCTCAGCTTCTTTTTCCGCCAAGCGATGCATATAATCCATCTCCACGCCGATATAATCCAAACGTTCCCCCGCGTTCTCCGCCAGGGCCAAGCCCGATTCCCGATAGATTCCCGTCAGTTCCTGCAGCAATTCAATGACATTGGGTCTGCTCCTGGACCATACAGCTTCGCAAGGGGGCGGTGGACTGTCTTTGGGATTCACGCCCCTATACAAGTAAGTGCGATCCTTACCCAAAACATTTGAAAGCTCGGCAGCCGCCACATCCGCGTTGTCATCCAAGAACTGCAGCATAAGTGATGCGCCGGCAGACAGATCACCAGGGAGAGCCTGGTCAGAGGCCAGGCTCTCCAGCGTCGCGCGAAACCCGGCGCTGCGGATCTTATCAACAAAACCAAGATCCGGCAAGGTGATAAAATGAACATTGAGGAAAGAACCGAACGAGGCGCGTGTGCGGGCACTCTCAGCCATTTCTTCCATATTGAGGCTTGTTTCGTTGTGATCCATGCAACGGTCCTCCCCTTTGTCAATTGACAATGAATTTTTTTGACGCAACTCGCTATACGTGTTCAATGCCGTATTGAGGCGTCATTTTCTAGTGTACCCGTAACAAGCGCCCTTCATTTTCTCGGGATTTCACGTCATCCTGATTAGGCGAAGTGTGCGGTTTACGCTTCATCTTGGGCAAGCGTCTACGCCTCAGCTTCCGTTTCGGCTTCTGCAGGCGCTTTCGCCTCTTCAGTTTCTGCGGACGCCTCAACTGCGGCCGGTGCGTCACCAAAGAAGTTTTTACCCAGAACAAACAGGAACACCGCCAGACCAAGGCCGCCGAGCATCCCGCCGATTTCAACAATTGACGGGAAATAGCCGATTGTTCCCCCTTCAAAAGGTAATGCCTGTCCGGCGACCAGCAGATTGATCTTCGCCAGCAGAACACCGCAGACGGCCAACACCGCGGCCAGTTTGACCGCACCGGCCCTGGCGCCTTTCCAAAGAAGCAGTACGAAAGGCAATGCAACGCCCAGGACGACCCAGCCCCAATAGAACGGCGCCAAACTGCCGGTCAACAGCAGTTTCGTCCCGGCCGCTTCTTGCGAAGCACCCATATAGTTGCCCGCGAACATTTCAATCAAGCTGAAAATCAGCAGCAACGGCAGCAACCCTATCAGAATCTTTTTCAGCGACTCGAAGGCGTCTCCCTTCGCCGCCAGCAGCACGGCGACCGCAACTACGATGGCTTCCACTAAGAAAACCACCGGAATCAAGGCGCTGTTCCAAACAGTCACCGGATTAACCGCCAGAATCCATCCTTCAATCAGGACAATGCCCAAGGCGGTCACAGCCGTCAGCCCCAGCAGCCATTTGCTCGTTTCTTTACGGAAGAAACAAATCAGCACCAAGACCACTGTTACCAAAAGGAAAAGAAAATCCCAGACGAACATCGATGTGAAATTCGGGGAAACAAAGAAGTTGTAAATCCGCACAGGTTGGCCAAGATCCAGCAGAATCATAAAGCCGGCGGCAATATAGCTGGCAGCGGCGCCTATCAACAGCGAACGACGCCAATCCTTCAAGGCGGGCAGGATGCCCCAATCACCCGCGGCAGCCATCATAACCAGACCGCTGCCGGCGCCGGCCAACAGGAAGAAAGCGGCGATATAGACACCCCAGGGGATGGTATCAGCCAAAACAGACGGTCCCACAATAAGCTGAACCACCCAGCAGGCAACGCCGATTACGGCCAGCAAACCGGCAACCGGCAAAATCAGATTGCCCGCGGTTGATCTTTTCGCTTCGTTTGAAGCACTGTTAGTCATATTTTCACCTTCTCCCTATATATAGAATACTTTCGGTTTGGTACCGGCTTCCGGTTTAAGAGTCTTGGCGTTGGGATTGTCCGTCAGCAGCTTCGCCACCTGGCTGGCGGGGTCATCCAGATCGCCAAAGAAAAGGGCTTTCGCGGGACAGGTCTGCACGCAGGCCGGGTTTTTCCCTTCCTCCACCCGTTGGGCACAGAAGGTGCATTTCTCAACGGTTCCCACTTTATGCTCCCCGTAAACCGCTTTTTCGTACTCGGTAAGACCTTCGTCAAAATAGCCTTTATCATTGCTTCTGACATAGGCTCTGACGTTATAGGGGCAAGCTGTCATGCAGTAACGGCAACCAATGCATTTTTTGGCGTCAATTGTAACCATGCCGTTAGCGTCCATTTTGGTTGCTTTGACCGGACAGACCTTGGCGCAGGACGGGTCTTCGCAATGGTTACAGAGAAGCGGCAGGGCATGCATCGCCGCTTGCGGATACTTCCCTGATTCTGTGATGATAACTTTGCGCCAAAAAACCCCTGGGCCTGTTCCGTTTTCATGCTTGCAGGCGATAGAACAGGCGTTGCAGCCGATACACCGGCTGAGGCTAATTACCATTCCGTATCTCAAGATTACACCTCCTATACTTTATAGATTTTGACGGCGGGTCCCGATTCCACCCCGGCTGTCAAGGGGTCAACGCCTCTGTTCTTTTCATCAATGTTGCAAAGAGCGTTAAAATATGGCCCCTCGGCAGTAATCGGATTGGCCTTGGACGACGACGCGCCATGACCGGACGGGAAGCCCAGAACTTCCGGATGAATCAGTTCCGTGACCTTCACATAACCTTCGGCTTTGCCATAACGGGACTCCACGCAGACCTTGTCTCCATCCTTAATCCCCTTCTCCTCCGCTGTCGCCGTGTTGATCCAGATAGAGAATTCATAAGGATCGAATTTCTTCATGGTCTCATGCAGCCAGACGTTGCCAAAGGTATCGCCGCAGAAAAAAGGCGCCATAGGGGTCTTCCAGTTGATGGCCCACAAGTCGTACTCGGGCGGAGGATTGAATTCCGGACAGGTCATCCACTTAGGAATCGGTGTGAACGCCTCGAAGAAATAATCCATATCGCCTTCCCAGCCGGGAACTTCACTCAAGCCGGCCGCCTCCAGATTCTCTTTGAACTTCTTGGCAACCCTCAACAGGTTGATATAATAGATCGGCGTCCTTGTTTGGTTATCCGGCTGATAATAGTAGTTGTAATTCTTGGCGCCTCTCGTGGAGTAGAAATAAACCGGACCGCTCTCATCGGTGATATCATCCAGTTTCTTGTCCGCGCCATAGGTCTGTTTCAGTGAAGCTTCCGACCATTCCCTGAGCGTGAACTTCTTGCCGGTATCCAGAGGAGCGTTGCGCAGTGAGTTATTGGCCTTCGCCGCCATCCCGTCCGGTCCGGTCATAATGCCCAGCTTATCGGCAAGGTCAACCAGAACTTCGTCCATATTGCGGGAGTCGTAAGGTTTGGTTATCTTGGAAGCATCCCTGAAGAGGAAAACGTTGAGGCCCCTGCTGCTGTCGACCATGACTTTGTGCCCGGGCGGGGCGCTGCTGCCGCCATGGAACGTATCCTTCTCCAGGAAAGAACTGTCAGGCAGCACAATATCGGCCAGAATGGCATTCTCGTCATAGGTCAAAGCAAAAACGAAGTGGAACGGCACCGCGGCCCAAGCTTTCTCAAAAGCCTCACGGTCGAATCCCGAACGGACAGGACCGCCGCCGCAGGACATCAAAGCCTCAATACGATAATCCATATGGTATTTTTCCGGCTCCAGAATGGTCTTCGGCAACGCCCAAACCAACGTATGGGAAACCGGGTAAAACTGGCGCAAATCCGCGAAATTCAGCGGCCAACTCCACGGGTAACCGAAATAATCGGCGCCGGCTTCATAGTTCGCTATACGAATCCCTTCCTCATCGGGCTTGAGCCAATCCGGATGGGGCATCGAACAACCGCTCATGCCGCCGGGAACCTCGATAGCACCGACCATCTGACAGATAATCTTGGTAACGAAGTCCTGCATCGGTCCCTCGTTGGTATGCTGATAAGGGCCTCTCTCACTAACGATGCCCACGGGCCGGAGCGGGAACGTGAACCCGTCGATATCGACCGTAGCGCCGATTTGGGCATGCTCAACGAAATCATTGGCGATGCGTCGCACCGTCGCGGCTGAAATTGTCGTATGCTGCTCAGACCATTCGGGCGTATACTCTTCCATCTGATCCTTAACCAACTGGAAGGCGGGATGACATGTCACACCGTTAACCGTATAGGTTCCTTCCAAGGCACAATCCATATAATCAGGCGTGTCAAAAGGAACAGCGCGGCCGGCAGCCTCATTCCACATCAAAGGCTTGCCGCTGCCGTCTTTCACAAACTCGCCTTCCGGATCGATCAGGTAAGGACCGTTTGTCCGAGCTTTCAGATACCAAATATCCAGCGTGCCGATCTCATAGAGCATGGTATGCAGCATCGCCAAGAAGAAAGCCAACTCCGAGCCGGGCCGGATGGGAACCCACTCCGCGTATTTGGAAGCTTCCTGACTGCAACGCGGGTCAATATCAATGATTTTGCAGCCGCGTTCGATCGCGTCAAGAACATTCCGTGTCCCGGGGGATGAATTGGCGATGTTCGGTCCCAAAGTGTGACCGACATCAATGAAATAGTTACAGCGATCCAAATCAGGCACGCCATCGGGGCCTCTCTGATGAGTTATGTGGCCGGCGATATGGTAAGCACAGGCCGAACCACGGGACGGCACGTCGTTAGGTGTGCCAAAAGCCTGCTCAAAGTTTCCCAGCAAGGCGCTTCTGACACCAAAGCCGCTGACACAAACCAATTTCCTTGGGTCACTCTCTTTGATGGGTTTCAGGCGATCAGCCACAGTTTGCAGCGCCTCATCCCAGGAGATTTCCACAAACCCCGGATCCACATCGAGCCCTTTCTGGGGATTGGTCCGTTTGAGCGGTTTCTTAACCCGCCAAGGATTGTACATTTGCATGATGGAAGCGTTGCCGCGGGGACAAAGGGCGCCAAAGTTCTGACGACCTTGAGGATCTCCCTCCACCTTGACAACGACCCCGTCCACAACATGGACGCGCTGCTGGCAGTCTCCTTGCATGCACATTTTGCAAACGCCCGGATACCAGCCGTCATCAGCGGCGGGAGCTGCGTTCGCTTCCAACACGCCGACGCCATTTCCGCCCAACAGCTGATCGCCCGCCGCCACAGCAGCCGCCGTGGCCGCAGACACTTTCAGAAATGTCCGCCGAGACATTTTGTTAGCCAAACTATCTTTACTCAATCCTCAACTCTCCTTTCACATCCATTTTTGCTATGAAATCCCTTCGTTGCTGTTGATACCACATCATCTCTCGATCCGAAACACAATCCTGCCGCAGCATGCGAACCTACCGCGCTCAACGGCTAAACTCCCCCTTTCCCAATTGAAAAGGTATACTAAGTGCTAAAGTATGCTTATGCTCGTCTTTGTCAAACAATGACTGCCCGGTTATGCGCCTCCCCTCTCCTTCATATTGGGTCTAACCCCAATTCTCTAAAAACAGAAACAAAAAACCACAGCAACGAAAGAAAGTAAAGCCTGAAACAAGAGGAATCCTGGAAAACCCGTTTGTAGCAAATCAACGGGAATGAGATAGAAAAAACACTGATCCCAGATAGAAATGACGGATTTTGTGAAATAATGCACAATTAGGTCTAAATAGAGATAGTTTTAGTTCATAACCCTTTGCATCTGCATCCTACAATCAATCAATCAGTGTGTCATACTTTACAGTTCGTGTGTAGTTGTGTCTGTTATGTCCGCAATGTTGTTCTTTCAGCCGGTCAAACGCCTATTGTGATAGTTCTTTGCCTCCCATGCTGTTCTTAAGCTTGTTTTGTTCTTCTAAGGCCATCATAGCACCTTGTCTTAGGGAATGCAAGAGTTTTTCTTCTTGCGGTGTTGTTACCGATCAGACCCCAGCCGGAGGGGCAGGGGGGGCGGTGGGCACAAGGCGGAGCGTGAGGCGCGTCCGCCGAGCCGTGCTCCGTGTCGGCGCATCTCTAGGGCATCTGCGCAGAGAGCGCAAAATAAGGCAGCCTTGCGCTCTTTTTCTGCTCCGATGCCCAAGAGCTGCTGCCGCCCCTCCCGCAAAGGCTTGGTGGACGCGCCTCACGCTCCGCCCTGTGCCCACCGCCCCTCCTGCCCCTCCGGCTGAGGTCTGATCGGTCTGATCTGTAACCAGACGGCAACTGAGCGACGCCTACTATGGTGCGAGGGCCGATGCCAAATCCTATGCAATAGCAAGGATTTATGATATACTCAACCCAGAAAAACTGACTTGAGGAGATGATGGGATCGCAATGTCCGCACAGAATACAATGTCTTCCATCCAAAGACACCAGCCTCTCTGGGGCGCATGGACTATTGAAGAACTCATCGGCGAAGGTTCCTTCGGCAAAGTCTACAAAGTTTCCCGGAGAGAATTCGAAAAGACCTATTATTCGGCTGTCAAAATCATCTCCATCCCCCAGGACAAAGCCGAAATACAAAGGATGAAACTCGAAGGGCTTGACAACGCTTCTATAAGCGAACTTTTTCATGAGTTCGCCCGCGGCATCGTTTCCGAAATAGAATTGATGCATGAATTCCGCGGCAACAGCAACATTGTCAGCTTGGAAGACCATATGATCATCGAGAATCCACCCCCTGAACCCCAAGCCCCGAACCCCGAACCCTCAACCTGGGATATCCTGATCCGCATGGAACTCCTGAAGAGCTTATCCCTTCACGCGGCTGAAACCCCTCTAACCCCCGCCGAAGTCGTCAAACTCGGCGTCCACATATGCCGGGCCTTGGAACTTTGCACGCGGAAAAACATCATTCACCGGGATATCAAACCGGAAAACATCTTCATCTCCCCCCACGGCGAATACAAGCTGGGCGACTTTGGCGTCGCCCGGCAGATCGAACAAACCATATCCGGTTTATCAAGAAAAGGCACCTATATGACCATGGCGCCGGAGGTTTTTAAAGGCGCTGAATACGGCGCTGATGTAGACATATACGCCTTGGGGATCGTTATGTACATCCTTCTCAACCAGAACCGCGCCCCCTTCCTGCCGGCTCCCCCGCAGCCAATCAGACCCCAGGACCGCGAAGACGCGCTGCAGAAGCGCATGAAAGGCGCTCCCATCCCTGAACTCAGGCTGGGTGATACCGGCCTTGGCCTTGGCGTCAGCCCGGAATTGAACGCGCTGGTCCTGAAAGCCTGCGCCTATAACCGCCGGGAACGCTTCGCCGATCCCACCGTCATGCGCAAGGCTCTGGAAGCTGTCGCGGCAGCCGAGGGATACGAATTGGGTATGGAAGCAATCAGTAAGAATCAAAGCACAGACACAACCATGCAAAGCAGGCAAGCCACCCAAAAAGACGCGCAAGATGCGCAAAGCATGCACGACGTTCCGCCAGGCACAGAACACGTCTTTACAGAGGCCCCAGGGAGCCTGTTCAACACCATAATGCAGAACCCCGCCGCGGACGAACAACGACCCGGCCACCCTGACACCATCCCAACACCGAATCATAAACCTGACGGCGCCAACAATGAAACCCGCGTTCCCTCAGCCGGTCCATCCAACCGCAAACGGCCTCTCCCCCTCCTTGCCGGTTTAGCCGCCATCACTGTAATATTGGCCCTCATCGGTACAGCCGCATACTACTTTTGGGGCAATCTTAACAATGCCCATCATGGCTACGGCATCAGCGTCGACGAACAGATCGATATCGTCCTCCCCAACAAAAAAGAAGCCCAGGCTGTCCTGAACGAACTCATCGCCTACTACACTCATCTTACCGGCGCTGCCCCTAATGCCGTATCGGCCACTTATAAAGAAGAAGTTGATGTTGTCAAGGTAAGTCTGGCGCAGACTGATTCGCCCCAAGATATCGTCGTCATGAACAAACAGGATGCCCTGCAAGCCCTCATCGACGGCAAAACGATAACTGTGAATGATTTGACCTTCGTGCAGCCCTATCTTCATGTTGTGCTGCAATGGGCCGGGGAAGTCACGGAAGAGATCGACTTTGAAACGGATACAAGGAAAGATGACGCGCTGGCTCCGGACACAAGGGAGGTGCTGCAAGAAGGGGAAGCCGGCAGCAAAATTCTGACTTACAATTACGTTTCCAGAAACGGCTTCATAGTCGAAAACACCCTCCTTGATGAACAGATCATCAAGGTGCCAGTCAGCAGAATCATCCTTGAAGGACCAAAAACAACCGAAGAAAAACCATCTGAGGAAGCGCCGCCGCCCGGATCGGACTCCAATGACGGCGCAAAGACGCCTCAAAAGCCCGAATACCGCAGTTTAGAAGGAAGCTACATTATAAAAAGTTATAATTCTGGAATCGTGTTGAACGCCAGCGCCAGTCCGGGACAAGTCGGTATCGGAACCAACGTTTGTATAATGGATAGTGATGGAACGCCGGAGCAGAAATTCCACGTTAAAGTCTATGAGGAAAAAGAACCCGGAAAATTTACCTATCGCATAATATCTCTAAGTAACGATAAAGGATATTATATTGACGTCTACGGAAATCCTGGACATGTCGTCGCGGGCGCAAATGTTCACATATGGGGAGACACCCTATCCGGAAACAATATATGGTCTATAGAAGAAGAGGGCGGCTACTATATCATTCGCAATTCCCTCAATTCCAACCTTGTCTTAACCGCCGCCAGCAGCACCAATCGGGCGAATGTGGGCATTCAGGAATACTCGCCCTCGAACACCCTTCAGAAGTGGAAGTTGTCAAAGATAAATTAAGAATCGAGGAATTTGAACTTTATGAGATTTTTATAAAGGTACGTCCCGAATAACCGGCCCGTTTTCCTGGAGGGACAATGAGAGAAACCGCCTCCATCAACCATCAACCATCAACCATCAACCATCAACCGTCAGCCAACACCCGAAACACCTCCAGAACCCGCTCAGCCACAGCCTCATCCTCCGCCACGCTGCCGCCGCTGATCCCCAAACCTCCAACCGTCTCCCCCGCCACCCGCAACGGAAAACCGCCGCCGAAAATCACCAATTTCGGAAACGTTACATTAATCCCAAACGCCTCCGCCCCAGCTTGCGCGATTTTCCCAAACTCCCCGGTACTCTGCCCCAGTACCGCCGCTGTATAAGCCTTGTTCTGGGAAATCTCCAGACTGGGCAAAATTGCGTCCCCAAAACGGAAACAATAGCGCAGAGCGCCGTATCTGTCGGCAACAGACATCGTAATACTGACCCCGAGCTCCTTTTGTGCTTGCTCAGCCGCCGCCGCCAACTTATGACACATATCCATCGTAAACTCAAAATCACGCATATCCCCGTACACTCCTTCGCAAAAATATACCGATATTGTACAACAGACCACGCACTGCGCACAACATGTACGCAGCCTCGGGTGCATATTTAAAAAGGGCAGGAAGCGACAAAAAAATAAATAGAAATATCTACTGCGGGGTTCTCCCGCAACCGAATGGTGAATGGAGATGGATATTATGTGGGCTCGTAACAGTCCCAAGGTAGGGTTTGGTGAGCGGGAGACTCCAAAAGCCCGCGAATTTTTTTCGCCTTTTGAGGTTGCGTCAGGCAGAGAGGCGCTTGGATTCTCCCGCTCACCAAACCCTACCTCGTGCCTCATTG
>WRHI01000007.1 GCA_009783315.1 Peptococcaceae bacterium
CACTGTTACTGGCCAGCGCGGTATCTGCCTCCAACTCACCATTGAGTTGCGGGAAAACACCGCGGCAGAAAGCTCTGCTTATCCTTATCGTCAGTTCATGCACTTTTTAAATATGCACCCCTTACATGACGGACTCCATTCGCGGGCTTCGAGCAGACTCCGAAGCGGCGCCCCCTCAAGCCATCAGAACCCACAAAGAATAAACCGGAACAGCCCAAATCAGACCGCTGCCGGTTTACATATTTTAAGAAAAGCAATTTCTAAGTCATATGCCGTCGCGTCTCCATTATAGGCGCGGCAGGTATTAAAAAAAGCCAGGTTGGCGAATATTCTTACGAATCTCGTTGGCCACGCGCCAGGTTTCCTGCAGATGGGGCGTAAGCAACTGGACGCGGCCACTGTATCTGTCGATAATCAAATCAGGCGAGTCGAAATCCTCGTCATAAACGTCGCGCTTGATATCGATGACAATTTTATCCTCATTGAACTTAGGCGACGCCACATTTTTGATAGATTTTTCTGTGGCGTCAATAAGATCATGCACCTCTTGATCAGGAAACCCTTCATGGAGCAAAATCTCCCGGACTTGGCTCAAAGAATAATCCAGAGTCAGCAAAACCTGAGCTCGACGTAACATCTCGGAATCACTTTGCATTATGCCACCTCTTTATAATATCCCAAAAGGATATTTGCGCTCCTTCCTCAATATTTTTTCCGCCGCCGGCGGACCTATACGAAACGTTTTTTGACTAAACTCTCAAATGCTGCCTGCTCGCCCAGCAATATCAGTCAAATTGTGAATAATATCAAAAATCTGTTCGCTGACCATATATTTCTTGATCTGACCGTTGGTCGCCACCAGCAACGGAATGTTGCCCTCAAATTCCTGGGTGCTGAGGTCTTTTTCCAAAACAGACATAACAAAATCATAAGCGCTTGCCGTTAGCTGCAGCTGTTTCAACTCCCCGTCGCCCACATACATAATCCAATAACCGGTAGAAATCTCCGACTCCTGATACAAAGCGTCAAAAACACTGGGCAGCGTCAGCCCATCAGAAACTGTGGCGGCGTCAGCATCAGCGTCCGCGGCATCCGGCAGCACAACATCTCCCATAGTCGTCGCCGCGTCGGTGTTTTGATTGGTCAGAAAGCTCAGAATATTAGGAAACAACAAATATCCGACGGCTCCAATAATGAACACCCATAAGGCAATCATCTTGAAGTCGGACCAGGGTTGTTTTTTCTGCGGCGGACGTCCCCAGTCGCTCATAGGTTTTCCCTCCCATATCTCTTCCCTAATACTATACGATAGTCTAGAGAGGAATATGTTTTCAATGGACAATGGACAATGGACAATGGACAATGGACAATGGACAATGGACAATGGACAATGGACAATTAAGAATTATAATATTGCTCTTTACACAAGATAACAATTCTGTTATTTTGTAGTCTATAAGAGGCCATTGTAAAGGTACGAACCTAGGTTTCCTCTGTCCCTTCAAACGACTGCAACTTCAATTGTGTCAACGGCAACTCAATGCCGCTCCACCAATCAGCCTGCATCTCATTGTCCATTGTCCATTGTCCATTGTCCATTGAATTGTCCATTGTCCATTGTCCATTGTCCATTGAATTGTCCATTGTCCATTGAACAGAGGTGGCTATGACTCAATACACTTCAGACAACGATCATATTGATCACTCCCGGACAGACGCCCATCGTTCTTTGACAGACACCAAACGCGCTCTGACTGAAGGCAATCGCGCCCTTACAGAAACCCAGCGCCTCCTAACCGCCGGCGCCCTTCAAGCTAAACTTGCCCTTTTGCCTGACGCCCCAGGAGCTTACTTAATGCGCAACCAGGCGGGGCGCGTTATCTATGTCGGCAAGGCTAAAGTGCTGAAACACCGCGTGCGCTCCTATTTTACCGGTTCCCATGACGCCAAAACCGAGAAAATGATCAGCGAGATCGTTGATTTCGAATACATCCTCACCCAATCCGAAGTTGAAGCCCTGGTTCTCGAATACAATCTCATCAAAAAATACCAACCCCCCTACAACATTCTGTTGAGGGACGGCAAATCCTATCCCTACATCCTGGTCACCGCCGAGCCCAACCCGCGTATCCTTGTCACCCGCCAAATCGAAGGCCAAATTACCGCCGCCAAAACCCGGCGCGGCAAAGCGGGTAAATACTTCGGCCCCTACCCCAGCGCCACCTCGGCCCGGGAAGCCGCGGCCCTGCTCAACCGGCTGTTTCCTTTGCGTAAATGCCGCCAGATGCCCAAGAAACCTTGTCTCTACGCCCACATCGATCAATGCCTGGCCCCCTGCGTTAACCCCGTGCCTTCCGAGACATATGAAGCTCTTATTGAGAAAATTACCGCTTTTTTGCGCGGGCGGCAAAAAGACGTCGTCCACCAGCTCGAAGAAAAAATGGCCGCCGCCGCCGCCGTCATGGAATTCGAAACCGCCGCCGGTTACCGCGATCTCCTGGAGGCCCTGCGAATCATTCGCGAAAAACAAGCCGTCGCCTCCACAGACGACACCATTCGGGACATCATCGGTTATGCGGCCGGCGAAGAAGCCCTCAGCGTTCAAATTTTTTACTTCCGATCCGGCAAACTTTCCTCCCGTGATAGCTTTCTGCTGCCCTACTACAGCGACGCCGAAGACGCCTTCATCTCATTTTTGCTGCAACGCTATACCGACAGCAACACCATGCCTGAAGAAATTTGCGTCCCCCAACTCGGCACAACCACCATCTGCGAACTCCTGCCCATTGTCATTCCCAAACGAGGCCAATTGCGGGAACTGGTACGTTTGGCCAACGAAAACGCTCAAAACCAATTGGATCAAAAAATCTCCCTGGCCAAAGAACGTCTCACCGCCGCCAAACGCGCCCAAGAAGAACTGGCTCAACTCATCGGCCTGCCTTCCCTCCATGTCATTGAAGCCTTCGATATCTCCAACTTCCGCGCCGCCCAGATGGTCTGCGGTATGATCCAATTCGCTGACGGCAAACCTGTCCGCACCAACTACCGCAAATTCTCTATCAAAGACCTGGACCATCCCGACGACCGCGCCTGCGTTAAGCAAGCCGTCAGTCGGCGCTACCGCCGGCTTCTTGACGAAGATAAACCCCTGCCCGACCTGGTTCTTGTCGATGGTGGACTCTCCCAAGTCCGCGGCGCCGAAGAAGCCTTGGCTTCCCTCGATCTGTCCATCCCCGTCGCCGGCATGGTCAAAGACGACCGCCACCGCACCCGCACCCTGGTCACCACCCGGGAACGGGAACTTGATCTAAGCCCCGGTCTGTTTCATTTGGTGGAACAGATCCAGGAAGAAACCCACCGGTTCGCCATCACCTTCCACCGGCAAAAACGCCAGCACGATTTTCTCGCCTCCGAACTCAGCGACATCCCCGGCATCGGCCGCAAACGTCGCCTGCTTCTGCTCCGACATTTCGGCAGCATTGACAACATTAAAAAAGCCTCCTGCGCCGATCTGCAAGGCGCCGGGCTGCCTCAGAACGCGGCTCGGAATCTGATGGAACACTTTAACAGTGAGTTATTGACAACGGACAATGGACTATAAATAGAAACGAACCCGACTCAAGGCAACGGAAAACGGTCTGAGCACGGGTTGTCTCGCGCATAATCCCATGACCATGCATAAAAAACATAATTTTACAAATCATATAGAAACCATACTGGCACGCCCTTGGTCAAAAATACATAGACCATAAAACATTTTGGATCCATTAGAATGATATGCTGCCAAAAGGAAGTGAAAGTTTGAAACGTAATCATATACGAATCATTTTTCCGACAAGCAACAAGGAACCAGCCCGTGAGATTATGCTTCCCAACATCGTCGGCGCCCTTGTCCCCTTTGGTCTAATTGTCTTCACACTGCTGGCCGGCGCCATAATTGCCTTCAACATGTCTCAGCGGCAATACATCAAACAAAATGAACCCCAAGTTTCCTATATCACCGAAATCGAAAACCAGCTGGCGAACAAAACCGACGAGATCGATGAACTCACAAGCCGGCTCGAAGATATTAACAGCAACATTGATTCTATCGCCAGCCTGCAAAGCAAAATCCATGCTATGCTTGACAACGAAAGCGACAGCGCCTCCGACACCGGCGCCATCACCGGCACTCCCGATGACAGCACCCCGGAAGTGGCCGCCTCATCGGCAAACGTAGGCGGATCCCTCAACTCAGAGGCAAACGGCAGCACCGAGGCAACCCCCAATGTCAGTTCCGGCGCCAACACAATTGCGAATAAGTTTTCCGCCGTCAATAAGGTTGTCGCCTTGAACAAGGTTTTTTCATTAAACGAGGCCTCAGAACAAACACAGAACTTCCTGTTTATTATGCAAGCCCACTACGACGAAGTCCTTGACGCTTACAAAGATAAACATCAGCACTTGCCCAACATGTTGCCCTTGCAGGGAACGATCTCATCACCCTTTGGTTACCGGCCTGATCCCTTCAATTCCAACGCCATCGAATTCCACAACGGCGTCGATTTGGTGGCGCCTTATGGAACGCCTGTCAAAGCGTCTGCCGACGGCAGAATAATTTCAGCCGCTGAGGAAGGCGGTTGGGGTCTGCGCGTTAAGATTGACCATGGCTATGGGATCATAACTTTCTACGCCCATCTCTCTCAAATGGACGCTCAACCGGGTCAAGAGGTCAAACGCGGCGATATTATCGGCTACTTGGGCAATTCAGGCCGCAGCACCGGCAATCATTTGCATTACGGCGCGTTTGTCAATGGTCAGCCTTTTAACCCGCTGGAATTCCTTCGGGCAGCCGCAATAACGAAAACCGAGGAAACCGCCCAGACGAATCCGGCAATATGAGGCAACAGCAGCTAGGTCGTGATGTCCTGCAAGCAACGCCCTCAGCACTGGAGGACTAAAAATGATCAAAAAAACATTTCTGAGAAAACTCCCCCTCACCTGCCTCGCAGCAGTCGTATTGTTCGTCCTTCTGAATACATTTTTAGCCTCATGGCTTATCAATTATCATAACCTATCCGTTCAACAAGGTGTCTTCATTGCTGTAGGCGAATCTTTGTTTCTTCTTGCGCTCTTGTTCTACCATCAACATGAGAGAAACAAACTCAAAATGCCTGTGGAGGCCCACGCTCTTAAGCTGGCCCATTGGTACAAGTCTATCCTTGACGCGACGCCTTTCCCTATCACCGTTACTGATACCGACATGAACTGGACGTTTATAAATAAGGCTGTCGAGGAGTTTTTAGGCGTAAAACGAGAAGATATCTTAGGGAAGCCTTGCAGCAATTGGAACGCGCATATATGCAATACTGACGATTGTGGCATCTCCTGTGCTAAGCGGGGTCTAAACCGTACGTTCTTCAATCAATATGGACGCTCCCATCAGGTTGATGTTGAGATACTACGGAACATGGAAGGTGAAATCGCCGGATTTATCGAGGTTGTTCAAGATGTTACGGAAATGGAAGAAATGCATAAGAAGCAGTCTGACGCGGAAGCCGCGTCTGTAGCCAAATCGGAGTTTTTGGCCAACATGAGTCATGAAATGCGCACACCCATGAACGCCATCATTGGCATGTCTGAGCTCGTCTTGCACGAGGAAATTCCCTCGGTGGTCTTAGAGCACATCATGACCATTAAACAAGCGGGTTCCAATCTGTTATCCATTATCAACGATATCTTAGATTTCTCCAAAATCGAAACCGGAAAACTGGAAATCATCCCTATCAACTATCAGTTTTCCTCAATGATCACGGATGTTGTCAGCATCATTAAAACAAGAGTCCTTGAGTCGCGTCTGCGTTTTGTGGTCAATGTTAATAATGAGATTCCCAACGGTCTGTTTGGCGACGCCGTTAGAATTCGCCAGATTATGCTGAACCTTCTGAGCAATGCGGTTAAGTACACAGAAAGAGGGTTCATTTCTCTGGTTATTGACCAAGAAGTGGTGTCTCGTAACAGAATTGTTCTTGCGATCAGAGTCGAAGACAGCGGAAAAGGCATCAAACAAGAAGAGATTGGCATGCTGTTCAACGAGTTTACCCGTGTCGATATTGTCGATAACATCGGCATTGAAGGAACCGGGCTGGGGCTGGCCATAACGCGCAATCTGGTTGCGGCTATGGCCGGAACGATTGACGTTCAGTCCGATTACGGTCAAGGCAGCGTTTTTACCGTCACTCTACCCCAAGAGGTCAGAGACCATCAAAAGCTTGCGGTCGTAGAAAACCCTGAAGAAAAGAATGTTCTCATATATGAGCGGCGCGAAAAATGTATTCAATCCATTGTGCATACGATGGATAGCCTTGGCGTCAATTACAAGCTGGTTTCCAACGATAGCGAGTTTTATGATGCGGTTATGAGCCGTCAGTATAATTTTGTCTTCCTGGCTTCCGTTTTGTATGAAAGAGTTAAAGAAAAATACGCGGAATTTGCACCGAACGCCAGGTTCCTGCTGATTGCAGAATTCGGTGAAACAATCGGCGGCCGGAATATCAGCATCCTGACCACACCGATTTATTCGCTGCCTGTCGCTAATTTCTTGAACAGCGTTGCGGAAGATTTCAACATAGGCGCCAACAGCGGATCCGCTGTGAAATTCACGGCGCCAGAAGCGCTAATTCTTGTGGTTGATGACATTGAGACGAATCTGAAAGTAGCGCGAGGACTCCTCAGACCCTATGGTATGCAAGTGACTTCCTGCAAAAGCGGACGGGAAGCTATTGAATTGATTCAGAAAGAACATTACGATCTGGTGCTAATGGACCACATGATGCCAGAAATGGACGGGATGGAAGCCGTTAAGCGGATCCGGGAAATTGGCGGAATGGATCCATATTACCGGAACGTGCCGATTATTGCCCTAACTGCAAACGCTGTTTCCGGTACCAAGGAAATGTTTTTGGAGAACGGATTTGATGATTTTCTTTCCAAGCCCATTGATATAGTCAGGCTCAATACCGTTTTGGAAAAATGGCTTCTCCGGGAAAAACAGATTCCCAGAGAGGCTATCACAGTGTCCGGCGACGCGACGGCTGGTGTGACAGATGCGAACGCAACTATATCCGCCAATAACGGGCTTTTTGAAATTGACGGACTCAATGCGAGGAAAGGATTGGCTATATCAAGCGGCCAAATCCATAACTACCTGAACACACTGGCTATTTTCCAAAAAGACGCTCAGGAAAAAAGCAGTGAATTGAAGGCGTGTCTGGCGGCGGAAGATCTTTCCCTGTATGCAATTCATGCTCATGCCTTGAAGGGTGCCGCGGCAAACATCGGAGCCGAAGAACTGTCCGAAAAGGCGAAATCGCTAGAAACAGCGGCCAAACAAGGGGATGCAGCCTTTGTTCATGATCACAGCGAGGCTTTGTTCAGGAGTTTGGCAGCACTGCTGCCCGGAATAAAGGCGGCAGTCAAAGCGGTAAGATTAAGGGCGGAAAACCTGGAGGGAATAACGGACGAGAATGGTCTGATGGACTGGGCCATGCTGAAGGCGGAAATTGACAAACTGAGTGCAGGACTATTAGCTTTCGATGCTGCCACAATCAATCAAACCGCAGCTGATTTGCAGAAATTCACACAGGCTCCTGTTGTCGGTACCAAGGTCGAAAATATCCTGGAAAATGTGCTGATTGGGGAATACGACGAGGCGGCATCACAGATTGAGTTCATAGATTCAATCCTGCCTGCTTTAGTTGATTCAGCCATTCATTGAAAGCGCCGCTACTCTCCCCTCTTGCTGTACAAACCGGCGCTTCCCGGTAACCCTTTCAAGCACAATCCGATATACGCTCAGGCTGTCCAGAACCCCACGATCATACACAAACCCCTCAAATCCGCAATGACTCAGCAGCAGATCCAGCCCCCAGACCGCTTCACTGCCAGAAACAAGAGCCGCTTTACCAAAACCGATAACGCTTTCAAACTCAGTGGTCACGCTGCCGGGAACCTCAACATAGCGATAGAAAATACCAGCTTCAACACACACAAGCGGGTTCTTAGCGATAAGCTCATGTTTAAGCCCCTCCTTCGCGCCATGAAAATAGAGCTCAACATTCCCATCAACGACTTCCAGCCCAAACGACAACGGCACAACATAAGGAAAAGATCCATCATGCAACCCCAGGCGAATAGTGTCCGCCCGGCGCAGAATATCAACTATCTCGTCAAAAACAATCACTTCGCGGTCACTTCTGCGCATCAGTCTCCCCCTTAATTCAATGGACAAGATGCGCTGTCAACTGATCAAGTGTTGCACCGGCGCTAAGAACGCCCTCTCAACCCGCTCTCGCAGCTCAGCATCCTCCCCATCACTCTTCAACGAATAATAGAACTTAATCTTAGGCTCCGTCCCCGACGGCCGCACCATCACAAAGCCGCCACCCTCCAACGAAAACCGCAGCACATCGGCATTGGGTAATTGAATAACCGACTCCGTCCCCAGCAACAGATTCCGCGCAACACACGCCTGATAATCCTCGATCCGCTCGATCCTTCGCCCCGCCAACTCGGACAGCGTACTCCCCCGCATAATTCGCATAATCTCATCCATCGTTTGGCGGCCATTATGTCCCGTCAGTGTAATCGACCGTTGGGTATCATCATAAAACCCATACCGCTCATGCAGATTCTCCAGAACCTCCCACAACGACTTCCCTTCCACACACTTATAATAAAGGGCCGCCTCACAGAGCAATACCGCCGCCCCCACCGCATCCTTATCCCTGGCATACACCCCGGCTAAATACCCTAAACTCTCTTCAAATCCCAACAAAAAACGCCCATGTCCTCTGCGTTCCATCTCCAAAATCTGTTCCCCAATAAACTTGAACCCCACATGCACATTCCGCACCTCAACCCCGGCGTCCCGACCAACCGTTTCCGCCAAATCTGTGCTGGCAATCGTCTTAATGACCACCGCGTCCTCCGGCAACCGCCCTAAAGCACGCAACCGCTCAATCAAATAATTCATCAACAAAATCCCGATCTGATTCCCGGTAAACCCCCGATACGCTCCATTCGCGTCCCGAACACATAGCCCAAGCCGGTCGGCGTCCGGGTCACTGATCAACACAACATCAGCCTCGTGATCCCGCGCCAACGCCAGCGCCATCGCAAACGCCGCCGGATCTTCTGGATTCGGTACTCGCACTGTTGGAAAACTTCCGTCAGGCAGCTCCTGCTCCTCAACAACGTGAACTCGCGAAAACCCGGCCCGCGCCAACATACGCCGCACCGGCACATTCCCCGTCCCATGCAACGGCGAATAAACAACGCAAAGCTCGTGACCTCGCGCGCGAACAAACTCCGGGGCAACCAAAGTCCCTTCAACAGCCCGCAGATAAAGCTCATCTATTTCCGCGCCAATAATCGTACACTTATCTTCCCAGCTCCCCGGCGCCGGCACATCCACCAACCAGCTATCCCGTTCGCGCATCCGCCGCAAAATCTCCTCCGCCTTTTGCGCCCCCACTTGGCAGCCGTCCTCCCAATACACCTTATAGCCATTATGCTCCTGGGGATTATGGCTGGCCGTAATCATCACCCCGGCAATAGCCTTCAACTCCCGCACAGCAAAAGACAACTCCGGCGTCGGTCGCAGCGCGTCAAACAAATAAGAGCGGATCCCATTCGCCGCCAACACCCTGGCCGTCTCCCGGGCAAAATCGTCAGAAAAATGCCGGCAATCATAAGCGATCACCACACCCCGGTCACAAGCCCCAGCCTCCGCTTCCTTAATCGTGTCACTAAGAGCCTGCGACACCCGCCGCACAACATAGACATTCATCCGGTTGCTGCCAATACCGATAACCCCACGCAACCCCGCTGTACCGAACTCCAAATCTGTATAAAACCGGTCAAAAACCTCCTCATCCGCCGCCGTCAAAGCGCTCAGCTCCAAACGAGTATCCTCATCAAAATAACTGTCCTCACTCCACAATCGGTAAAGCGCCGCAATTCTTTCCGCGGTTTTTTCATCCATGACCATGACCCCTCTCTTTCTCAGGTGTAATCTTAATCCCCCGCTAAAAACCCATGTGTTGCTCTTCCATTCTGTATTATATAACCTTTGCAAAAATCCTTCGAGGAATTCGCTTATCAGCAACAATAAGGTATAATAGACAAAGTCGAAGAACAGGAAAAGATTCGCAGTTCGTAGTTCGAGGTGACAAAATGATCTTAGCCGTCGACATCGGCGGAACCAAAACATACGCCGCCCTTTTTCCAGCATCCCCGCAAGACGCCTCCTGGCGCCCCTCTCATACAGCGCGTTGGCCCAGCAAAGAGTTCCGGTTCGAGCTTATTAATGATTTTCTTCGCGCCAATCCCTCCCCGCCCATCCAGGCCGCAGGCTTCAGCCTAGCCGGGCCCATCGTCGGCGACCAATGCCGTTTGGTCAACTTAGATAGAACCCTGGATCTCTCATCCGTACGCCGCGAGCTGCCCCAGACAGATCGGATCGTTTTTGCCAACGACCTCGTCGCCACAGCCCACAGCCTCAGCGTTCTGCCCGCCTCTTCCTTCATCCGCCTGACCGAACATCTTCCCCCTTTGCTGACACCCGAATTTCGAGACAACCCGAGACGCCCCTATCCCGTCGCCGTTATAGCTCTCGGCACCGGTCTCGGCCAATCCCTCCTCATATCCCCAGAACAAGCCTTAAGCTCAGAAGGCGCCCACGCCGACTTCGCGCCAGGTACGGAACAGCAGACAAGATTATGGCGTTTTCTGAAAAGCCAATTCGGTCATGTCAGCTACGAACGCCTGCTCTCAGGACCGGGACTATGCAATATCTATTCCTTCCTAGCCCAGGAAAATCCTGCCGATACCGCAACAACGTCGATATCATCACAGGCAGCCGCCCCAACGCCGCCGGAAATCACATCCCGCGCGCTGAACGGCACATGCCCCTTATGCCAGGCCGCACTGGCTCTCTTCATTGACATCCTCGGCGCTCAAGCCGGCAACCTGGCCTTACAAACCATGTCACTGGGCGGCGTCTGTCTGGCCGGCGGCATTATCCCGCATATCCTTCCTGCGCTCCGACAGAAGAGATTACGCCGGGCGTTTTTGGACAAAGGCCGCTTTCGCAGCGTTCTTCAGCCAGTCCCCATCGCGGCTGTTTGTGATGATCAAGCCGCCCTTTGGGGAGCGGCAAAAATGGCTTTGAACATCTGCAACGAGCAAAGATGACAAAGACACCGATGGAACAACACCCGTATCGGCAGAATATAAGATTTATGTACCCTTTGTTCACATGAAGCCGCTTAGAAAGCCTCACAAGAGCTTATAGAAGCAAGCAATAGACTGATGCAACGGTGTACCCACGCCAACCAAGCATCCGCGTCCTGCACCGCTGATATCCATCAGCGGTAAGACGTCGCAAGGCAATAAGCGTTTTAGGCTTGACAGAAACCCTCTCTTTATTCACTCCACTCCACATCACATATCGTTCTCGACATCTCACGCATCAACACAGCGCCGCCCTCAGCAGCCTCCCAGGGATAATTGATCTGAACCTCAAAAGCCTTGACCTTCAAGGAGACGCGCCTATAATTGGCCATAGGAGTAACCCCGTATTCTCCTTCAGATTCTGAAATTGGATTCAAGGGATCGACTTCATAGATCTTCAGAAAGATCCCCGGATTAATCCCCGTTCCCTCTTTAGGCACGACAAGATCAAACCAGCTGGAATCCTGAAGTTCATAATCCGGCAACAGATAGATCCCATATCCTTTATTGCTGATGGCCAAAGTCCCTGTGAAAACCTCCTCCTCACCCTCGCGTCTGACCATAATCTCCTTTTCATCAGGCAACGTAATGACTTTGGCGGCCGGTTCGGGCGCATCCTGTATAGCTTCTTTCGAGCAAGCGGCTAACATCAAAACAGCCAGCAACACACCCAAAACAAGAAACAACCTCATTCTCATTATTGAATCCCCCTTCCCATTTTGCATTAATCTGTTACATAAGTCTTTCACCACAGGTCCAATATGTCAATGGATTATTTAGCCAATTCTTGATCTTCAATTGCCCTTTAGCCCCTCAACCATCAAGACACAACCCCGCGTCAAGGCGCTCTCCTCCCCGCACTCTCTCAGCCACCTGTGCCAGCATAGCCGCCGACCGCTCCCGCACGAATTTCACCTCCGGATTGGATCCCGGATCGATCCCCATCAACCGCGAGTAAATAAAAGTTACATCGGCAAAAATCTGCCCCAACACCGCCGACAGCCGCAAAGACGGCGCCCCCGGAACCTCAATCAGCATGGCCGGCATAACCTCCGCGAACCTCTTATAATTGGCCATAGCCAGAACAACTTCCTCGTCCCCATAATGCAACCCGCCGTGGGCCGGATTAATCGGGTCGATAACCTCCGAAACCATCGAACTCCGCCGCCGATCCCTCATATCCGTTCTCAGCAGAAAGATTCCCATCTTCGTCAGCCGGTTCCCCAGAACTCCCTCAACATTCATATGCGAATCCCGCGGCAACCCAAAGAACCCAGACATCAGCAAATCATTACCGCCCTTATTAACTCCCTCGTTCCAGAACTGAATCAACTGATCCGCCAGCAAAGACAACACCTTATCATTGCAGCCAAAATAGATGAAATTCTTCCCCAGCAACTTCTGCCAAACAAAAATAAACTTAGCCATAACAAAAGGCAATGAATTCTGATCGGCAAGATCATACCCCCGCACCGCCCCATCAATATCACGCCAATACCGCTCAACATCCATGCCCGCAATAAACATCGGCGCCAGCAGAATCGGCGTCTTATTGCGCCCATACCGGCCCGACACCTGATCCGGCAAAGACAATGTCAGATTCCCATCCCGCTTGGCGATATCGAACAACGGTCCGCTGTTGGAAAAAACAATGCGTTTCGCTTCTCGGGGCGTATACTCATGGATTTTTACAGTCTCCTCCGTTAAACTGCTGCGGGAAAACTCTACGAACAAAGTGTTGTCAACCTCAGCATCCTCCGGCAAAAGGGACAAATCCCGCGGCGAATTAATCACAAACCATCGCAGCCGCCGCCCAGGATCAGCGTTGTTCAGCGAAGCCACAAAATGCGTAAACTGCTCATTGGCGCCGATCCCCGTCGTAACCAGATACCTGGGACCCCCCCCCGCAAACAGCCTATCAACCTCAGCCTCAATCCCCGGCGCCACATCCTTCATAAACCCATCGAAATAAGCCAACACATCATCCCGATACAACTTCACAAACGGATTCGCGGCAAACCCGGCCGGCACCTTGGCAAACAACTTAACCAGCGAATCCCGCAATCCCTCGTCCAAAGCAATCGGCCCATTCACCCCCGCGCTGAACCGCACAGAGAACAGCTCCGGCTCAGGGCTGAGCCCGTCCGGATCCTCACACAGATAAAAGGACGCTGCCCCTATCACCTGACCATCCGTCGCTCGCCCAGCCGCCCCCTCTGCCGACTTCATCTTATGCAACTGCACCAAATCGGACAACCCGCACTCAGAAAGATCCTCTTCAATATCCTTCCCGGATAACCGAAAAACCTCCGCCAGATTGTTAATCAACGTTTCCATCGAAAGCGCCGTCTTCATGGCATTCGCCACAGCCCCAACCTCAACATGTTTGTCAGGATGACGCTTCATCAAACTATCTACAAGGGAAGGGAAAAAATAGTCAGCAGCCACACACATCCACCTCCAAAAAAATATAACGGACACAAGTCATCCAAAACCCACTCAATGCTAATCCTCAATGACCCACAACGATCACCCGCAACCGAACCGGCTCTAAATGCCGTCCAACCAATACTCCGCCAATCCAACTGGTCTATTGGCTTGGCAAGGTCCTGGCTATAGCTTACCCAAAAACCAGCCAAAGAGCATCCAAAAAGCACCGCAAGCCAAGAGCCTTTCCCCACTCAACTCACCAACTGCTCCAAAACAGTGACATCAACCTGCTTACTTGCCGCCTGCAACCGGGCAAACTCCCTCATAAAAACCTCCGACAACTCCGTCAGCAGCTCAAGATTCCCGCTGTCTGCCACAATAGCCGGCGTGAAATCATCCCCCTTAAAAACCGTCGAAGAATCAAAAATATAATACGGCTGAAAGGAACACCACAAAGGTCTGCCGTTTTTGCTGGCAATGTAAGAAGCGCGGATCGTCGGCGGAATATCCGATATATAGAGCCTTACACTTTCTTCATGAAAAAGAGACTCCATGGCCGCCATCAAATTCACCCGATCCCTTTCGTTATCAATAATTCTTGCCTGAGGCGAACAGATAATCACCTCCAGGCTGTCATAACGATAATGTCTGGGTATGTTAACAAGAAGCCTGCCGAACATACTTGTCCCATAACAAATCACCTTAATCACCTCGGCGTTATTCTGTTTGACAATCTCCGAAATCTTGTTGTAGACAATATATTTATTTTCCGGAAATATTATGCTTTCCTCCGGATCCTTACTCTGATAATCCCTCCTGATAAAAAACGTATTCAGCAGAATCTGAATCATAATCGCCGACAAAGAAATATAGAATCCCTTGTCGCATAGCCAAACAATCGTATACTGCGGGTCAAACACATTCATAACCACAACACAGACAATATTGAAAAAACATGTGAGAGCGATGGAGATAACACCTGTACCATAACGAAGCATTCTTTCGACGAAGCCATTTTTCTTACTCATATCCAACGCATCCTTCCCTGAATTATGAACTGCTGCCTCAACTGCTGTGGACGTTCAACCAAGCCGGGCCAATTTTTCCTCCAGCATAGCTATTTCACAGTATAGAGGTTCCTTGCCGCCGGATAAACCCCTCGCCAGTTTTCTTAGACTGGCAAGCTCCTTAACAAGTGTCGACGCCGACGCCAACGCCAGCCTTCTTTTATGATCAGACAAAGTGCTCATCTCTCCGGGCCGCTTACCCCAAAAAGCGTAGCGCCCCTTCGCCAGTTTAAACAACAGAATTGGCTGTACCCGCGCATCCAGACCCGTCACAATCTCACTCAGAGACCTGCAGACCACATACGCCGAATACATATCCTTCATAACGCCGCCCTGGAGCATTTCATGCATACGGCACCCCTTCACCACAATCAAATCAGCCGCCAACATTCCGTCCAAACACGCCACCGACATCTTGCGCAGATTGGCCGATCCCATCTTGGGGCCCTTTCGCGCCACAACCAGTCTACCTCCTTTATATTTCTCCCTCAGATCCGCAAACAACGGATCACGCAAAACTTTCAGCACCCCTCGCCAGGACATATCGTTGCCAAAAGATCCGTTCTTGGGAATCAGTTCCACCGTTAAACCCGGATAAACATCAAGCGTTCTGTTAATAAAAACCAAATCGAGATAAGACTCAATATAATCGTCAGTCAGCCAAGCGATTCTGCCGCATTGGGCTAGATCCGCCTCAAACTGATCCCACTCAAAAAAGGGATAGGCCGACCTTTGGACCGTCTCCAAAAGGCTGTCCAGCAAACGGGCAGCTGCCTCCACCGGATCTATGTCTAAGAACTCCTTCATAGCAATCCCCTGATTGACGTAAGGCGAAGACGCCGAAGGGGCGCCCTTAAGATCCAGCCCGGACAACCCGCCGGCGATAGACAGCTTCAACACAACTTCCCTGCTCAGACCCATTTCCCCCATCCGTTTAATCACAAAAGGCATCATCTCAGCCGCCAACCCGTTAAACTTTCGGGCGCAATCCACATCGGTATCCAGCTGACCGTACAAAGTGAACCCGACGACATTTCTGATAATATCAACGAATTCCTGGTTATAAATAAGCTCCTCAACACAGCAGCCGCCTATAGAATACCTCAGCAACATGTGCAAATTAGCACGCGAAGACTCAAAAAGCTCGTTCTCAGCGAAATCCGGTAACCCCAGCTTGCTCACAACATCAAGCAGCAGATCATCAATCCACTGGTCATAACCTACATCGCTAAAGTAAGGCATCGGACAACCGCGTCTCTTCTCAGCAACGCTGAATGTCTGAGGAACAAAACCGTCCTTAATTAATGCGTGGCCGTCAACCTCGCGATAATCACACAAGAACTCATGGAGATTTTGCCGTATCAAATCTTCACTTAAGATATGCATTGGACCACCCCTTTGGGCGGGATTCGGGATTCGGGATTCGAGGCTCGAACACCGTACACCGTACACCCGAATTATAGCATACGCCATGGGGATAAGTCACATAAATGGCCACAATTGACAGAAGCATAATCGATAGCCGGAAGTTCTTTACATTTTCTTGGTATTGGTAGCTTTTCTGCCCAGCAAGTTCCTGTCAACTGATGATACCATGAACACCCTAACATAGGCGCCTATGGTTTTATGAGTTCCGCACCACATTCCGAACAGGTGCCGGCCCCAATGTCCACAAATCGTCGGCATTTGGCGCAGGGGATTTCACTGTCGCCCGATTTATCATATTTCTCATAATAATTCATTTTGGCATGAAATCGCACCTTGTCCCCCACGTTCAAATAACCATACCATGTTTGAGGTGACGCGTCTTCAAAGCCCTGATCCCAATGCTTTTTAATTTCTTTTCCATAATTTGTCTTGATAACAATTATATGACGATAGCGAATAGTTGTGACGCCGTTGTTTGGGTCACCATCCGAAATGCGTTTTATTTTCTTCACAACAACCTCGCCTTCAAAATCATTTTGCAGGCGCTGCCTAATTGCCTTCACAATAAACCATATCTCAAGTATGATACTCAATACAACCGCGATAATCAGCGCACCGACACGTCCGCCAAGATTGTCAGTGAAAAACACCGCGATTTGGAAGGCCGCGATAAGGATAACAGGCAAGAGCATCATTGTCAGAAAGAGATTCTTCTGTTGTTTCCGCCCTGCGCTTTTCTCGAATTCTTCACGCTGCCGTTCGCTCAGGTTTTTGTAGCCAATCAAATCTGTTGACATAGGGCTAGACCTCCAAGCAATTATGAGCTGCCTTTTATCGTTCCCCAATCACGAACAGGCATGCATCGTAGAGGTTGTTGCCCATTGTCCATTGTCCATTGTCAATTGTCCATTGCCCATTGTCTCCCCGCTCGCCGCGCCGTCTCTCCCAGCCACGCCCAAGCGGCGTCCGTCAGATCGTCCTCACCCATTCTCCACAACCAATTCCCCTGATCTGTTCCCGGCACATTCATCCGCGCCCGGTTATCCAGCGACAACACATCCTGCACCGGCAAAATCACCAGTCCCGCCCGGGAAGCATACATTTGCTCCATCAATTCCCTGCACGCAGCCTTTCTGTCCAGATCCCGCTCCGTTCCCCCGCTCGCCCTTCTCTCACGCCCATCATCCCACATCCCACATCCCATATCCCACATATCGCATCCCACAAGCGTTTCATTATCATGAGTCCCGGAAAAAAACACCGTATCCTCATCAACATCCATATTGCCGTTCTCAAACTGCAGCACCCTCATCCCCGGCACATCAACTATCTCACGCAGAATCTTAACCTCCGGCGTCCAGAACCCCAGATCCTCCGCCACGATCCCCCGCGCCTGCTCACCAAGCTCCCGTCGCAGCACCTCAAAGAAATAACGTCCCGGTCCCTTTACCCACTGGCCTTCCCGCGCGTCCTCCCGCTCCGCCGGAATCTCCCAATAAGCCGCAAACCCGCGGAAATGATCCAACCGCACAAAATCAAACAGATCAAAAGCACGCCTCATCCGGGCGCACCACCAAGAAAAGCCCTCGCAGGCCATAACATCCCAGCGATAAAGAGGATTCCCCCATCGCTGCCCATCCTCCGCGAAAGCATCAGGCGGCACCCCTGCCACCAACGAGGGCACCCCATCCCGCAGCCAGAACATATCCTGATGGGCCCAACAATCCGCGCTATCCGCCGCCACATAAAAAGGCACATCCCCCATAATCAGCAGCCCACGTTTGTTGGCATAACCGCGCAACTCATCAAACTGTTTATTTAAAACAAACTGCTCAAAAAAAACATACTCCATCTCCGTCCTCAACCGCTGCCGCGCCGCCGCCAACGCCGCCTCATCCCGCCCACGCAACCCGGCATCATCCCAAAGCTGCCAAGACAAGTCGCCAGACTCAGCCTTAAGAGCGCAAAACAAAGCATAATCCTCCAGCCAAAAAGCATTGCGCTCACAAAACGCGTCATACTGACCCCTCAAAGCCAGGCTCCGCGCCGTCCGCAAACCTTCCCCACGCAACCACACAGCAAAAACCTGGCGCAGCAGGCGCCCCTTCAGCTCTTCCGCGCCCGCATAATCAATCCTCGACCCCATCTCCACCTCATCACCATAACCCACACCGGCGCCGGCAGAACTCCTAACAGCGCCCCCCGCCAACAGTTCAACCACCTCCGGCAGCAGTTCAGCCAACTCCGGAAAAGCCTCCCTCAAAACATCCACCAACTTCACCGGATCAACATAAAGGGGGCTCATCGCCATAGCTCCCGCGCTCTGGTAAGGCGACCAAACCTGGTCAAGTGGATTAAGCGGCAGCATCTGCCAAACCTTCTGACCCGCGTTCACCAGCACATCGACAAACTCATAAGCCGAAGTCCCAAAATCCCCCACGCCATAGCGCGAAGGCAGCGAAACAACCGGCAGCAGCACCCCCGCGGCCCGGGCCAACCAAGGCCGTTCAGGAGAAACCCGCGCGGGCCGGAACAAAAGCACACGGGCCGAAAGAGCCGGCAGGTCAACCCGATAAGGCGCCTCACAATCCCACTCCCCACGCTCCCCTGCATCCAGATCAACAACCTCCCACCGATCCGCCTCCGCCCAATTCAGAGGCCGCGCCCAACAAGGCTGACGCCAAACAGAAGGCCCAGCAGCCAACTCCCCATTTCCCTCTTCCCTTTCCGCCTCACCCCTTGAACCGCTCACCACTCTATAACTCAAGTCCGCTTCTGAACGATTAATCAACACCAACACACGCTCACAGCCCTCAACCTCTATGTTCTCACCATCTCTGACATTAAGCCCTGTCTGTCCCCGTCTCCCATCCCTCTCACTCTCACATTCCCCATCCCTCTCACTCTCACATTCCCCATCCCTCATCCCTCTCCCCACTAACCCCTGACCCCTGACCCCTGACCCCTGACCCCTGACCCCTAACCCCTCTGTGGCTTCCGCCGCCTCGAGGGCCCAAGGGCGCTCAAGACGCCAGAAACCACAGACATCTTCTGCCCAAACCAGCCGCATATCCCCGTCCCGCAATACCCCGTACTCCCGCCGCAGCGACATCCAACGCCTAAAAAAGTGCACAATCGACTCATCCTCACGCCCCCAAGGAAACGGCCCGCGGTTATAAGGATCCCGGAACCCCTCCATACCCGCCTCATCGCCATAATAAACGCAAGGCACGCCCGGAAACGCCATCTGCCACAACACCAGCATATTCAAGCGTTTCACAGCCAACGCCCGCGATCCCGCCGGCATCTGATAAACCCGCTTCTCCTCCTCAGACAACCCCTCTGCCGCCGGCGGATCCCCTAACAACGTCAAAACACGCTCCACATCATGGCTCCCCAACAAATTCATCGCCGCGAAAAAATTCTCCCGCGGATAATTCTCATACAAACTCATCAACCCCGCGCAAAGATCATACGCGGAAATCCGATAAACCATAAAATCCAGCAACAATGCACGAAAAGGATAATTCATCGTCCCATGCAGCTCATCCCCGGCAAAATATTGCCTCAGCTCACCATAACTCACCTTATGAGACGCATCCTCCCAAACCTCTCCAATCAGCACACCCTCCGGATCCTCCTCCGTCATGGCCGCCCGGACATACCGGATAAACGCATCCGGCAGCTCATCCGCCACATCCAGCCGCCAACCGCGAATCCCCCGCCGCATCCAAGTCCGGATCACACTCTCCGGCCCCCGACAAATAAAATCCAGATAAGAAGGCTCCATCTCATGAACATTGGGCAAATCACTGATCCCCCACCAACTGGAAAAAACATCAGGAAACCGCTCGAAACAATACCAGCCGGCGTAAGGCGACTGCTCCGACTGGTACGCCCCCAGTTCCGGATAAAACCCAGGCCTGTTAAAATAACGGCTATCCGCACCCGTATGGCTAAACACCCCATCCAAAACAAGCGAAATCCCCTGCTCCCGCGCCTCCTCCACCAAAACACGCAAACTCTCCTCATCACCAAACAGCGGATCCACCTTCAGATAGTCTCCCGTATCATACTTATGATTGCTGGCCGCCTCAAAAATCGGATTCAAATAAAGAATCGACACCCCCAACCCACGCAAATAACTAAGCTTCTGCCGCACACCGTCCAAATTGCCGCCAAAAAACAACCACCGATCAATCCCGCCATTCTCATTACGCACATAAAAAGGCGCGTCATGCCAATCCTGATGAAAAAGCGCCTGCCGCCCCGGTAAAGCATGCTGCCAGCGCGGCCCGCCGCCCCTGTGAAATCGATCCACAAAAATCTGATACATAATACCCTGTTTATACCAAGCCGGCGCCACGTTGTCCCGGCCAAAAACCGTGATCTGATAGGCCGGCGGTTCCTCGAAATGAAAGCAGTCGCCAAAAGACCCGCAGTCAACAGACCCCGCCATAGCCCCAATTCCGCCCAGCCGCCGTCCGTTGCTGCCGTAATAAAAACGCACACCCTTCAACGAAGCCCACACCTCATCGGTCCAATCCGCAGCCGCAGCCGCAACCGCAGCCGTCGCCGTTGCTTCCTCAACAACAAAATAATACCAGAACAAACACGCCTGATCCGGCGCGACAAACGAACCCTCCCAGAAGACATAATCGCCCGCCGCCGGTCCAAAAACCTCTGCCTCTGCCCCAGCCGCTGCTCCCGGCGACCGCATCAACACCAGCTCCTCGCAGCCCTCCATCCAGAGACGAACCCAAACCCGAACCGGAGCCGCGGCACGCACCGCCAAACGCAAAGTCACTGTCTCACCGCATGGAACCGCCCCAAAAGGTTCACGAAAGAAACCGTTATGTGAATCATGAAAAATATCCACTAGCACCTCTCCCCAAAAAACCAATCCGCCAAATCGCACCCCCGCGCCAAGAACCGCCCCTGCACCCCGGCCCTCTCCGAAAACGCCTTCCACCCCTGCTCAGGCAATCTTCTCTCGCTATCAAACAAGAGAAAAGGCACCGGTTCCGCCGAATGGGTCCGCGTTTCCAGCGGCGTCCCATGATCCGACACAACCAGGATCCGGTAAGGGTCTCCGGTGCCGGCCAGATACGCTGCCACAGGTCTAACAATTTTTTCATCAATATATTCGAGAGACAAGATTTTACCCTCCAGATCCCCGCAATGAGAACACTCATCAGGCGCTTCCACATGGACAAAAACAAAATCCATGCCCTCCTCAAAGGCCCTAACCGCCCCTGCCGCCTTACCCGCAAAATTGGTATGTAAAGTCCCTGTCGCCCCGGGAACATCCACCAAAGAAAGCCCCGCGCAAACCCCAATCCCCTTCACCAAATTAACAGCGGAAATAACAGAACCACGGACCCCATACTTGCCGGCTAAAGACGGCAAGGCCGGCTTCGTCCCCTGCCCCCAAAACCAGATAGAATTAGCCGGATGGAGACCCTTTTGCATCCGCTCCCTATTGATCGGATGATCACTTAACACCTGGTAACTCCGGCGCATCAGGTTCCCAATCCAATCAGCCCCATCCCCTTTCGGCATATTAGGACCAACCCTCTGATCCAAAACATCATGGGGAGGCGTTAACACGCAACTAACAGGCAGCTTATCCGTAATCAGCAAACACCGATAGCTCACCCCGGGATAGAAACGAAGCCCCTCATTACCCAATTCCTTATCAACACAGCCAATCAGAATTTCCGCTTCCTCCGGGCTAATATCCCCGGCGCTGTGGTCCGCAACAACCAGATCGTCATAACTTAGGAAATCCGAATCATGGCGCCCCGCCAACGTAACCAAATTCACACGAAAAGCCGCGTCTGAACGCGACATCTCCCTGCCCATCCCAGCCGCTTCAAGAGGAGCGCGGCCCGTCAAATAGACAAGGGGATCAAACCCCATAAGCGCCAGATTCGCCGCGTCGCTTCCCGGCTCAATCCCATCAGGAATTGTTCTGACCAACCCAACCTCGCTAACCTTGGCAAGTCCATTTATAGATTTCATCTCAGCCGCATCCAACGGCGTCTTTCCGCCCAGAGACGGAATCGGCCGATCCGCACAACCGTCAGGCACAATCACCAGATACTTCATGCCACCAAACACATCCTTTACCGCGACATAGACTCCTCTATTATTTTAAACTCTTTTCTCTCTACATGCAAAATCCTCTTGACCATATAGTCCTAACCTTATAGTCCTGACCATATCGTCCCCATATCGTCCCCATATCGTTTCTGACCATATGAACCTGACCTGACCAAACCTGACAAAATAGATCTTGACCCAAGAAATGAAACATGGTACATTCAGGACAAAATCGGCCGCGCATCCGCTCGGTTCATTCAGGAAAAAACACGTAAAGGATAGCTTATGTGGATTGTATACGCTTTGTTAGCGGCCCTCTTCGCCGCCCTAACCTCCATCTTGGCCAAAATTGGTATTGAAAGCGTCAACTCCAATCTGGCGACAGCCATTCGGACAGTCGTTGTTTTGATCATGGCCTGGGGCATTGTTTTTGCCACAGGCAAACATCACGACATCTCGGGCATCGCTCAAAAAAGCTGGCTCTTTCTCACCCTCTCCGGCTTAGCCACAGGCTTGTCCTGGCTCTTCTTCTATAAGGCGCTGCAACTAGGCGACGCGTCAAAGGTTGTGCCCATCGACAAATTCAGCGTCGTCATCAGCATGGTGCTGGCTTTTATCATTTTGGGCGAAGCGGTAACCGGAAAAGTCATTGTTGGCGGAATACTGATCACACTGGGGACGCTCCTTCTGATCCTGTAAAAAGCAGCTGTTCCTGTCCAACACAACAAAGACATCGACACCCGACCCTCACATATCCATCACAATATGAGTCCAGCTAACTGTCAACTGTCAACTGATAAAGCTCCACATACTTCTGGGCCGAAGAATCCCAAAGAAAATCTGTCGCCAGCGCGTTCCGGAAAAGCTTCCGCCAAGCCCTCGTATCCCGATAAACCCCCACCGCTCGTTTAATGGTCTCCAACATCTCATGAGCGTTATAATTGGCAAAGCTAAACCCGTTCCCCTCACCGGAAAAATGATTATAGGACTGAACCGAATCCTTCAGTCCTCCCGTCTCCCGCACAATGGGAATAGTTCCATACCTCATAGCGATCATCTGAGAAATTCCGCATGGTTCATACCGGGAAGGCATTAACAAGATATCCGCCGCGGCATAGATGCGATGGGCCAACTCCACATTATAACCCAGATACACCGAAAACTTGCCCGGATACATGGCCGCCATCGCCGAAAAAAACTGCTCATAATGCCACTCACCCGACCCCAGCACCACCAAATGCAGGTCTTCCTGCATTAAGTCATGAAAAACACGCAACACCAGATCAATCCCTTTATTCTCAACAAAACGCGTCACAATAGCCAAGAGCGGTATCCGCTCCCTCTCAGGCATCTCCCTCTCGGGCATCTCCCTCTCAGGCGCCTCCCGCTCTTGCTCAGACGACGCTCGCGGCAGATTCCGCGGCGACAGATCCTGAATCGGCAGCCCCTGAGCCGGCAACCCCAACAAATCCGACAACTTAGCCTTATTCTCCTCTTTCAGCGCCGGCGAATTCCTGAACCGGGTAAAAATATGCGGATCCTTAACCGGATCATAAAGATCCCCGTCAATCCCGTTCAGAATCCCGCTCAGTTTGTACGCGTTAGCCCGCAACACCCCATCCAGCCTCTCACCAAAATAAGGATCCATTATCTCATGAGCGTATGAGGGGCTCACTGTCGTCACCCGCTGGGCATAATACACAGCGCCCTTCATCAAGTTAACCGCGTCGTAAAACTCAATTTTCTCCCATAAATCCGGCGTCATCGTCAACCCCGCCACATTCCCCACAACAGACATAGGAAAAACGCCCTGATACTTCACATTATGAATCGTGAAAACCGACTTCACATCGGTATAAAAGGGATCATACTGATACCCGTTATTCAACAAAATCGGGATCAAAGCTGTCTGCCAATCATGACAATGAATCACATCCGGCACAAACCCCAACCCCGGCAAAGCGTCCATCACAGCCCGGCAGAAAAACGTGAAACGTTCTGCCTCGTCATAATATCCATAGATGCCGTCCCGGCAAAAATAATAATCATTCTCAAAGAAATAAAAAGTCACACCATCGCGCAACAGCGCAAAAACAGCGCAATACTGACTTCGCCACCCCACAGCTACCTTCAATTCAAAAACAAGTTCGGCCTTCTCCAACAAAGACTGCGGAATCGCGCTGTACTTAGGCATCGCCACACGAACATCCACGCCCTTCTCCGCCAGCGCCTTGGGCAAGCTGCCGCCAATTTCCCCCAATCCTCCGGACGTCACAAAAGGCGCGGCCTCCGCGATCGCAAAAAGCACCTTCATGGTAAAAGCACCCCCCTTTGGCAATTGACAATTGTTACACAATAGCGCTTTTGCTGATCACTACAGGCTCCCCTGGTTTCCCTTTCAGCACAACATTGTCGTTAATGGTCACATACTTATCAAGGATCACGTTTTCCAAACGCGCGTTTTTGCCCACATGAGATCTCTGCATCACAACACAATCCTTGAGAGAAGCGTTCTCTTCAATATGAACATCCCTGGACACCACGCAACCGCTAACCGTACCGTCAATAACGCAGCCGCTGGCAATAAGACTGTTGGTCACCTCGGCCTGAAACCGATACTTCGTTGGTGGGTTATCTTTAATCTTGGTGAAGATTGGATTGGTCTCATTAAACAGTTCCGTGCGAACCGACGGCTCCAACAGCGCCATATTGCAACGGAAATAAGACTCAATTGACGTAATTTTTCTGTAGAAACCCGTGTGCTCATACACCCCGAACTTGATGTGCCGCATATTGTCCGCCAAAAAATCAAACATATCCATATTTTCCACAAAGGGAGAACTGGTTACAATCTCTGTCAGCAGATCCCTCTTAATAACCAAAACTCCCAGATAAAACACACTCTGTTCGTCGCCTTGCCCCTTTAAGCTTCCCCAACCGGTCAGACGCCCTTCCGGCGAAAGTTCCAGGTTCAGCATCGACTTGCGCACGCTGTCATCCTGCCCTAAAGGTTTTGTCACCAGCGTAACGTCGTTATCCGCCTCCCTGTGAAAGGCCAGCAATCGGCTCAGATCTACATTCGCTACAAAGTCAGACCCGGAATAAACCACATCTCTCTTAATACCCCTATGCAAAAACTCAATATTCTGCAGCAAATCCCGTAACGGAAAATGTGACAACCCGGCCCGCAAACTTTCCGGCCCCCCCGGCATAATAAAAAGCCCATCTGATTTCCGATCCAGAGACCACTCTTTGCCCGACCCCAAATGATCCAACAGAGGCCGGTAATTATACGGAGAAATGATACCCACTTTCCGAATGCCCGCGTTAACCATACAAGAGAGCATAAAATCCAACACTCTATAACGAGCCCCAAAAGGAACCGCCGCCATAGGACGCGCCCGCGTAATCGCGCGCAGAATATCGGAACGGCCGTTGCAGGCGATAATACCCATAGCTTGACTCATAGAGAACACCCCCCTTTTTCAATTGACAATGGACAATGGACAATGGAAAACGATTATTCTGCTGTCCATTGTCATTGTCTTCAGGTTTTTCTCGCCGCAAAAATACTGCTGCCTTCCACCACCAACGTATCCTCCGGCAGAATATAATTATCCTCAATCACCGTAATCCCTGCCAAACCGCCTTTGCCGCTCTGAGAATTGGCGCCCCCCGTCTGAATTCCCACTGAACAAAAAGCCTGAATCTGAGCACCTTCTCCAACAATCGCCCGGTTGACCCACGTCTCCTTGCCCACAGAACTGTTCTGCAACAGAATCGAATGCTCAATATGGGCGCCCTCCTCCACGACAACCCCCTGAGCCAGAATCGAATTCTCCACCGTCCCCAGAATCACACAGCCGTTGCTCACCAAAGAATTGCTGATCCGCGCCCTAGGTCCGATATACTGGGGCGGCAAAATATCCTCATTCGAATAAATCCGGGGCCCTGAAGCGAACAAATCCAGGCTCGGATGATCAAGCAGCAACTCCATATTGGCGTTATAATAACTCTCAACCGTGCCCACATCCTTCCAATACCCCTCGAAAGTGTAAGCAAAAAGTTTCTTCTCCTGGTTCAACAGCCGCGGAATCACATTCTTCCCGAAATCGTTGTCAGACTGGGGGTCAGCGTTATCCTCCTCCAGGGCTTCCCGAAGCACATCCCAGCTAAAAATATAGACGCCCATCGAAGCCAACGTGCTGTCCGGCTCCTTCGGTTTCTCCACGAACTTCATAATCTGGCCATCTCCGTCCGTCGAAACAATCCCGAACCGCGACGCCTCCTGCTTCGACACATTAATGACCGAAATCGTCACATCCGCCTTCTTAGCCTTATGATATTCCAACATAAGATTATAGTTCATACGGTAGATGTGATCCCCTGAAATAATCAAAACATACTCAGGAACATGGTCATTTATGAAATCCATATTTTGGTAAACAGCATTGGCCGTCCCCTTATACCAACATCCGCCATCCTCGCTGACAAAAGGCGGCAAAATCGACAACCCTCCCGACAAAGCATCCAAATCCCAAGCCGTGCCCAGGCTGACATAAGAATTGATCCGAAAGGGCTTGTACTGCGTCAGCACACCCACCGTATCAATCCCCGAATGGGCGCAATTGCTCAAACTAAAATCAATAATCCTGTACTTTCCGCCAAAAGACACAGCAGGCTTAGCCAAATTGCGGGTCAGACTGCCCAAACGGCTGCCTTGACCGCCAGCTAAAAGCATAGCAAGACACTCTTTTCTCTGTCCCATTACCTCCACCTCCTAGTCGATTGTGTGAGAAACCTCTCTCTGCGAAGGCGCAACCTTTATTTCCCTGTACGGTATCCGCCAAATCCCGCTGCTGTAATCCCGAATCGTCCGATCGCTGGAAAAGAACCCCGAACTGGCAATATTGATCAAAGATGACTGCCGCCACCTTTTCTGATCCGTATAAAAAGCATGCAGCCGGCTTGTGGCTTCAACACAAGACATAAAATCTTTTAAAACAAAAAACTCATCGTTGTCCCGAAGCAGCGAATTATAAATACCCTGAAAATTATTCTTCAGATCAGACAACCCCGAACCCACCTGATCAACAACCTTGCGCAACCGCGGATGCTGCTCATACTCATCCCAAGCCAAATACCCCTGATGGGTATAATACTCCATAACCTCTTCTGCTTTAAGGCCGAAAATAATAATATGATCATCGCCCACAGCGTTGCTGATTTCCACCGTCGCGCCATCCAATGTTCCAAAAGTAATCGCGCCGTTCATCATAAACTTCATATTCCCCGTGCCAGAAGCCTCCTTGCTCGCCGTCGAAATCTGCACGCTCACATCCGCCGCCGGATAAATCAACTCCGCCAAGGACACGTTGAAATTCTCCAAAAACACAACCTTAAGCCGATCCCGCACCAAGGCGTCGCTGTTAATCAGCTCTGCCACAGCGTTGATAAGCATAATAACCTCTTTAGCGTAATTGTAGCCTGGCGCCGCCTTGCCGCCAAAAATAAACGTTTGGGGCGGCACATCCAGATCAGGGTCATCCGACAACCGATTATAAAGATCCATAATCCGCAAAACATTCAACAACTGACGTTTATAAGCGTGAATACGCTTAACCTGAATATCAAACACAGAATCCGGATCGACAACAACCCCCTGCTTATCCTTAATAAAACGAGCCAGCCGCTGTTTATTCCCCCGTTTAACCTGATGCAGCTTCTCCAAAAAACCCTCGTCATTCCGGAAAGCCAACAAATCACGCAAAGCGCTGGTATTGCCCCGCCAAGCCGGTCCCGCCGCCTCATCAATCAGCGCCGCCAACCGCGGATTGGCTCCCGCCATAAAACGCCTATGCGTGACACCATTGGTCTTGTTATTAAACTTATACGGAAACAGCCGGTAATAACAATTCAGCACCCGCTCCCGCAAAATCTGCGAATGCAGCTCCGCCACCCCATTCACCGAATGGCTGCCGATAATCGCCAAATCCACCATACACACCGAATGATCTTTAATAATACCGATCTGATTCAGCAAATCCCAATCCATCGGAAACTTCATCGCCATCTCCTCACAGAAACGCCGGTCGATCTCTTCAACAATCATGTAAACCCGCGGCAGCAGATACTTGAAAATATCCACAGGCCACCGTTCCAACGCCTCCGGTAGAATCGTATGGTTCGTAAAAGAAATCGTATTCACGGTAATCTTCCAAGCTTCTTCCCACATCAGGTTTTCCTCATCAACCAAAATACGCATCAACTCGGGAATACACAACACCGGATGCGTATCGTTGATATGGATCGCCACATGTTTCGGCAGGTTTTTCAACGGTTCCCGATACCGCTCTTTATAATGGCGGATAATCGAAGCTAACCCCGCGGCCACAAAGAAATACTGTTGCTTCAGCCGCAGCTCCCGACCGGCCCGGTTGCTGTCTTCCGGATACAAAATATAGGAAATCGCCTCCACCTCAGACTTATAACTCACCGCCTTGGCGAAATCCCCCGCGTTAAACGAAACCAGATCCAACTCATGAGCCACCGGTTCTGCGCTCCACAACCGCAGGATATTCTTCCCCGGCAAACTGTCATAGCCCACAACCGGAATATCATAAGGAATCGCGCGGATACTCTCATAATCGTCATGAAAGAAAACCATCTTACCTTCAATGCTTTCCGTGCGCACATGGCCCTTAAACTTAACCAAAACCGCCTTGCCCGGCTTACGCGTCTCCCAAGGATACCCATTCTTCAGCCAGTCATCGGCCACTTCCGCCTGTTTACCATCCATAATCTTCTGTTCAAACAACCCATACCGATAACGGATCCCATTGCCGTGCCCAGGCACCCCCAAAGAAGCCATCGAATCCAAAAAACAAGCCGCCAGCCGACCCAGTCCGCCATTACCAAGCCCCGCGTCGCTCTCCTGCATGATCAAATCTTCCAAACTGATTCCCAGCTCCAGCAGCCCCTCCTTCACCATATCCGTCACGCCGAGATTATCAAGATAGACGGGCAGCAACCGCCCAATCAAAAACTCCATAGAGAAATAATAAACCTGCTTCCCCGGCGCCTCCATCTCATCAATCCAAGCCGCGGAAACACGCTCCTTAATCAGCTGCACAAGCGAATAATACCGTTCCCAGGCCGTACCCTCCCGCAACTGCCTGCCCTCAATCTCGGCATACTTTTCGGAATACAATTTTTTGAACTCATCCTTGTCCTTGAACATTCCCTTCCCCCTACTCGATTGTTCGCTTGCCTGATACCATCCCTAAAGGTTACCTGCCTAGGATCTGATGTTCGCGGATCCGCCTAATTCAACCTGGGTCTCAAAAACACCCCGCTGAGAGGGGGCAAACAAAGCACCAGCGACTCCGTACAATGGTTACAAGCAATATGATCCACATAGAGGGGCTGCTCGTTCAGCTTACCCGAACCACCGAAAGAGACCGCGTCGCTGTTAAAAACCTCCTCAAAAAACCGCTGTCGCGACCGGGACTCAGCCACCTTCCAGCAAGGCTCCTCATACACTACCGGCACACCAATCCGAAACCGGTCATAAAACGTTGTTGACATATTCAGCACCACCACAAGCTGATCATCATGGCGGCGAGCTTTTCTGGCAAAACAAAACACACCCTGTTTCGCGTTATCAGCGTCAACCCACACAAAACCGTCCCAGGTCATATCCAAAGCCCACAACGCGGGCTGCGACACGTAAAACTTATTGGCCTCCCGCACAAACCCCTGAAGTTTTTCATGCCAATCATAATCCAGCAAAAACCATTCTAACCCAACCCGAAAATTCCACTCGGTAAACTGAGCCAGTTCCGTTCCCATAAAAGTAAGCTTCTTGCCCGGATGCGCCAGAAAATAGCAATACAACGCCCGCAACCCCGCGAATTTTTGCCCGTAATCCCCAGCCTGCCGTTCGATCAGCGAAGGACTGCCCGAATGAAAAAACCGGTGCGACAGCGGCAACACAACGCTTTCCGAAAACAAATACATTGACGAAAACGAAACAAGACGATGTTGGGAAGGACGCCAGGAAAAATCTGTCCCGGCATAGCGCAGAACGTCGTTGCTCCAACCATGATCACATTTAAAATCAAACCCCAGCCCGTTCTCTTCAAGAGATTGCGTCACTCCCTGCCATCCGCTTGTCTCCTCCGTGAACAACAAGGCCCCCGGATATCTCTTGCGAATGGCGGAACTGAGCGCCCGCAGAAAAGGCACCCCCGCAGGATCAATCTCGCGCATTTCCACAAGACGACCACGGCCGCGACCGGCCAAAGGGCTCGCGCCGCCGGATCCATCAGAACCTTCCTCAGAACCAAAATCTGCTTCTGTGGTAAGAACCGTATCCGTCTCCAGAACCTTTGCGGAATCAAGAACCGTTTCAGCCTTACCCCCAGGTTCAGCTTCAAGACCTGTCACTGCGTCAATAACGGCAGAAGCGCTAAGAATCGAATCAGCGTTGAAACCTCTCTTCATTTCCGCATCAATACCCATCCCAGGCTCAACGCCCTTTTCAGACTCAAAATCCGCCTCAGGTTCAAGATCCCCCTCAGACTTATAGACATCCTCAGACATGAGAGCTTCCTCAGACATGTGAGCTTCAGGCTCAAGATTCGCATCAAACTTGAGACAAGACACAACGCCGTCTTTACATAGGATGCGCGATACATCCATCCTTAACCCATCAATATGAAAAACCTCAAAATAAAATATCGCGTTCGAAATCAGAAAACTCCACACCGGCCCCAAAGCAAAATCAAAACGCAGACTTTGTCCCGGTACAAGCTTATCACCCGTATCATCCTGCCGTTCAGCCTCAAAGAGTTTATGACCGTTAAACCGGCAAAGTCCGAACTCATCACAGCAGAACCCCCCCGGCGTCCAATCCAGAATCACAGCCAACCCCGCCTGATGACAAGCATCAACAAAACCCATAAAATCCCGAGGCGTCCCGAAACGGTTGCTGACAGAATAAAACCCGGAAACCTGATAACCTAAAGATTCATCATTAAGATGCTCCATGACAGGCATCAACTGGATATGGGTATACCCCATAGAAGCAACATAAGGAACCAGCTCCTGAGCAAACTCCTCATATGTATAATATGACCCGTCATCATGACGCTTCCACGAACCCAAATGCACTTCATAGATCAGAAGCGGCTGCAGCTGGCAACGGCTAATCACCAAGCCGCCCTCCTCATGCATAGCCTCCGTTCCCCGCCTGGCCAGCCATTCCGCATCTTCCTTCGACCACTCATAACCATCCAGATTGTATGTCAGCGATGTGCCCATCCTCACCTCCCGCAGAAAAGCAAAAGGATCCGCCTTAAGCAACACCTGGTCTTCCTTCGTCGTAATTTGATACTTATAAGGCGCAAGTTCGCCTAACCCTTTGACAAAAAGCGTCCAAACCCCAGTGGTTCCCATCTGGCGCATCTCATGGGATTCCTCCCAATTGTTAAAATCGCCCATCACCCGGACTTTTTTCACATCAGGAGCCCAAACAGCAAAAGACACCCCATCGCCCATAACATGAGAGCCAAAATTTCTATAACATCCCCGTGCCGTACCGTCGCGAAAGGCCAGCACATCTTTCTCTTGAAGACTTGAATTGTGAGACATAATCTATCTATCCCTTTCTCCGAACACTATAAAGTATTATAACATGATTATGAAAGCACGCAATTCGGATAAACCATTGAATCGCGCTCACAAGTAAAGATTTTCTCTAACAACCGCCAGAACTCCTTTGTCAAAAACTACAAAATAAGAAAATTCTACAAATTATACCCTCTTACTATCGCATACCCTCTTGTCAGACAGTTCAAGGCAGCATACACAATGCTTACTTATGGTTGTTATGCCTGGGGTGTTTGCCAACCAAAGCACTGGCACTCGCCAATTCCGCGATAATGTTTGTTTCATGCTGAATATAGAGTTGATTAACCTCGGCGAAAATTTCACCCACGCCCGACACCACATAATGAGGCGCTAAATTGTTTAAAGCAATAGCTTTGATATCCATCTGACAACGCTCACAAGAGCAAACAAGATTCAACTCGTGCATAATCTTATTCATGACGCGGTCAACAGCCAATTCCATGAAGTTTTTGATCATATCGCCCTCCTTGGTCAAATGGTTCCCGAGCCAAGAGCCGTTTATTCAATGGACAATGGAAAGTATGAAGCTTACAAATACCACAGCAAATATGGATTGAGCCTTAGAAAGAAAAACCTAAGCCCACGCTAAAATTATAAAAATTTTAGCGTGGGCTTGACATACGGATGTCTACCCACTCCACCTCTGATATAAACCAACACAACTCATAAGTGGGTCGGACAACTGTTAAACGAGCCAATAAAATGTTCGCTATATTTTTTATACTGCACCTCTAACGTAAACGCAAAAAGTATTCAACTCGGGCCGATGCACCGCCTCACTCGACTTCGACACTATTGTACAGGAAGCACCAGAACGTAATCTGGGTTCAGAAATTTTTTATCCAATTCTATGAGGTATTCCGGTGGGAGGTATTCTAACAGTCTATACGGGCAACTCGGATTCTGCATGCAATAAATTGTTAATATCTCCCGCATATTTAATTCATAAAATCGCAGTTCATCTCCGTTTTCCCACAGGCCATACCAGTCAACAAAGTCCTTCACTATATTCTTTTCATCGTTTTTCCAAGTGCGAGGAGTTCCATTAGAATTTTCCGAAGTTGCTAAGAAGGTTTCAACATCACTTAGTGTGATAGCTTTTCCGGTTTTTCTGATATAGAGGTTCATATACATTTGAAGCCGCCATTCATAATCTTTGTTGTAAGGCATATATTGTCTTGTACCAGCCCAGCCAAAGAATGCCCCGTTCTGACAACTATAGTAATACCCTATATCTATTGTATCGATATCAATGGCTTTATTTTTGCTGATATTATTGATGATTCTATATCCTGCAAAAGATAAAACACCCAACACCAAAACTGCCGCCAAGATTACAATGACCCTTTTTTTTGTCATAGCAGTTTATCCTTTTTTATTCCAGCACCAGATTATAAACCGGATCGTGGAATTTTTTATCCAGTTCTATAATCTGTTCTGGTGTTAGGTGTTCAATTTAGTGGTAAGGGCATTGTGGATTTGCGCTGCGATACTTATTCAATTCTTCCCGCAGTTGGAGCGTGTGAGCATTTATCTCAGCTTCTTTACCTAAACACCAATTGATAAAATGCCAAACAAGGTTTGTTTCTTTCCCGTTCTTGGTTTTTGCATACCATCTATACTCTATGCTACCGTCTTCTTTGATCGTGAAATAGTAGTTTGTTACAGGGACAGGCTTCTCCTGATCGCCTGGTTCAATGGTTCGCCTGGTTCAACTGGTTCAATGACCGGAGGAGTATATGGCATCAGCCCCGAGGTGTTGACATACCCTCTTTTGAAACCATCCGCTGTTGAGTATTGTATAAACGAAAAAGCGTTGGTATTGAGGGCCGGTGAAGCCATCCGTGTAACGATTTCCCCTTCGTTGATTGATTCAGACTGAGCATATTTATCACTTGGCCCAAAATACACAGTCAATGCACTTATAGACTTATTGAACTCCTCCGAATAATTAGGCAACGCAGGAACATCGCCGGTATCAAGGAAATGCAGTGAGCCGCTGGTTACATAACCTCTTTTTCTGCCGCCTTCGGTGTTGTATTCAATGTAGGATGTTGTACCGCTCGATTGAATAACAGCCACATACTCGTCGGCATAGACGCCTCCAGCCTTATACTCGAAGCGTGGTGTGTAATAGACCTCGGCTCCGTAAGGCGCTACGGCTAAGCCTCCTTCTTTCTGTATCAGTTCGCTGCTTTGGACGTATCCTCTCTTGGTACCTGTGGGTGTGCTGTATTCTATGAAATGAAAACCGTTTTCCTGGATTGTAAATTGTGTAACGCTTTCAAACTCAAATACAGTACCAATAGTCTCTGTCGTCATATTGGGGTTGGAATAAACAGCTGACTGAGGATAAACAACACCATTATTGCCTTTGAAGGTATTAGCAACATCTATAACAGATATTGAAGGACTGTTACTAACTTGAGATACGGCAACATATCCTCGCTTAAGAAGGCCTTTGTTTGTCCAATATCGAATGTGGAAGAAATCATTTTCTCTATTGAGAACCTCAATCTTCCCATTTTTGATGACGGATCCAATGGGCGCATAAAGAGTTGTACTCGGGCCTCCATAAACAGTCGCGTCTGAACTCATAGTGGCGGTTGGATAGTGATATTCATAAGTATGGGGATCTTCATAAGGGCCAACTTCGCTTGGTTGCATACCCAAATGCAAATGTACCTCACTGGCATTGCCCGTCTCGCCGACGCAGCCAAGCAAATCGCCTTCTTGAACTTCTTGGCCCATGGTAACATCTATACGATCCAAATGATAATGTAGCAGCTTTTTGCTAATACGAGGATAATCCACCCAAACATACTTTGCGCCATCGCCGGCAGTGCCACAACTTAAAACAATGCCCTTTTCTATCGCATACAGATCCCATTTCAGTTTGTGAGTTCCATTCCATAGTCCGTGCCGCTATGAAATTCGAGGACTCCCCCAATTGTGCGATATCCAAAGCTGCTGGTAACATACCAGTCCGTACGTCTAAATATTTTGCTCACTAATTTCATCGAGAGCCGCCTCCTCTGTTTCATAAAACCTGTCTAATGATTTCTCCTTAGCCTCTTCCAGAGTGTGTGTTTTGGGAGCCTCCAACAATTCGTTTTCGGGAGGGATTTCCCCATAGAGTCTTTCCATCTCTTCTTTGTTGTCGTCAGTTATCACAATGCTTATCTCGAAGTTTTCCGTATTCATTTTGTGGCCTCCTTAATACTTAATTTAACAGGGAGTAGAATGGTTACAAAGGTTATTCATTCTTGGCATGAGCATCATTGCCACTCAACGAGCCATAGAAGGCAAGTGCTGAAAAGATGCCTGCCTTCACCCTCTCCCATCACACTATTTTTTCCGTCATGAAATGCCGTTTTTATTTGTGAATTCATTCTGTTCTGCCATTTATAATCCCTGCCTGACCAGGGAAAATTTGTAGTAAGAATTTTCGACAAATCCTGACGGGCTTATTTTTGAATTCTGCTCTGCTAAAAGAGAATAGATCGATTCCGGATCCCCAAGAAAAGACGCCGAATTGTTTCGATCTAAAACACGGCAGTGTTTCGTGTGTGAATGTGTTTAATACGGTGCAAAATTTGCATACATACTGAACGTATGGGTAGATGAAGGGTGCAACGCCGTTCCATCAGAAAATGTCCTCAACAGGATAAATCTTTCTGGGTCAGGGATCGAGGCAGCCTCATATAGTCTAAAAAACCCCATTACTGGAGGCTTCGGAGCTTCTGTTTTCTCAAATGATATCAAACCTGATGTCTTAATATGGTGGGTTTGAGAGGACTCGAACCTCCGACCTCTGCGATGTCAACGCAGCACTCTAACCAGCTGAGCTACAAACCCAAATATTGATTTGTGGAGCTCCGTCCACAGTTGATAGTATACATAATAATTTATATGAGCGCAAGTTTTTCTCCCGGCTGCTGTTTTTCTCCCGGCCGCCAACTCTTGAAACGTCTTCGAATATGTCTCCAATGTTTTTTGTGCAACAGTCACTTATCATAAGTCGGTCTTCATAGAATATTATCGGAGGGATTAGCAAATGATTGGTGTTTTATGCGAAAATTGTATGGTTGGCCTCTATTCAAAAAAGCTTCATAAATTAATGAGTTTTGACCACCGCTTTAAAGACGCGGACTCATATATCGTTTTCTCCGACTCTGATTTGAATGTAAACAACAAATCCGTCACCGGCAAATTGGTAACACACGGAGCCATCAAACCACTCTCGGCGCCAACACCCTATATCATATTCAACTTTTCGGATCCCAGAGAAGACAAGCGCGCTCCCATCAGAGCCCTGGCCAAACAAACCGAAATAACTCTTATAAACGAAGTCAACAGATTTGAGCAGGAAATGATTCGGGAGATGCTTCTCTCATCAGACAGAACCCTGGGGTTTATCCCCAGCCAAAGCGCTCCCACAGCAAACAGCGCCGACATGATCTTCACATTGCGGCTTCTCCGTGACGCCAAAAACCAATGGAACGTCCTTCCGTTATCCGCGTCCCTTTGGCAAGCCAAGCCGGATGATGAATTCGTCCAGCTCCTTTACCGTTCAGCCCGTGATATCGCAAGATGCATAGGCAATTATCTGCCTTTGTTAGCTTTTTGTACCGTCAAATTGGCGTTGAACGGCAACCAGCGTCCCTTTCTAAACAATTTCTCTGGTTGGGATTCAACCTTGCTTTTGAAAAAACAAAATCCGGATTTGCTCAAACAATTGGCAATTTATTTATACGGCTATAGTCATTTCTTACTAAACTCGAAAAGCGAGCACTCTTATGTGGATTAAAACAACCTATATTGACGCCTGCGAAACGTCGGTCTTTCTTCCGGTTGAGCTCACACAAGATCTTAATAAACGCGCCACTCTCGTGTTTGGAGCCAGAAGCTCGGCGGTTGCCCTGCGACACCACTCTGATCTCGCCTACAACAAGGACTCGTCTTATGATGAGCCTATAAGCATATACCTGTCGAAAGATCTGCAAACGCGTCTGCTGCTCCCGGAAACCCAGATTTATAGAGCCGCGATTCATGCTCTTGACAACACTCTTTCGCTAGGCCCGGTAATCGGCCTCTTGCTTGGTATTCACAACCATGAATACCATCCTCGTCACATGCAGAAATTTAGCGACCGCTTCAGCGTTTATAACAAAATTGGCGGGCTCATATACGCGTTCTCATCAAATTCAATTTCATGGGACGAAAGTAAAGCTTATGGTTTATACTTCAATATTGAAACCAACAAATGGGAATATGGCGTCTTTCCCCTGCCAACCGTCATATATAGGAGAGACTTCCATCAACCACAGACTGTTATAGATCACCTCAAAGAAACAACTCACGGCAGGTTATTCAACTCCTACCGTTTTTCCAAACAAGAATTATTTGAGATCATACAACAGAACAGCGAACTCGCCTTAACCCTGCCTGAAACCGAAATCATTAAGTCATTTGATCAATTGAAAACCTTTGCCGACAAACATCAAAAAGTCATTCTGAAACCAAATAATCTATCGCGAGGCCGGGGAATTTGTTTTCTTGAAAAGACAGGCGCCAATTATCGTCTGAGTGATTACCGTACCCCTCCACCTTTCGACGCCATCTTAAAGAGAGAACGTGGATTGCTTCAGTTTTACAATAAAAACACAGCATTCCATGAAGATTACCTCGTTCAGAAGTGTATAAAATTAGCGCAGATCAGAGGCGCGGCCTTTGACATCCGCGTTGTGACCCAGAAGAAAAATAAGGAAACATGGAGCCTTAGCGGTATTGAGTGCAGAGTTTCCGCTCCCGACAGCCTTGTAACCAATATATCGCGCGGCGGCTACGCCCTGGAACTCGACACGGCTTTGTGGCGCTCCTTTCAAGACCAAAGGGTCGTATCCGCCCTCACAAAGCAGATATACGAATATTGTTTGAACCTCTGCGCCCATCTGGACAGAACTGGCGAACATTTCGCGGAACTGGGACTGGATATAGGCATTGACGAGGATCAGAAAATCTGGCTGATTGAAGCCAATGTTTTCCCCAGTTTTAAAGGGTTTAAACAGATGGACTACAGCAAGTATCAGAAAATACGCTACGCACCATTGCTATACGCGCTCTCCCTCACCGAATTCACATCACTTTCTGATTCTTGAGAGAGACAACAGCCGGTGTTTCCGCCATCTTTCCAACAATATAAAGATCCTGCTAAAATATACAAGCTCGAAAAACACTTGTCCGGGGTCAAATTGGGGGTCAAGCTGAAAATTCACAAAAACAAGCACGAAAAAAGGATCTCGCTCCATAGATCCAGATCCCTTGATTCCTCTTGTTTTTTGGTGCCGAAGACCGGAATCGAACCGGTACGGGGTCTTACCCCCGCGGGATTTTAAGTCCCGTGCGTCTGCCAGTTCCGCCACTTCGGCTTAATACTTAACGATGGAGGCGGCACCCAGATTCGAACTGGGGGATAAAGGTTTTGCAGACCTCTGCCTTACCACTTGGCTATGCCGCCGGAAATCGGTGTTCAACTTTTTTGGAGCGGGTGACGAGATTCGAACTCGCGACTTTCACCTTGGCAAGGTGACACTCTACCACTGAGTTACACCCGCATAAAATATGGTGCCTCAGGGCGGAATCGAACCGCCGACACACGGATTTTCAGTCCGTTGCTCTACCGACTGAGCTACCGAGGCACATTGGATGGACGCATAAGCGCCTACGATCATAATATGCGAATACCGCTTATTATGCAATAAGAGAATGGCGACCCCGATCGGACTTGAACCGACGATCTCCTGCGTGACAGGCAGGCATGTTAACCACTACACCACGGGGCCGTTCTGGTGGGCGATGACAGGCTCGAACTGCCGACCCCCTGCTTGTAAGGCAGGTGCTCTCCCAGCTGAGCTAATCGCCCGTCAAGATTCTGTGAAACCATGGAAAACTCAAAACCGTTTTTTAGTATACACAATATTTGTCACCGTGTCAAAATTTTTTGCGCGCTTCTCGCGCGATTCTATATTGTCGAAAAAACGATCTTCCGCTATAATTAAATTGTGCGGAAGGCAATCATAAATAAAGAACCAAGAAATCCATACCAAAAAAGGAGATGTTCACATGTTAACAGGCTTCATCAGTTTTTTATCGGTCATCCTCTTATCAATTTTAGTTATCGGCATCATTGTATTTCTCACAACTCTGTATATAGTCCAGCAACAAACGATCGCGGTTATTGAGCGTTTCGGCAAGTTTCGCCGCGTATCAGCCCCAGGACTGCACGCGCGGATGCCTTTTGGCATCGACCGTATTGTCCAGCGCGTGCCGCTAAGAATTCAGCAAAGCAACATTGAGATTGAAACCAAAACCAAAGACAACGTCTTTGTCCGGCTCAGCCTCGCGGTGCAGTTTCAGGTTGACGCCAGAAAAGTCGTCGACGCCTACTACAAACTCGCTGCGCCTTTAGCCCAGATCCGTTCCTACGTCGAGGACGCGATCCGCTCCTCGCTGCCCAAATATATCCTGGACGAATCCTACGAAAAGAAAGACGACATCGCCAAAGACGTCTTTGATTCCGTTTCCGCCGAAATGTCCGACTACGGCTATATCATAATCAAAACTTTGATCACCACCATCGAGCCGGCCCAAGAAGTCCGGGACTCCATGAACGCCATCAACGCCGCCCAGCGGCAACGGCAAGCAGCCCAGGAACTGGCCAACGCGGACAAAATCAAAGTCGTTACAGCCGCCGAGGCGGAAGCGGAAAAAGACCGCCTCCACGGCGTGGGTATTGCCAATCAGCGCAAAGCCATAGTTGACGGACTAAGCGAATCTTTTAACGAGTTAAAAGAGTGCGGACTGATCGAAAAAGATATTATGAGCATCCTATTAACGGAACAATATCTCGACGCTCTGAACACCTTCGCCAAACAAGGCAACCAAACGATCTTTTTGCCCGCCGGCGCCAATGGCGCGGAAGACATTCGCACGCAAATTTTAAGCGCTTTGGCTGCTGACAAGTAATCCTTCGGCACTGTGCGTTCCTTTCGGAATCATCATCTCCGTTAAAAACAAAGGCCATCTTTACAGTCATTTCGTGAACTGGTAACTCCGCAAGACAGCTTGTAAATATGGCCTTGTTATTAATCGAGATCAGATAGCAACAGCCCACACCTCAATCAGTCCCAAATCCGTTAGACGCTGTCCACATCAATATAGTATTTCGAAAAATCATGATCATCCACAAACACCAGCACAGAGGCGCCTACGCTATTCAGCGCCACCGGCACCCAGGTATGGAACCTCTCAAAAACACTAACCTGTCCCGTTATGGGATCCTTATACTCGCAAACCAGCTTCTGGAGAAACACTTTTTGGTTCAGTAAATCTTTCGTGGACTTATTGCCTGGGGACGCGTTGCCGACAACAAGCTCCTTCACCGTGGCTGTGAGTTGTCTTCCGCTTGTGAGCAGCCGCGTTTGCTCCTTCCTTTTCTGTGCGAACATACGCAGCAATATCAAGGACGCCACGAAGAATAACCCGCCCAGCAGAATCAACACCCACCCCACCAAAGGAGTCTTATCCGGGCGGAAGTTCTGTGGATTATGGGAATCATAGTAGATATCCACAGAATGACCTTCCTTCATTTTATAGTTCCAGTATCCGAGCTTCCCGCGGTACTCTTTTCCCTCAATATCGAACTTAACATGTGTCTCTCCGTGGGTATCTCCGTCAGAATCTTTAGTGAGAACAATCTTCGTAATAATGGCTGTTGTTTTAATGGCCTCTTTTTTAAACGCCACATCATTCCAAATAACCAAAATCCCGCTCAATATAAGGGCAAGATCGACCAAAACAATAACTAAAAAGATAAACTTTCCCTGCTTATTAACCATAATTGAACATAACCTCCCCCACAGCTAAGTCTCTCCATTTCCCAACTGATCACAAACCTCTGACCCCTCATCGCTAACCAAGAATCACCTGTCTTTTCGCGCAACGCTTCCACAAAGAAGCTCCCTAACAACTTTTGCCGCCAAAATGGCCGTACGCTCGCTCTGATCCGTCGCGGGACAAACCTCAACAACGTCAAACCCCACAACATTAAGTTCCTTCATCATCAGAACCGCCCGCAGCAACTCGGCGGACGTACAACCGCCCGGCTCCGGCGTGCCTGTACCGGGCGCGAAAGCAGGATCAACCACATCAATATCAATCGACACATAAACAGGGATACCGGCGATCTCCGGCAAAACCGCCGCCAAGGCCGCCACAATATCCCCTTCCAACAAACGGGTCTCGGCCCGGGCAAACGCCCATTCCCCGCGCGTCCCGGATCGGATACCCAATTGATACACCCTTCGCGGCTCCACCACCCCAGCGACCTTGCGCATCACTGTCGCGTGAGACAAACTCTCTCCCAGATAGTGCTCCCGCAAATCGGCGTGAGCGTCAAAATGCAGCACGGCGAGATCAGGATAATGGGTATGGGCAGCCCGAATCAACGGCAGACTGACCAAATGCTCTCCTCCCAGGAACCCGGCCAGTTTCCCATCGGCAAAAAGTCTTCCAGCCGCTTGCTCCACTATCGCCAAGGCTTTCTCCACATTGCCGAAAGGCAAAACCAGATCGCCCAAATCACAAATCCGACAATCCTCCAGCGCCCTATCCAACGCCGGCGAATACTCTTCCAACACCACAGACGCGGCACGAATCGCTTGGGGCCCAAAACGTGACCCAGGCCGATAGCTCACAGTATAATCCATCGGTACCCCCAACAGAACAGCCCAAGCCTCATCATGCCCGGCGTCCGCCGCCAGAAAACAACCATAATTCTCAACAGAATGCTGCCAAGAACCCATTCCCTTTCACCCCATTCTCACCATCTCACTCATCTCACTCATTCCCCATTATTCAGTTCAGACGGGGAAACAATATCATTAATAAAAGCTGGCAATTGAAACGCCGCCTTCTGCAATGCCCTCGTATAATACTTCAAAGGTTTCCCATCCAAGCGATCAGAACAACCCTCTTCCGGATCAACCTCCTTAGAGCCGCACAAGAAACACCACAGACCGCTCGGATAAGTCGGAATCGCAGCCATATAAAGCTTACAAATAGGAAACGCACTGCCCACATCAGCAACCATCCGCTTAATAAACGAACCGTTCATATACGGCGATTCGCTCTGAGCCACCATAAGGCCACCCGGCCGCAACGTATGAAAAACATTCTGATAGAACTCCCGGTTAAACAAACCTTCCGCCGGACCAATCGGATCCGTCGAATCCACAATCACCACATCGAAAGCGTTAATATTCTCTTGAACAAAACGTATTCCGTCTTCCACCCGGATATCCACCCGTTCATCATCCAAAGCGCACGAAATCGTTGGCAGATACTTCCGCGCAGCCTCAATAACCCGACCGTCGATTTCCACCAACACCACCTGTTTTACCGAATTATGCCTAAGGGTTTCACGCACCGTACCTCCATCGCCGCCACCGATAATAAGCACCCTCTCCGGCTGCGGATGAGCGATGAGCGGAACATGGGTAATCATCTCATGGTAAATAAACTCATCCTTCTCCGTCGTCATCACCAACCCATCCAACACCAGCATACGCCCATATTGAACCGTATCAAGAACAGCCAGATCTTGATACGGGGTCCTCTCCGTATGCAAAGACTCCTTGATTCTCATCGAGATTCTGAGATCATCATTATGCTTTTCCGAATACCACAATTCCATCAGAATACCCCTTTCCAAAAAAAAAGTGTATGCATAGACGCCATACACTTAACTCAACAACGCAAACCTGCTGATCACCAGTTAGAGTAGGTGTTCCACTCAAAATTCCCAGTTGCCATACTGACGATCATGATAATCGCCCAGGTAATAAATGCCAAAGCGCCGATAGCGACAGCGATGATACCAAGAACAAATCCCGTCGAAGCTTTAGCGTTACCAAGCTCTTTAGCCTTTTTCCCCTGAATCCAGGCAACAATACCCAAAGCGATGCCAATAATAGGAATACAGCAACAGATGGAGGACGTAACAATACCTATGATACCACAAATAAGAGACGTTTTGGCCTCTTTTTCGCCGGGATCACCCGGAGTCTGATAGGGCTGAGAATTGTAAGCCTGATAACCCTGCTGCTGATCAAAACCTTGCTGTTGAGACGGATCCTGCTGACTACCTAAATCTTGCTGCGAGCCGAAGTCCGGCTGTTGAATCGGCTGTTGAACCGGTTTCTGCTCAAGGCCCTGCTGCCCTTGATCCTGCTGTTGCGCAAAAGCGTGTCCGCATTTGGCGCAGAATTTACTCAACCCGCTGTTTTCCTCTCCACATTGTGGACATGTCATGAAAATCCCTCCATTCATAGTCTAAAAGATGTGTATTCATTTGCTGTCAATAAGAATACTTCTCCAGGGAGTCATTAAGCTCATTAAAAAACCCTCCCTTCATACTTAGCTTGCGCCAGGCTCGCAAAGTCTATTTATTCCTGTCAATACCACAGAGGCACAGCCGCGAAAGCACAACCCACCGACTGCACACGATGCTCCGCAACCGCCGTTTTGATGTCAGCCAAAACCACGCCGCGTACCGCAAACGCCTCTTCCACCATCTTCACCACACAGATTTTCGCCTCAGCCGCGCTCATAACACCCGAATGCTCCATAATCACGCCGGGATGATCAGCGTCAGCAGGAATACCCACTGCCACTGCCGCCGCAATCAACTGGCCCGGCTCTTCAGAGACAATAGAACCATAGGCAATCGGCAGCAGCGATCCTTCCGGAATAGCAGCATCGGTGATGAACTCACAACGAGGAGGCAAAATTGAACTCACCCGCAACAAATTCAAATTACCAACACCGGCAGCCAACAGGGAATTATCGAAAGCCGTCAACTCTGTCTTCCCTTCAGCCGAAGCAGCCGTTAAAAAAAATTTTGTTGGTCGAGGCAACAAATCGGATCCCTCCTCATAATGATGGTCACCAAAAGAAGCATCAATCAATTATAGCAAATAGCACACAAAAAACAAGCACTATTTTTGAACGCAAATCGCCAGCGGACCTCCAGCGAACCAGCGAACCTCAACAAACCACACATGCCTTTCCATTGTCAAATGTCAATTGTCCCTTGCCTCTACCCATCTTGAACAATATCCGTATAATTCAACGACCGGCTATGCTCAGTATGACTCCATTCCCGCCTGTTCTTATGAGCAAACCCGGCAGCCAGAATCGGAATCCATGTATACATAAACACCGGATAAAGAATCAACCCTATATAAGCCCGCAACGGTATCCTGTCCCGGGTAAAACTCACAACCGTAAACAACGCCATAGCCACTAACACCGCTTGCCAGAAAAACGGCGGCAGGATATCAGTCATCAACGTATGACTAACCGCGCTGCCCAGGAAAAAATCAATTAGCAACACCATCGTACCGATCATAATCATATGCGGCTGAAACAGATGAATCGCGGTATCAATATAGCGCCATTTTTTTTCCCGGATACCTTTATGCAGCAAAGGCCACAAATAATTACCCGACACATCCACATGGCCCTGAGCCCAGCGTTTACGCTGCTTGCAGGACTGACCGAACCCCAAAGGTTTTTCATCGTAAACCACGGCATCATGAGCCCACTCTGTTTTCACGCCGCGCATCAGCGCCCGGGCCGAAAACTCCAGATCCTCTGACAATGAATGCGCTCCCCAACCCATCTCTTGCAGCAACGGATAGGAAATACACATACCCGTCCCAGCGAGAAGACCAGAAAGACCCAGATGATGGCGGGCCAGCTGCAGCATACGGTTGACCATCCAGAAAGAAATAGCGAAAGAATTGGTCACCCAAGTATCGTACGGATTCTTCGTATCCAAGTACCCTTGAACAATCTGGCATCCTTGCATCATTTTAGTATTCATAACCTCAAGGAAATCCTTCTTAACCAAATTATCCGCATCGAAAATAACAATGCCATCATAAGGTTTGTCCAAGGCAAAAATCTGATCAAATAGCCACTCCAAAGCGTACCCCTTGCCCCGGTCAACCAGATTGTTTCTCTCAAAAACATTCGCCCCAGCCTCACGGGATATCGCAGCCGTCTCATCCGAACAGTTATCGGCGACGACATAAACATCATAAAGCTCCTTCGGGTACTCAAGCATATTCAGGTTCTCCAACAGAGGTCCGATCACCTTCTCCTCATTATGAGCCGCCACCACAAGGGCAAACATTTTCTCCGGTACCAGGCGGGGCGTACCCTTGCTGCGCCCTAAGCCCCTCACAGCCAGAAACACATAATAAACAGCATAAATAAACATCAGCAGCTGCATTATCACAAGGATATATTTCGCAAACTGATCAATCACATTGTATAAATGTACCCCAACAACATCCATACGGCCCCCTAATCGCTAGTTTTTCTTATTATTCCTCTTGCCAAACTTCATAACCAACAAAACAATACAAACACCAATAATACCGATAAACACAAGACTCAATTTCAGTGCGGCCGCTATCGAAGCCCAATAAGCATCGGCAATCTGCGGACCGGCCACAAAGGGAATGAAACTGCGGTAGATCGAAGCGATAACCTGGCTTAACAGCACCGCCAACACCACAGCCGCCAGGGTAACAATGAGTACCGGCACACCGAAGCGCCGGCGGTCGCGACGATCCTGGCGACGATCCTGGCGATAATCCTGACGATATTTTTGGCGTCCGCGTTTGCGCTTCCACCAATAATATTCTAAATAAAGCCACCGTTTAAACCTTTCCCACATAAAAATCCCCCCGTAACTTTTATGTGGGAAAACACAATCTGATTCGAAAAACCACCGCAAAGCCGATCACACACTGAATTATGTGCCGCTCCGAGCTCTTTTTCGCCCCTATCCTGATTCTTTACAAACCTAATGTTTCTTCGACAAAACTAAGGGAATTCCTTCTCACCAAGTGCGTCTCCGCCAAAACTCCGGACTGAACAAAACCAGCAGAGGAATGATCTCCAGCCGTCCAAATAACATACAGAAACTCAGAACAATCTTAACGCCCGCCGACACCGCGCTATACCCCGCAGCCGGCCCTAATGCGCCGAAAGATGAACCCGTATTGCCCAGCGCCGCCATCGCCGCACCCATAGCGGTAAAGGGCTCGTAACCCATGGCGCTGATCAACAGCGTCGCACTTACAAATATGCCAATGAACAAGAAGAAAAACTGTGAAATGGCGCCCTGCAAAGATTCGCTTAAGGTGTTCCCGCCCAATTCAATCGACTGTACTTGTTTCGGATGTATGGACTTCTTAACAAAAGCCACAGCCATTTTTCCCAATACCAACGCCCGCGACGCCTTCATACCACCGGCGGTAGAAGAGCTGCAGCCACCGATGGCCATAAGTATGAGCAGAATAATTTTGGCGAACCCCGGCCATGACTCGTAATCACTTAAAGAATACGCTGTCGACGATGTAAAGGAAACCGCGTGAAAAGAAGCCTGCCGCGCCGCCTCCCCTATCCCCATGCCGGAGGCCAACACCAGATTCGTGCCTATCAGCACAGCCGCGGCCAACACAAGCAGGAAATACGTTCTTAATTCAATATCCCTGAAAACAAGTTCCCGTCTGCCGCGGCTGGCACGACTGCTTCGGTGCAGCAACGCGACAAGCAACGTAAAATTGACGCCCCCTACCAGCATCGCCACCATCAGCACGATCTCAACAGCCACGCTGTTATACCCGGCAATCCCCTGAGACGCCACCGAAAAACCGCCGGTGCAAACAGATGTCAGCGCGTGATTGACCGCGTCGTAAACCGGCATCCCCGCAACCAGCAGCGCAATCGCCACAACCACCGTAAATCCAAGATAGAACTTCCAAAGCAGCGAAACCTTATCCTTAATCTTAGGCATGATTTTCTGCGGCATGAAATCCGCCACTTCCGTATTATAAAGATTGACAGCGCCAATCCCCATATTAGGCAGCAACAGAATGAACATCATAATAACACCCATGCCGCCTACCCAATTGGACAGGCTGCGCCAGAAAAGAACGCTCCGGGGCAAGCTTTCCAAATCGCTCAGAACGCTTGTTCCGGTGGTGGTAAACCCAGCCGCCGATTCGAACAAAGCGTCAACAAAGTTGGGAATCGTTCCGGTAAGCATAAACGGTGCCGTCCCCAGCACACACGCGACAATCCATGTCCCCGCCACAACAAGATAAGCCTCTTTGACACTCATTTTGCCTTCAGCGCTGCCCTTGCGGACAAGCACCAGTCCAATCAGAACGAACACAACCGCGCAGGCGCCGAACACCAGCGCCTCGATCTCTTTATAGATAATCGCGACAAAAACCGGCGCCGCCATAGCAGCGCCGAACAAAGCCAGGAACCGCCCCAAAACAGAAAACAGCATACGAATATTCACTGTCCTAATCCTCCAGGATCAGAAGAACTTCTCTATTTTATTAATAATATCCGGCAACACGAACATAACCACCTTATCATGCTGCCGCAAAACGGATTCGCCGTTAGGAACAATGACTTGATCCTCCCTCAGCACAGCACCAACCAGACAATTCTGCGGAAACTTGACATCCATAAGTTTCTTACCCACAACCCGGCTCTTCGCGGAAACAATAATCTCCAAAGCGCTGGCTTTCGCCCCCTCCAAGAGGGCCAGCATGGTGAACTTACCCCGATGAACCTGGCGCATGATCACCTCCGCTGTGGTCAGGCGCGGCGACAATACCACATCGACGCCAACCTTTTGCATCAGGGTGATATACTCAGGGTGCCCCACCCGCACAAATGTACGTTGAGCGCCACAATCTTTAGCCAACAGCGCCAACATCAGATTGAGCTCGTCGTCATGGGTCAGGCAGATCACAGCATCCGCCTCACCGACCCCCTCTTGGGTCAACAGCTCCACATCCGCACCCTTGCCGAGAAAAACCTTGCCCCGTTTCAGCTGTTTGGCCATCTCCTTGCACCGGGACTCCAAGGGATCAATCACCTTCACCATGATGCCCTGATTTTCCAGAAGCAGAGCCAAATACCGGCCGGTACGTCCCGCCCCAATTATCATGACATTCTCCACGGGAGAAAGCTTTTCCAAACGATTCTCCGCCAACAAATCCAGGGCCCCCGGCGTACCGATAAAGAAAACATTATCACAAGGTTCCAGAACATCATTGCCGTTGGGCACAATCATACGATCCCGGCGCAGAATCCCAGCCACCAGCACACCCGGCGGCAACACCACATCTCTGAGACGCAGGTTGACTAACGGCGAATCTGACTGCAGCCTGGTCTCCAGCAGGCGAATCTTCCCGCCGGCAAAATCCTCGACATCAAGGGCGAAAGGTGTCTGCAGAATGCGCGCAAATTCTTGAGCCGTCACAAAATCTGTATTGATCGGCACATCAACGCCCATGGTTGTAAAGAAATGATTCTCTTCAGCTTTAGCGCAGAAATAATCATCATTGCGGATACGAGCGATCGTAAATCCAATACCGGCGTCCTTCGCGGCGCGGCACGCCACCATATTAACCTCATCGTTGTCCGTAACCGCGATGAACAGCTCCGACCTCTTGACATTGGGATTATCCAGCACACCGGGGCTGCATCCGTTGCCTTCAATCGTCATAACGTCAAGGGTGTTTTGCACAGCCGCTCTTCGTTCCTCTTGCACATCAATAACCACAACATCATGATCCTCGCGGGACAGAAACTGGGCGACGCTATAGCCAACTTTGCCGGCTCCGACAACAGTGATGCGCACAATAGACCTCCTGCTCCCTTGAAGGATATCCAATATTCGTTAAGTATACTACAGATTTGCCTGGGGGAAAACCTGATCCTGATTATCGGGTGCATATTTTAAAAGTGCAGGAAGCGACAAAAAAATAAATAGAAATATCTCCTGCGGGGTTCTCCCGCAACCGAATGGTGAATGGAGATGGATATTATGTGGGCTCGTAACAGTCCCGAGGTAGGGT
>WRHI01000008.1 GCA_009783315.1 Peptococcaceae bacterium
ACCCCTGACGTGGCACTGTTACTGGCCAGCGCGGTATCTGCCTCCAACTCACCATTGAGTTGCGGGAAAACACCGCGGCAGAAAGCTCTGCTTATCCTTATCGTCAGTTCATGCACTTTTAAATATGCACCCCAGCCTTACTGAGGCTGCATGAGTATGAGCATGTAAAGAGACATGCTCGAAAACATGTATATAAGCATGTATATGGGCATGCATGAAACCGGCCAGGAGAAAAATCGTTAAGGGGTCGACTTGATCCATTCCTCGATATCCCGCAGAGCCTGCTTGTTGACGGTTGCTTTCATTTTGTATTCATTAAGGAGCTCAGTTATATCTTTTGCTTTGGTGGGCATGAGCCCCCCAAGCTGTCAAAAAAGGGCTCTTTGGCTTGCTCATCAGAAAGAGACAACCCTTTTGAAAAACTGTCCATATGCTGATCGCGTTCTAATAGAGCGGCTGATTTTTTGGTGCCAGCATGCCTCCTAAGCTATGCCCAAGAATGAAGACCCTGCTTCGAAAAAAACAAACAGAGACCCGTAGGCGCTGTGTTGCAGAACCCGTTTTGCGTTTTCCGGCTCCCCTATTGCGGCGTAGGCTCGGGCAATCAAAGGTTCAACCGGTGTAAAGGATTCTGGGTTATCCCCTAGCAGCGCCAAAACAGCCTAGGGCTCCCCGAGGAACAAGAGGCAGTACGCTTCCATAGAAACAGCGTTTTTAGCAAGCTCGACGTTGCCGCTTTCGGTTTTGACCCGAATACATAAGTTCGCAATTTCGCGGAGCAAGTTATGCTTTTCAGCCTCGGCAAGCTGCGGCAATAAGGGAATATCAGGATAACCATCAGGAAACTTCTTATACGAAGACCCCTTGACATCGGTATCAGAATGATATATGATCACAATTGACATATCAATATGATATATGAGGAGGACACTATGATTCGACAAAAAACACGGAAACTGCTCTTGCTCATTTCCTTATTGTTGTTTCCGGTTACGCTTTACTATTTTTCCCCGGCGCTGATTATCACTGCGGGAAGAGAAGGAATTATCAACGGGAGTTTTGTCGTTTTTGCGACGATGCTCATTGGATCTGTTTTTGTGGGAAGGCTCTTCTGCGCATATCTATGCCCGGCAGGCGCGCTGCAAGACGGGGCTTGTTTTGTGAAAGATAAAGCGCCTAAGCAAGGCTGGAAAAATTACATGAAATATGTGATTTGGCTTATATGGATCAGTGTGGTTGTTTTTTGCTACATTTACAGAGGACAGATGATCAAAGTTGACATTTTCTATCAAACTGTCTATGGTATTTCCGTAGCCGATGTTTATGGGTACGCTATTTATTACGGCATTGTCTTGTTGGTACTGATATCGTCTCTGCTTGGGGGCAAGAGAGCGTTCTGTCACTATCTTTGCTGGATGGCCCCTTTCATGGTTCTGGGAACAGAATTGCGCAAGCGGTTTCATTTACCGGGGCTGCATATTGCGGCGGAAAAGGAAAAATGCCTCTCCTGCAAGCAATGCAATAAGGGGTGTCCTATGTGTGTTGACGTCAGCAATATGGTGCGACGCGGCAGGGTTGACAGCGTGGAGTGTATTCAATGCGGCGTTTGTGTGGACAATTGTCCGCAGAACGTGCTTTCGTACCGTATGACAAGTATGAGAAAGAAGGGGTAAGCTTTGGCCAATGAAAAGAAGATGGATTGTGTGATATTGGGTCTGTTAAGCCATGAAGAGCTGACTGGGTATGAAGTCAAAAAGCGGATGGACGCGGCTATAAGGTTTTTTTGGGGCGCAAGTTACGGCAGCATTTATCCCACCTTAAGGGAGCTTGTTGAAAAGGGCCTCGCGGTGAAGTCAGATACGGCGCAAAAGGATCGAAATAAGATCACTTACACCATAACGGAGAAAGGTCGCCGGCATCTGAAGGACTGGTTAGAGATTCCTGTTGAGAAAGACATGATCCGCTACGAAACCTTATTGAAGTTGTTTTTTGCTGAGAGCGCCGGAAAGAAAACCGCTATCGGGCATATTGAGAGTTTTGAGGCGAAAACGAAAGAAGAGCTGCTTTATTTACAAGCAGCTGTAAAAAACCTGGAAAGGTTCTGTGATGATGAGAGCGCTCATCTGTACTATCTTCTCACCGCACGGTTCGGCGCAAAAATATATGGGGCTTATCTTGAATGGTGTGATGAGGCCAAGGCCGCTTTGAAGGGGTGAACTGCTAATTGATAAGGCTTAGTAATCTCGGTGGGAGCATCTCGATAATAAGCACTTCCTAATTTGCCGAAGGCCACGGACTTTTGGCTGCGATAATCCATTAATAAGCGTGCAGAGCGACATTCAGCCGCTCTGTTGGTCTGGTTATAGGCGACCCTCGTAGAGCGCCTATTCGTCCGACTTTTCCTTATCGGCCTTTTTTTTCTGGCTAACAATGAAAGCGCCGCCGATACCACCAGCAATACCCGGTATCATCCATTTGATCAAACCAAGGTCTATACCAAACAAATCATCCGAAACCACGGCCAAGAGACTCATTGCAATGGCAACAATCAAGGTTAAAACCATTATGATCGTAAAACGCATTTTCTGTTTCTCCTCTCCTCGCTTTTTCTTGTCCGTCGGTATCTCTTCTTGCCCTCACCGTTCAACATAAGGAGACTACTCCCGGATATCCCGCTCGCGTTTCAGCGCTTTGACTTTCCGGATGTAATGCGGAAGAAACCTGAAGAACAGAATGATAAAACAGACCGCAAGTGAGCCAAAAACCAAGTAGAAAGCAATGTCCTGAAACCCATTTACATAGAATTGAATGAGAATGTTGGCAAGCTGCACAAGAATCAGGGTTCCCACTAAGAGCCACACCCGGACGAGCCTCTGATAATGAATAATTCGTGTTGATAAATCGCTGAACAGCTTGAAAGAACCGCCGTCGGATTTTTTTCTGAAATAAACCCAGCTAAGCCAAGAGGCAATATGCTCTGCGCCGCTATCCTCCATAAACTGAATGTATTTGATGCTCTCAGGAGAGGCGGCGCGGGTTTTCAGAAGCTCTATCCGATAGAGATATTCACCTGGGGTACAATCTTCAAAAGTATACCGAAACAGGGTGTAATGCGTCATGGCAAAGCCCTTTGCCGCCTTTTCATTCAGCCAGGCCTCTTCTTTTTCGTAGTCAAAGAACACTTTCCATTGGTTGGTCTTCATATGAGTGTACCCCCCAGTTCATCTTTACCGATTAACAGAAGTCCTTCTAATCGGGCCATTTCGTTCTTCAAGATGGTTTTGCCCACAGCTGTGATGACATATTCCTTCTTTCGTGAATCCCTGCTTTCGCTAACAGCCCGGATCCATTGTTTCTCAGAAAGCGTATTAATGGCACCATAAAGAGTCCCGGCGCCAAGGACAACCCTTCCTTTTGTCATTTTCCCGACATATTGCATAGCCGAATAACCATGTCGCGGCTGAAGCATGGAAAGAAGAATCAAAAAAACACCTTCAGTTAAGGCGATGTGTTCCGGATTATCTATCATGCCGCCCCTCCCCGCAGATACAACCGCCCTCTATATCGGGTGATATTACCGATATTATAACGGTCAACGTAATAGATGTCAACATGATGTTTTTTCCTTGATGGGTAGATTCTTCCATCCTATGGGGCCAAGTCGCTGTCATTGTTATGCAGCTGTATTCGTGTCAATAGACCCTAGTTTTGGGGATTTGGATAATCGTATAATTTGACAATGATTACTTGTTGATGTAAGATTTTTACATGAGCTGCCTCTGGCGCGACAAAGTTCAAAGGTTGGCTTGCCTCATGTACCAAAAAGCCTTTGAGCAAGGACATTACTGTTTATGGAAGAAGGAGGAACCTGTATGAGCACGGAGAGCTATGAAACGAGCATCCTCATAACAGATGACAACAGAGTAGAGATGGAGAGACTCTACGGAAGAATCCCTCCCGAAAACGAATTGTTGGAGGCTCCTATAACACACTCCCTTGAGGAGGCTAGGCAAAAGATGCACCCTTTAGAGAATTTGTTGGACAGACTCAATGATGAGACAGAGGAAGCAGCTTTCAATGAAATTGGTCAGCAAAATATTTAGACGTACGGATTGGTATATTACCGGTAACTTTGGCTATCGCACAATCGGAGGCGTTCTCGAATTTCATAATGGTACGGACTATGGGACTCACAAACAGAACTGGGATCTGTACGCTGTTGAACAGGGTGTTGTAACAAGTTGCGGTACAGCCGTTGACGGTGCGAAATACATTTGGGTGGATTACCCGCGCATCGGGAAGAAGTTGTTGCATTATCATTTGGATCGCATAGATGTGTCAGCGGGTCAGCAAGTTAAGGCGGGCGCCCTGCTGGGATGCGCCGGAGAAACCGGCAGCGCCAGTGGGGTGCATTTACACTTAGGAATGCAGCCAAGCGGCGCAGGCTCTTATGAAGATCCTCATGCTTATGAATATCGCTATCCAATCGGCACGATGAATTCAGACGCAACCGTTTATGGCGGCCCGAACACAACGATTTACGCGCCTATCGGATCCGTCATATTTTGGGAACCAGGGTGCATGCGTTTAAGCCTCACAAAGCTTTTGTAAGACTTTGTGAACTGTATCAGTTTCAAACCGATGCTCTACTATGGGAAAACTATGCGATCCTTACTGAGGACCCTGAAAACTCTCCTATGTGTCAGAGACTTCTCGCCAACATGTACAAATCAGCTCTTCTCATGGAAATGATTTCACGGCATGATGAGGTCAAAAGAGACAACAGCAGTGGGCTAAAAGTATTGGATCAGTTTCCGGGCGGCGTATCGGAATCTCTTATCTATTCTAACCTCTATAATGATGCGCGTTATACAATCGGCAGCGGTGATAACAGAATCACCGTTCATGAATTTGATATATCGAACAGGGTGTTGCTAAGCAATGAACTTGAAGCCATCGCGCAATCCATGTATAGGAATAAAGTGATAGAAATCACGAAATCAGTAACATTGAGCGTGATCGAAAATATTCTGAGTGAAGTTATTAACTCTACGCCGGCAGGTCCGATAGCAGCTCTTTCTCTTGATGGCGTGAAGCTGGCGTATGATGTATATAACCTCAATGCTGAAATTGATGCCAACAATGACAATGTGGATGCAATAATTCACAATGTGAATCTGAGCAACAACTTGTTCTATATGAAAGCCGGAGCAACCATCGCCTCTTACAAACACGCGGTCACCGCGTACAATGTTAGCGTCAGGGAATGGGATCTCCAGATAGCGCTCTGCTTGTATAATGATGCCAGACCCGAGGAAAGCAAGGTTTTAGAAGAACCCTACTAACTGCGTTCTACTCTATGATCCAAAGAGGAATAGATCGAGACGATCTTATTTGGCATTTCGTAAATTGGTGTTCCGGCAAAGCCATGGAGTTAGATAAACATATGGATGGTTTGTTGCGTGTACTGATAGACTATTGTGGTAACCATTATGACTGTCCATACGCGGCGCTGTCTGAACTGACGCCAGATCAGATCATCGAGCTACACAATAAATATAAAGATTCCGAATATCCCCTGGTTTTAACCTGGTAAAACGGAATCATCTAAGGAGGAACTGAAATGTCAAAGAAAAGACTCGTCATAATAATTCTGGCTGTCATAGCAACAGGTGTGCTCGTTTTCACGGGATACAAAATCTACGAGCATTATAGCAATCGCGGGTTTATTGAGGAAGTTGACCAAAAAGAAATTGAAGTGCGGTATCGGCAACAGAATGATGCGTTCTACGGTTGGGGCGGCACGACAAGTTTTGAACCATACGACAAAGAGTTCGAATGGATAACGCAGGTTCATATTTGTTTCTATATGAGATACACCGGGAAAACCATTACTGTCCGCGATGTTGAAGCTTTTCTGGCAACTTCAGAAAACCCGAACGGAACGCCACGGACCTGGAAAGACGATGAGACAGGGATAGTTTATGGTTTTGTTGAATGGTTTTTTCATCAAGGGAAAGGGATAGATGAGTTCCGCTTTTACAGAGATAAATTGGACGTTACATTGACACACTATTGTGACGAGCATCGAGATTGCCCATATAGGATACTTTCTGATCTGACGCCAGAGCAAATCATCGAAATTGACAAAAAATATGTAGATCCAGACTATAATCTTGTTTTGGTGTGGTAATCCGGACGGTTTCTTGACGGCCCTTCGAATCACCCTCTCTTTTATTATAGAAAACGCATTTGCTCACGGGCAAGGGATATTTCGAGGTCTGCTTTCTTCGTTTCCAATTCGCCGAGCCGCTGTTTGACTGAGGCGTTAGCAATACCTGCTTCGATGGAGTTGATAAGCTTGCCAATGCTGTTTCGCACTATACGATGATTATATTTTTCATGCTACCCAATCATAACCCATCATGGCTTGGTCAACGATATGCTGATAAACCCTATCGCTTTTTGCCGCGAAAATATCACGGTCATAACTTTCCGGCAAAGCGTCGTTCAGACAGCTCCTAATAGCCGAGCGAACCCGCTCTCTTGGTTTCGCGTCATTATGCCAACCAACAACGAACAGTTCACCTTTGCGCAAAATCAAGGTTGCGTATAATTCCTTTGCCGCCAATTTGACACGTTGCTCCTCGGCCTTTGTCAGTTTATCTTTGCGGAGCAGGTCGAATAGTTCAAGTTCCTCCTCGGAGAGTTCTTCCTTAACGTGCCGTTCTTCTTCGGCGCGAAGATCCTCCATGAACTTCAAAATCTTTTCGTAGAAGTCATCGGTTTGGGAACCGCCGGCGTTATATGCATCGATGATATTTCTGAACCGTTCAGCGAAGTCGGAACGAGTGACATTGCGGCGGAGCATCTGCTCAATCTTTTTTTCAATATGCTCACGGAGGTTGGCGATTTCAAGGTTCTTATTTCGCACCCGCTTGAACATTTCCCGGAGCTCGTCAACATCCATTTTGGAAAGGTCGATTTCTTTTCCGCTCTCGTTAATTATATACGTCCTCGCATCCTCGGCAACCATAACGCTTTGGTCGAGAAGCTCGTTTATCCGTTCCTTTGCCGCTTCCAACTTATCCGGTCTGATTTTCCCTTCTACTACCCCACGCAAATACAGAATGGCATCTTTGTACCGAGGGTCAAAATCCATCTTGAAAATATCGGGGCGCAGGGATTCATATAGATTATCCACCGTGTTGACAAGCACATTAAACTCATTGCGGATCTCATCGTTACCGACAATGATGTTGGCGTAATCAGCAAATAGCGACAGATTGTGAAATACATTGCTCTCCGTGACAATGCGGCTGAGGTCGATACCCTGCTTGGTGCAGAAATCCAACGTCAACTCAATCGCTTGGTTTAGTTGGACAAGCAGAAGCTCAATATCCTTAACGGGTGTCGCGCCATCATCATCAGAAGCGTAATCGGCAAGCGCGCGTTTCAGATATTTGAACACATCGAGAAAATCGACAATGATGCCGTTTTCTTTGCCGGGGAAAACGCGGTTCGCCCGCGCGATGGTCTGCATCAGCGTGTGCCCTTTCATCGGTTTATCCAAATACATCGTGGAAACTGATTTTGCGTCAAAACCGGTCAGCCACATGGCGCAGACAAAGACGAGTGATAAAGGATGCTCAGGGTCTTTGAAGTTGTCCTCAATGTCGGCGCCGTTTCCGTCAACCTCGCTCATGCGCTTGCGGTGGGATACAACTGATAATCCTTCTTTTTTGAACTTTTCTTCCTCGTCGGCGTCCTCACTGATGACGACCGCCATTTCCACCTTGCGCATATAATCCACAAGGTCTTTCAGCTGCAATTTTTCCGTTTCATCATCGGTTTTTGTGATGGCGGCATTCAGTTTTTTTATTTCCTCCCGCCAGTAAAACAAAACCTTATCATACAGCTTGACGGCGGTAAACTTATCGACGGCTATCACCATGCCTTTGCCGCGAAACCCACGGCGCGGGAAGTGATAAACGATGTGCTGTGCCACCGCGTCAAGCCGGTCGTCGCGTTTGATAACTTCAAGCTCCTGCGAGTAATAGTTCTCAAGCCGTTTCTGTTCGGCTTCGGTCAAGTTCTCATCTTCTAATATCTCAGCAAAATCACTTTCCAGAAAATCGTTTTGCAGCTCAACCTCCGGCACCCGTTTTACATAATAGAGCGGCACGGTGGCGTTGTCCTTGATAGATTCCGCAAAATTGTATTCACTCACATAATCGCCGAACCATGAGTGGGTGAGCCGTTTACTACCGAGCAGCGGCGTTCCCGTGAAAGCGATATAATGAGCGTTGGGCAAGCCATTGCGCATATTTTCAGCCAAATCTTTATACTGTGTCCTGTGCGCTTCGTCAACGAAAACGATGACCTCTTTACCTTTGCCGTCATGCAGGACAGGATATTTTTTGCCTTTATCGTAGCGAAATTTATGAATCAGCGTAAACAATATACCCTTATTAGATGCCAGCTCCTCGCGCAACTGTGAGCCTGACGCAGGCTGTACCTTTTCCTCGGCACTCATAAAGCCGGAGCGCAGGAAGGTCTTGTATATCTGCCCATCCAAATCGTCGCGGTCGGTGACGATCAGAAACGTGAAGTTCCCGGCGCATTTGTGCTTGATTTTCCGCGCCAGCATCACCATAGAGTAGCTCTTGCCGCTGCCTTGCGTGTGCCAAAACACGCCGAGCTTGCCGTGAAGCTCCTCGCGGTTTTCAAAGGCATGGAAAGCGTTGTTCACGCCAAGAAACTGGTGATTTTTGGCGATAATCTTGCTCTTGATGATTCCACCCTTGCGTTGGTCGAAAAGGACGAAGTTCTCTATGTAATCCAGCAGCACGTCCGGCTTGCACAACCCGCGCAGGAAATATTCAAGGCTGATGCAATCCTCTTTGATAACGCTGCGGTCGGGGTTCTCTTTTTCGTCTGACAGTTTCAGCCACTCAAAGAAATGCTCATACCCCGCCGAAAAACTGCCCAGCCGTGTCTCCATGCCGTTGGACAGGACGCATATCTGATTGTAGTTGAACAGATACGGAATATCCCGCCGATAGTCGGTCAGGTTTTTGTCATAAGCGTTCTTGACGTTGATGTTGGAGTTTTTGAGTTCGATAAACACAAGCGGCAAACCGTTGACGAAAAGTATCAAGTCCGGTCTGCGCCAGTGGACTTCGCCGCGAATCCACATTTGTGACGCGACGATGAAGCTGTTGTTTTCGGGTGTTTGAAAGTCAATCAGGCGCAGCAGCCCCGGCGTTTCGCGCCCGTCTTTTTTATAGGTAACCTTGATTCCGTTTCGGATTTTCTGATAACGGTCGTAGTTGTCCGAAAGCGGGTCGCCGTGGGCATTGCGGCATAGTTCCTCTGCCGTCCGCCTCACAACTTCTTCGGGGATTTCAGGATTGAGAACGCGGAGCCGCTCAAAAAGGATCTCCGGTAGGACGACTTGTTTCTTGTCGCTCCTGCCGGTGCCGTCCGGCAGGGTTTCCGGCTTTTCGGTATGGCAGTTTATATGAGAGTATAGCGGCGCATACTCAGAAACAAGCAACGCGATGGCGGCTTGCTCAATCATGTCCTCGGTGATGATTTTTGGCACGGGCTACACCTCCTTGATTTCAATAAAAGAAACCTTTTTCTTTTTCATATCAGCCCAATAGTCTTTCAGTTTGCTTTGCGGTAGAATTTCATATATGAAAAGCCAATATGTGTTCATATCCATTTCTATAAGAGATTCCGCAAAATCTTTGAAAAGGCGGATTTCAATTCTGTTACGCTGTTTCTTTTGGTATAGGAATCCTAATAAGAGTAGTATACAATGATTGCTGTCCTTTATATCGTCAAAAGTGACACCATTGAGAGCGAAATTATACTTTATTGCAAAATAAATAGCGAAACACATTTCTTCATGGTTGAGAGTTTGTTTTCCTGTATCAATAAGTTTTTGTGAAAAGTCAGCAATAACACTTGCATTAACTGAAAAAGCGTCAAAGACATATTTGCCAAGCTGTGTTATAAGGTATGGGTAAATCAACGCTAAGTGTAATATGGTTTTTACACAATATTCTTTTGCGTTCATGCTTAATTGCTTTTTAGAAAGCACCTTTATAGCATATTTTAACACTGCGGAATTTTCGCTATTTTCTTGCATCAACTCCACGGCCAAATCAAAATAGGCTTGAACTTCTTTGTAATTCATTGAGGCTCTTACATCAAAAGCCGTAAATGCGTTGATGCGTCTAACCCATTGTTCGACAGCCGCAGCCGGCAATTCCGCAATAAGTGTTTTCTTATGGTTTAATGACAACCCATAATATCGAAGCTGTTCGTTAAGTGATACTAAAAACGATTGGCCTTCCTCGTGCGTTTTTACATAGCATGAATAATCATCAATGTTTCTTATGTAATGCCATCCATCACCAAAGAGCTTTTGGTCGATTTTTGTCAAAATTATTTCAGATAATAGATTGGACACATGAGGCCCAATAATCAATCCATGTGTTTCGCCATTGTGAATGTTTCTTGTGTAAAAATCAAGGAGATTATACCATTGTGAGTGGTCGCCTTGATTTTGTTTCGCAACAGCTTTACCAACTAATGCCCACGATAAAGCGTGAGAATAAATACTTGGGAAACAATTTGAAATATCTGCTTTAACTAAGTATTTAGAGCCTATAAGTAAATCAGGCTCAGGCGTTCCGTCAATTCGCCAATTATTGTAGTTCATTTCAAATAACTGCTGCTTGTCCTTCAACTTTCGGAGATGAATACGGCTTATTTTATACGGATTGCCAGATGTAATATTTTGGAAGTGGCATTGCAGGTTCGTCCAACAGTTTTCAATACTTTTACAAAGCCGTTGATATGAAGCCGGATTAGGAATACCAAGGGAGCGCGGCACATTTACGTTTCGCATATTTTCATAGTATACATATCCTGTGGCGTCTTTCGGGAATGAAGGGTTGTTATTTTGACAATAATCAAAGAACTGCTTCCCCGTGAATATCGGAGGTAGTTGCTCTGCAAACAAGCCATACGCCAATAACCCCTCATATATTTCTGAGGAGGTTATTTCGTTCATGAAGTCAGCGTATGTTTTGTGTTGTTGTTTTCGATCAGCTTTTATTAGCTCGATAATATGTGCCATACCCTGCGTTCACACCTCCAACTTTCCGCTCATCAGCCGTGGAAGGAGCAAATCCCTCTGACGGTCAAGGTTTTGGGATTGCTTTCGCAAGTTCCTTTTTAGTTCTATACAGGACATCATATTTCTATGAAACAGCGATAAAACATTATCTACTGGTTTTACAAGTTTTACCTTCTTTAGCGTTTCGATAGGCAACGCTTTTTGTGATGTCCCGATTGTTGACGATGAAATAGCACCTTGCCCCATCGGGGAATCAATCCAAAAATATAGATATAACGCCATTTCAGGGCGTTCACTACTTTGAAGCCATGTGAGGTTGCCGTCTGAAAAATAAAATATACGTTTATCCACGAGAAATGGCACTCCAATAGTCCCCCGTGACGTAATAAGAATATCATTCTCCTTTGGTGCGCCAAACTTGTCGCGTATCATTGCAAACCATTCCTCAGATATGAACAAAGGGTCAGTAATTTCCTCACCGCTGTAAATTTGAATTATCTCCTTTGAACGATACAAAGGAGTGCCAAAATCAACGCGCTCGCTTTCATAACTACGCTTACTGGATGTGATATTAACAACACATTCTAACGGTACGACCTCCCAGCCCTCCGGCAACCCATTCACAATCCTCACGCTCTCATGCCCCGGAAAGCGAATCCGCACAAACCACTCGCGGTAAAGCTCCCGCGCCGCCTTTTCGAGCAGCGCAATTCGGCGGTTGTTGTTTTCGATGGCGTCGTCGTAAGCGGAGAGGATGTCGGCGATGCGGGTTTGGGTGCTGTTATTGGCGGGAACAAGCACTTTTGTCTTTTCAATGTCAGTACGATTTATCGAATCGTAAACTGTGCCATTGCTACGACTAAGCATAATCGGCACATGGCACTTCATCAAGTAAAATAGAAACTGGGAATTCCCATTTTGAGGCTTTAGAGAGCAGACCCCGCGCCCTAAACACATTTTTACAGGCGTTATATTCAAGTCACCAACAGGCGCACGAACACTCATTATTACATCGTTTGCGTCTGCAATCTTATTTGGCGCAGTCGTAAACGTATCGAACGTTGGGTATTTTGCGCCAAATGTCCGATTTCCTTGCAAAAAAGGCAGCCCATCACCATTTTCGTTGTATGAGTCGCTTGTAGGAGATTGTCCCATCGTAACAAGCGCAATCTCACTTATTCGCTTTTCAACCCATTCACCCATTGCTGTCACCATTCCCTATATAACCAATGGTTCCTTTACCAGCATCGGATATTGCATTAAAATAATCTCTTGTTTCTTTGCTTTCGTCCTCATTAACTGCTAAATAATCCGAACCCAACTTTGCTACAGCACTCATTGCATCAATCGCATCTTTGGCATCTTTTTCTGTAAATGGGCGGTTAGTAGCAATGCCGTGTAGTGCTTTACCAATAAAACTTGCTGCGTCCCATGTATCGCTGATTTTCTCAAAATTAGTCACGCGGTTCACTTCCCAGCAACGACCGCAAGTTTTCTACAATCGCCCTTTCGAGCTTTTGAGCCTTGCCGTTCAAAGTTAAAAATTCCGCATTTAGTAAACGCATTTCTAATTTGAACTCTTCCTCGGTCATGCCGTCGTCCTCAATGACCACACCGACATAGCGGCCGGGGTTGAGCGAATAGTCTTGATCAATGATGCCGTCCTCGCCGTCCAGCTTCGCCCCTTTGCACAGCCCGATAACATCAACATATTCGCCATCAGGGAAACGGGAGGTCAGCCAGTCGATTTGCTCCTGCCAGTAGGTTTTGGGCGGCGTGTCCTCATCATCGGAGATTTCCGGCGCGGCGGCAAGCGCGGCGCGGTATTCATTAAGCAGCGCTGTAAAATCGTCCGTTTTGCCTTCATACAAACGGCTGATGATGGCAAGGTTCTTGATTTGTTCGTCGGAAAATTTGCGGTGCGCCCGGTCGATTTGCGTGAAAATGTTGCGGGCGTCGACAAACAGAATTTCATCCTTTTTCGGCTTGGCGCGGTCGAAAAACCACAGCGTCGCGGGCAGGGTCACGCTTGTGAACATATTGGTTGGAAGCGTCACCATCTGGCTGATAACGCCGCTTTCAATCAGTTTCATGCGGATGTCCTTTTCGCTGTGTCCGGCATCGGACGCAGAGTTTGCCATGACAAGCGCGGCGCGTCCGTTTTCATTCAGCGATGTGGCGAACAAGGTAATCCATAAATAATTTCCGTTGGGTACGGTTTCTTTTGCGTCGCCTTTTGCCTTTTTCGTTTTGTTTTGCGGTACGCCGTATGTGTTGAAACGCGGTTGAGTTTTCACTTGGTCAAGCTCCACATCGTCCACGTTAAACGGTGGATTCGCCATGACACAGCTGAACCTGCCAAAGCAATCATAAGGGTCGCGGTAATAGGAGTTGGCATAAGTGATACTACCGCGAATGTTATTCAGCACAAGGTTCATTTTGGCGAGATTCACCGTCGCGGCAATTTTTTCAACGCCGTAGGCGCGGAGGTTGATGTCGTTGCCTTTCGCAGCGTGGTGTGCTATATAATGCGCCGCCTGCACAAACATACCGCCCGAACCGCAGGCAGGGTCGAATATCTCGCCCTCGGTCGGCGCAAGCACATCGACCATATAGCGCACGATGGTTGACGGCGTAAAGAACTCCCCGCCGCCCTGACCTTCGGCAAGAGCGAAGTTGCTGAGAAAGTATTCGTAGATTTCGCCGAAAATATCAAGGCTCACATCGGTGGGGATGTCCTTGAAAACCTTAAACAGCTTGCTCAGCACAAGCGGGTCGTCCTCGCTGTTGACGCTGTAATAGATGTCTTTTGGCAGGGTGTCGGCAAGTTCTTCGGTATATTTTTCGATTTCCTCCATCGCCGTTTTGGTTTTCTCCGCAAGGTTTTCAGACTCCGGCAGATTGAGAAGATAATCAAACTTTGCTACCGGCGGAAGATAATATCCGCATTTTTCAATGGCGATTTCATGGAGCGGTCGTTCGGCGCGTGTGCCTTTGTTCTTTTCGTATTCGGTGGTGATGGCGGCTTCGTATTGATTGTACTTACTTTGGGCGAAGCGCAAAAAGATTAAGCCCAAGATGGGCGTAGCATATTCAGTAGATTTCAAGCCGGAGTTGGCGCGAAGTTGGTCTGCACCCGCCCACAGCCTGTCCTTTAGGTTTTTGAGCTGCTTGTTGGTCAAGTTCGCCACCCCCTTTATATTGATTTGGCTTGGTTATTCATCGTTGCTATCCACAAAGCTGATTTTATGCTTTTCAGAAAACGCATTTGTAGTGCGTTTTTGTTTATTGGCGGAGAGGGTGGGATTCCCCTGCGGGCCGGGGCCTAAAACCGTCCACCGGACGGTTTCTTAACGGCCCTTCGAATCCCACCCTCTCTTATATCATAGAAAACGCATTTGTAGTGCGTTTTTGTTTATTGGCGGAGAGGGTGGGATTCGAACCCACGACACAGTTCCCCATGTACCCGCTTTCCAGGCGAGCGCCTTAGACCAACTCAGCCACCTCTCCAACGTATGCTGTTTTTGATTAACAAATGATATTATACTGTCTCAAAGCCGGAACGTCAAATTCGGGGCATACCTTGGTCCCTTCGCCGCTGTGCTGAGGCAGAAAAAAAATAGCAGAAGGCCCGATCTTACGGAATGTAAATGGCAAATAATTGCTGAGGGACTAAAGGGTATAAGGTTATAACTGGAATGACTTATATATAATATAATGTCTCGTGATGATTCTGGATATGGGATACCGGCTTCGCCGTTGTGCTGAGGCAGAAAAGACCAAGATATGTTACAATAAAAATATAGGGATCAATTGGCAGATGATTATGTTGCGCAAGGAGCCTGGCCTGGACCCGGGCAAACTCCAGGCCCTGAAGCAGAAAGTGGCGGAAACCAGCGGCAACTGTCGCAGACAACGAGAAGGTCGGGCTGAACCACGGTATCGTCATTCGTGCCGGTGTTCAGTCGCACATCAAAAGGCGTACAAGTGTAAATAACCATTGCCATCAAACATAATGACATCTGGGTTGTTGATAAACGACTCATTCGCTCATACAGTCTTGGCTGTTTGACTTTGGCTCGACGTTTGATTTCTGAGGATCAGGGAGAGTATAATGTATTCAGGAGTGAGTGCTGTGAGGCTATATTTGGATGTATGTTGCCTGAATCGTCCGTTTGATGATTTGTCGCAAGACCGAATCCAATTTGAATCGGACGCCATATTAGCGATTATTTCTCGTTGCCAATCCGGGAAATGGACGCTCGTCTCAAGTGAAGCTATTGATTTAGAGTTGAAGAAAATGCCTGACAATGACAAGTTGAAAAAGGTCTTGGTGCTTTTGTCGGCTTCCGCTGAAAGGATTATCTTGGATGAAACAGCCATTAAACGTTCAAAAGAGTTTCAGAGAAGCAGCATCAAACCAATGGACAGTCTGCATTTGGCTGTTGCGGAAACCTCAAAGCTGGATGCTTTTCTGACAACGGATGACTCTTTGCTTCATAGGGCAAGCAAGATGGATTTGCACATTGTCGTGGCCAATCCCGTGACATGGTTTATGGAGGTGTTGCAAAATGAGTAACGCTATTGCGATTGATTACAGAAATACCAATGTTATACGCAAACTGGGTATTGACGCTCTCACAAAAGAATTAGGGCCGGCTGGCATGGCGTATTTTATACAACAATACGACAGAGGCGAAGGCGATTATACATCGGAACGGGAAAGCCTGCTTGCTGATGTATCCATGGATAGCCTTATGAGCGAACTGGAGGCAATGCGCCAGCAAGGGCAATAAGCTTTCGTACATTGCTGTCACCCACCGGGCAAGTCCGGTCAATAGTCAATCCGGTGGGCCAGTCGTGGGTAATGAGCACATCAAACCTGCCTTTTTGGGCTTCCCCAAACGTGATTGCCAGCTCTGCCGCAGTGTAGTGGCCTGCCTCTCTCCTCGCTTGCTTATTTGCTTTCGCCATTGATCACATGCGGAAAATCACCAAGCTTGCGATACTTCGATGGGCCAGGCACTTGAGAGATCTCTTCTTCGCAGCGCAGCGGCTTGGCGTCGCCTACCTGGAAGATGGCTGCTAAGCTGTCTGATGTGATATCTGCCTCAGCACACGCCCATTCAATGAGCAGCATAGCTACTCGCCATTGCCCGTGAACATCCCCCAATGCTGCGATGAACACAATTTGTTAGCACCCTCCGTATTCCTCACCCCAAGTCCTAAATTAAATCAATCTGTCTGCCCTGGACGATGCCCCGCCCTCAACAAGTTTTCTCAAGTAGACTCATCTCCAGTACATTGCAAAAAGTCCGAACGGATAACTTTCGTAATAGTACCAACAGCCACCGTTCTGAGTCCTTCCCGAATTTCAAATTGCTTCCCAACATAAAACTTTCCAATGTGAGCTTCCGGTCTACACGTTCTCAAGAAAACTCTCACGTCTTCGCCCGGATAACATATTTCTTTGTCAATGAACTCCTGTGGCGCGTCCCAATCTTTTCCATCATAGTAAAACTGTCCTCGATAACCGGAAGATACAGCGATTTTACGTCCACCTTCCTTTGATGTCAGGTAGTGCACCACAGCTTCCAATTCAGTCTCATACAGAAATCAAAAAGTTCAGCACAGGGCTTGACGGCGGCTCCAAATGATCTCTATCATTGCCTTGCTCATATTCTATAGCCTCATTCAATCCTTGTTTAATAGATTCAAATAAGCTGCTCAGATTATCCCTTCTTTCTTAACTCTGATCCGAGAATTTTAACCAATGCTTTAAGTTCGTTCCGCTCTGCCTGGCTTAAATTTCCATTTCACTTTTTGCATAAACGGTTACAAGATAGATTTTCCCTGATGTAAAAATAAATAAAAAATAAAAAATAAATGACGCTCAGGATTCCCGCCGGATTGTTTGTTGATGCTGCCAATGAATCCCAATATGCCCGATGGCGAGAATAACGGAAGCGACAACAAGCCAGATCAACCGGCCATAGATCCCCAGCAGCAAAAAAGCCGCCACCGGTAACACCGCTCCCGGTGCCGGCGCGCCAAGGAAGGGGCGATAGAAATCGCGCAGTGTACAGCCTCCGCGAAAATAGCGGAGCCAGAACCCCTCATACAAGACCATGAGCAGAGCGGAGGCAACAAGCCAACTCAGCCACGGTTCCAGACCATGGGGGTTCGTATCGCTGAAAAACAGTACGGTTATCGTACAAAGGACTTGGCCGCAGCGCTCAAAAACCAGCAGCACCTTGCTTTCCCCGGACGGATCGTAACCCTGCGGCATGTGCCGGGCCCATATAATATTGGGAATCTGGATCATCAGCATATAAATCAAGCCGATGTATGATAACCCGAAATGGCCCATGGTGTTCCCTCCGGGAGCATGATATAATAACCGCAAACAAACTATTCCAATACATTAGTTGAAAGCGTTGTGATTGTCAACAACAGCCAAGAGTAAACACAACAACCAAGAGTAAAGGGAAATCGCCGTTGCGCGTTATTTGAAGGAGATAAGACAGCTATGCCTCCAACCTACACATTCACCGCCATTATCCAAAAGGTACCCGATCTGGACGGCGCCTATATCCCCATACCGTATGATTTGAGAAAAGAATTTGGCAAGGGGCGTCTCAAGGTTCACGCCACTTTTGACGGTGAGCCTTATGACGGCAGCATTGTTAATATGGGCGTCAAGAATCCGGATGGCTCGATTTGCTATATCTTAGGCATCCGCAAGGATATTCGCGCCAAAATCGGCAAGCAGCCGGGAGATTCGGTGGAAGTCACTTTCTATGAGGTTGCGAAAAATGCTGAAGCCCAATAGACGCCGGAACAAAAAGTCTATAAACAAAAAGTCTATAATATGAGAATGGATGATGCGACATGCTGCAACAAAACTGGTTGGCGGTTGTTAATGAGAAGGCCGGCGGCAAGAAAGCGGCCCACATGTGGCCGGAGATTGACCGGAAGCTTAGGGACGAAGGCATCAACATTGAAACTCAAAGGACCCAAAAGGCCGGCGACGCCATAACCATGGCGAGAGAAGGGCTCCAAAAAGGCTATACGGGTATTATCGCTGTCGGCGGTGATGGAACGTTGAATGAAGCCGTCAACGGTTTTTGGCATGAAGGTCGGCTCATCAATCCCGAAGCTGTCCTGACCTATGTCAATCTTGGGTCTGGCGGAGATTTTGCCCGGATGGTGGAAAAGGCAGCGCCGGAAAAGGGCGGTCTATCGAGGCAGATCGATAAGGACGATCAAACAAGGCAGACCAATATGGGAGACCAGAGGAAGCAGACCGATGATGCCGCTCCCGCTTCCTTTCCAGCGCCCTCTTCTTCCTCCGCGGCAACGACGGCGGAGCGTCTTATCAATGGCAGCTTGCAGACTGTGGATATCGGCCTTGTGTGTTTTGAGGGAGATTTGCACAAGCGCCGTTATTTTATCAATGCGGCCAATGTGGGGGTCGGAGCGGAAACAGTACGGCGGGTCAATCAAAAAGAGACGAAACCCGGCGGCGGCGGCCTGTCCTATATGCTCTCGGCGTTGGCCGCGCTAGTGACGTTTAAGCCTCAGCGCTTGAGAGTTGTTGTTGACGGCACCTGCGTAATTGATGAAGAGCTATATGCGGCGATGGTCTGTAACGGACGCTTTATTGGTGCCGGCATGATGATCGCCCCCGAAGCTCAGATAACCGACGGGTTGTTCGATATTGTGGCTATCCACAAAATGCCGTTGCCCAAATTGTTAACGCAATTTCCGAAGATTTACAGCGGGAGCCATCTTAACATCAAAGGGGTTTCTTTCTGGCAGGGTGCCCGGGTCGAAATCAGTGATTCTTGTGGCGATGCCTCCCTTGGGGGAGACGTCTCTTCTGAACAGGCCCCGGCTGAGGAGGCCAAAAGTCTTGTCGAAATCGATGGAGAGATCCTTGGTTGCTGTCCCGCATCGTATAGGCTGCTGCCGCGAGGGATGACCATGTGGCTGCCGGTGCCCCGAAGGGATACGTAGGGGTTAAGGATTAGGGGTTAGGGGTTAGGGATTTGGGTTAAGGAGGTAGGGGTTAGGGATTGAGACTGAGGGCTATAGTCCGATCAATCTGACTAAAGAGGTAAAGAGCATACATACCAATATCCCCATAATTGTTGGCAAGGCTATGGCCAGCAGTGTCCACTTTAAGCTTTGAGTTTCTTTTTTGATGGTGAGGCATGTGGTCGAACATGGCCAGTGCAGCAGCGAGAACAGCATGAAGCTTATGGCGGTCGCCCATGTCCAGCCGTTGTTCACGAGCAGCAGCTTGAGCGTGGCTAGATTATCCAGTTCCAGGATGTTTCCTTGGGCCATGTAGGCCATAATCATTATGGGGATGACGATCTCGTTGGCAGGAAACCCCAGAATGAAAGCCAGCAGTATGACGCCGTCCATGCCCAGGAGCTGGGCAAAGGGGTCGAGAAAATTTGAGCAATGGGCAAGCAGTGTCTGATCGGCGATGGTGATATTGGCCATGAGCCAAATGATAAGACCTGCCGGGGCGGCGACACTGACGGCGCGGCCAAGGACGAACAGGGTTCTGTCGAGCAGCGAACGAACAAGGACTTTGCCGATTTGCGGTTTGCGGTAGGGCGGCAGTTCCAGAGCGAAAGAGGAAAGCGTTCCTTTTAAAACAGTTCTGGAGAGAAGTTTTGACGCCAGAAAGGTCATACAGATACCAAGGATAATAACAGCGGTCAGAAGCGCAGCTGAGAGAAGCGAATTTCTTATTGCGCCTGAACCTCTGGTGGCTATGCCGATGAAGAACATGGATAGAATCGCGATTAAGGCAGGGAACCGGCCGTTGCAGGGTACGAGATTGTTGGTCAGGATGGCGATGAGACGTTCCCGGGGAGAGTCAATAATGCGGCAGCCAATCACTCCGGCGGCGTTGCAGCCGAAACCCATGCACATGGTCAGGGCTTGCTTGCCACAGGCGGAACATTTTTTGAACCACTTATCCAGATTGAAAGCGATGCGTGGCAGGAAGCCGGCATCCTCCAGTAAGGTGAAGAGAGGGAAGAAAATTGCCATGGGAGGCAGCATGACGGAGACCACCCAGGCTAGGACTCTGTATACACCCAGCACCAGCATCTCCGACAAGAATTCCGGAACATGAAGCCATTGCAGGAAGAAGAGAAGCTGGTCTTCCAGCCAGAATAAGCCGGTGCCGATAACTTGGGAGGGATAATTGGCGCCGACAATAGTCAGCCAAAAAACACCCAACAGAACCAAAATCATAATGGGAAAAGCCGTTCGTTTGCCGGTTAGGATCTTGTCAAGGGTTGACACCATAGGTTGAACCTCAGCCATAGGATCGGGGGCACCGTCAAAACCAACAATATCCCGGCAGAGGTCTTCGGCGGTATGAACGACGCCAGACACGACATCATCCTTGAGTTGTCGCGGGGTGATGCCTTTTTGAATAAGATTAGCCCGGACATTCTTGAGGGTGCGGACAAGGTTTTCGGACATGGGCGCGCCGGAAAGAAAGAGCTCCTTTAGGGGAGATTCAAAAAAGGTCTCGCCGTTCTGTTGGTCCTGTTGCAGCAACATCAAAGAAAGCCACCGGCTGTGAAAGTCCCATGGCACCTCAGCTGTTCCGCAGAGGGCCCGGACACAAGGATCTAAAGAGGATAAAGCGTCTTCCAGATATTCAGGGTATTGTATCCGAAAAGGCGGGATGAACCCTGTTGTCGTATCCTCCGATGCGGCACGGGCGGCGGCTGCGGCCTCGTCTGCTGCTTCAATCGCGGCGGCGGCGGCATCCATCAGTTCGTCAAGACCGTTTCTGTTTCTGGCGGCGGCGCCGATTACAGGAACGCCTAATTCTGACGATAGGGCCGGTAAATCGATGGTAAGGCCGTGTTTTATGGCTTCGTCCATAAGATTGACACAAACAACGACATGGGAGGTTATTTCCAGTATCTGCAGAACAAGGTTCAGGCTTCGCTCCAGGCTAGAGGCGTTGCAAACAACAATGATGGTGTCGGCACCGTGAGCGCAGATAAAATCCCGGGCGGTTTCTTCCTCGGCAGAACGGGCCATTAGGGAATAACAGCCGGGCAGATCGACAATGACATAGTTTTTTTGTTTATAGGTACAGCGGCCTTGGGCGACGGCGACGGTTTTGCCCGGCCAATTGCCTGTGTGCTGCCGGAGGCCTGTTAACGCGTTAAACACTGTGCTTTTGCCCACATTGGGATTGCCGGCGAGGGCGATGATTTTATCACTGTTCAATCCCAAAAATCCCAACCACCCTTCTTATGCCATGCCGTGATCACCGAGCGGCGTGTAGAATCTGGATGCGGGATGAGTCTTCCGCGCGCAAGGCGATAACCGTTCCTCGTATGTAATAGGCGATGGGATCGCCTAAGGGGCTTTTTTGCAGGCATATGACCTCAGTCCCTTTGATCAGACCAAGATCCTGCAGCCTGCGGCGCATGCCGTCGCCAGCCTCAATATCCACAACCAAACCGCGGTTACCTTGTGGCAAGTCCGCTAATATTCCCGTCTGCTGCATTGATGACCACCTTCTTGCAAGTTAATGGGACGAGGAAAACCTCATCATTAATAACTTATGCCGGTGCAGGGACCGAAGTGAAGAGATAGGTGTGGAAATGATATCCAATCCTATGATGCGTGATTGGGGATAGGCCCTTGATTTGCGACTGAGATCAGGCACGCAGAGAAAACCCGCAAGCAAAGGTATGCTTGCGGGGCGACTCGGGTCGGGTCAGGTCGTTGTTAATGAGTTAATTTACGGGAGCTGCTTTGTTAGTCTCCGGCTGCTTCGGCTTCCGCCCTTGTCGTATGAACGGTACCCCAAGGATGATGAGGGGGCGCGTAAAGCGAGTACAGCTTCAGCGGGACGTTGCCCGTATTGATAATGTTATGCCACGTTCCGGCAGGCACAAAGATACCGCAGTTGCAGCCAATGAGCTGCCGGCAGCCCAAATGATCTTTATTGTCGCCCATGAGCACCAGGCCCTGGCCTCCGGCAACACAGAGAAATTGGTCCGTGTTAGGATGCGCCTCAAGTCCGATTTCTTCGCAGACGGGAATGCACATCAGCGTCATCTGCAGATGGCAGCCAGTCCACAAAGCTGTACGGAAGGTGTTGTTCTGCAGGGTGGCTTGGTAGATGTCCACATTAAAGGGGTTCGGTCCATAGTCCATCATGTTGACGGAACAAGCGTAAGTATTGGGGTTACAGGGATCATAGGGGGGATTTGGCGGATAAACATGGTGTTCATGGCAATAGGGTTCAGGGGTGTAGCAAGGCGGTTCAAAACAGGGATCATAACAAGGGGGTTCGTAGCCAGGCGGCTCGCAGCAAGGGGGCTCGTAACAAGGAGGTTCATAATTAAGCTGTTCCACCGCGGGTTGTTCCTCTGATTGCTTATACATAATGTGTCCCCTTTCTTATTTGAACAACGCATGATAAACACTTTGTTTTATTCAATATATGAAGGAATTCACGCTAAGTTACAAATCGACGGTTATAAATGGCCACAAATTGTTGCTGCCGATGACGTTTCGTTCTGGAGCCGCGCAAGAGACATGAAAGAGACGAAAAAGAGGCGAAAAAGACGCGAAAGAGACGCGAAGAAGACGCGAAAAAGGGAGGGAAAGGGAGAGAAATTAGGCGTTGACAGGGATTGATCAATTTGCTATGATTCATAGTAATGTTTTCGGGGCGTAGCGCAGTTTGGTAGCGCGCTTGGTTCGGGACCAAGAGGCCGCAGGTTCGAATCCTGTCGCCCCGACCATATTAGGCCTTCAGGACAAGGATATTCTGATGGAATGACGTTGCACCTCGTCTGCTCGTACATGCAGTACGGTATGTAAATATTGCACCGTGCAAACATACCCACACATAACACTGCCGTGCTTTGCTGTAAAGCTAAAACTTGCTCACGAAATCACGAAATGATCCACCAATAAATACAAGGGACAAGGGGCAAATAATTGCCAAGAAACCGCGCTCTGCCTAGAAAGTCCGGCAGAGATATCTTCTCCCTCCATAATAAACAGGAAGAAGGCCATCCCCGGTTGTTTATGTTAATCCACATATTTTTAAAGTTCCTATACTATTATTCAAACTTCTTTGCGTATTATGCCCCATTTGCCGTTTTGTTTGACAAAAGCATGGTCGTTGTCGATGCTGATTGCGTCGTCAAAGACAGGGTCAATAACATATTTACCGGTAGCGTCAACAAATCCCCATTTTCCATCTTTCATCATGGCAAGGCTATTTGTTTGAGTGGAGTAAGCCTGATCATATCCATCATAAATAAAATCTGTTACTGATCCTTGCCTATTAGCTAAGGCAAATTTCTCGTTGGGATAAGGATGGGAATAGCTGTACGTAGTTTCTTCTAGATTCTCTAGATATGTCCCATCTACTATTATTTCAATTTGCGTTACGGGAAAAAGTGTAATATTGGCGTTGTAGTGACCTGCTAGCATAGAATTCAAATCATCAAATACATCTATCCCGGGAATGTTTGTAATACCATATTTTTTCTTAATTGGATCATACACAAAACGTGGTGGACCTTCAGTAGCAGGATAAGGAATCTTATCACTTAATACTTCTCCTGTTTCAGTATTAAGCTTGTAGGCCAAAAGGGAGCCAGATGCAGGATCATCTTTAATAATATAATGATAACCTAATAATTCAAAGCCAATTGAATCATATTCGAATTTCGGTTCGACTACCCAAGAAAATTGGGCCTTACTGATGGGTTCCTCCGAATTCGACGTATCTGGATCGGTAGGATCTAATTTTGTTGTGCAGCCTGTGATCAGCATTGCAGACACAAGTGCGGCCAATAAGGAAAGGCCAATAGCCCGTTTTCTTTTGCTTATGATACTTGTTTTTTTCATTGTGCTAATACCTCTATAGATGGGTTACTCCCAATATTGATATAATCCTAGTCCCAGCGTCCTGGACATGGAGTGTCATACCAGGGTTTGTCACAATTAATATTCTACAATATTCGAGATAATAGATCAAGGTCATTTGAATATCGTAAGCGGTGAATTGGATGGTACTGCCCTTTAAGAGTACACCAATCCACCGCTTACCGTGCAAAAGATAAAACCCCCATATTTATCCGACGTTTTAGCCAGAGGGGTCTCGTCTTTTCTTTGAACTTTCCAGTTCCTTTTGTTTTACCTCAAGGTTATCAAGAAAATATTTCTCAACAGAAGACAGCTCTTCCGCCGCCCGCATTTTTTAAAAGCTCATCATTCATTGTGAAACCTTTGGTTATGTGTTCTTTCAAAACTGCGCTGGGCCCCATATACGAAACTGTGTGCCTGGCTGACAGTTATGCCAAAGATCAATTGTTGGATCCGGAAAAGTACTTTGAATTCGTTAACAAACGCGATTTTTCATTGAATTCCATCAGGATCTTCGCAGAAAAAGAGAATGTAAGACCATTTATTGTGATTGGAAGATTGAAGAAAGAAGGACATCTCTTATGGTCTGCTTATCAAAAGGAGATGATGAAGTACGAATAGTGCAGTGAATAGTCGCCCATATCAATATCAAGCACAAAAAAAGATCCGGGATTGCTCACGGTTTTGTTTGTTTACCCTTCCAAGTTTCGTTATCCGTTACCATCCGTATCCAGATGATATAGCAATTGTGTGGTCGTGGAACAATTCCCTGGATAAAATGAGTGCTCCATGCAACACATATGGTTTTATGATGGGAAGGGGCTAAGAGGATTTTGTCGAATTCATGTCCCTTCGCGTAAGATATCAAGGTAGGCGGCATAGGAAAACGTCCTGTTTCGCTGATCCCCGGAGTTCTGCGCTAAAATCCTCATCTCACACAGCCGACGAACGGAAGCGGATATGGTTTTGAATGTCGTACCCAACGCGTCCGCCGTTTTCTGAATTTCGATGATAGGGTTTTCTTCGAGGTAGGCAAACAAGCGCAAAGCGGTTTTGGCGGCGCGCCCCATGCCCTCAATAGACTCGGTAATAGACACAAAAAGATTGACATTCGGAATTCGCGTGGCAATACCCTCCAAAAGGGCGAGTTGTTTATTCGCTTTTACAAGCAGTTTCACAGCTTCGCTGTCCAATTCAATAGGCGGGTTTGGCGGCAGCGGTGCCGGGGTAAATGATTTATATGCCGCTTCCCCTGACAGATTCGTTTTCAGTTTTCCGGCCCTATCCATCATGGAACCACAACCGCCCTTTCGCAAAAGTAAAGTACACGAGATATCATAGTGTGTTTATTATAGTTTGTCAAGTGAAAGTAAAATAACGGAATCTTATTCATGGCAATGGCGTACGAAAACTATATGACTGGAAGAACCCTCCATTCTCCTTTGTTGCGGGCAACATAAGATACGCTATCATTTTCTGCTCTGTTACCACTTATACGCATAGTGACCGTTGTCGTCACTTCTACCTTGTGCATATCTGTAAGTCCGTCCAGATTGCAGTATTTACCGTAAGCGGATCTCTTGCATTGTTCGATGACTTTATCAGCTTCGTCTTTCGTGAGCGGTTTAATGCTCTTGGCGGTCATAACCATCTCGTTCACCTCAAATGTTATCACGTATGTCCTGTCCATCTCAGATAAAAAACTCTCGAAACTGCTGGGGTATTCTCTGCCGGTGAGCCTCTCATAACTCATTTAACCTACTTCGTAAACTCATTTAACCTGAAAATATGAGTTATAAAATTTTATCTTGACAAACGCCGTATAGTGTTGTACACTACCTTGCAAGGCAGTCTTGGAGGTTCTCTGATGAACGACCGCAGCCGTAAACTTAACAGCCTTTTTACTAACGAAGCTATTCTGACTTCGTATTTTGGGCTGTATTATTATACGCGGCCGGTTGTCTGTAGGAGTACGCTGAGATTGTAATTCATTACAAAAGTGTACGCCCGGGCAATCGGTAAAACGGTTGCGCCGGGCGTTTTCTTTTGCCAAAACGTATTTTGAGGAGGAACCATACCATGATAGCAGTATTGAAACCAAGCGCGACAAAGGAACAAATCGACAGCCTTACCGCATGGCTGGAAGAACGGGGGCTTGCGGTTCATGTCTCAAAAGGCGAGACATATACAGTGCTCGGCCTGATCGGCGACACAAGTAAAATCGATACGGAGTTGTTGGGAAGCCTTGAAATGATTGATTCAGTCAAACGTATAAGCGAACCGTTCAAGAACGCAAACCGAAAATTCCACCCGGACGACAGCGTTATCGAAGTTGGAAACCTTAAAATCGGCGGCCATGATTTCCAAATCATCGCGGGGCCCTGCTCCGTGGAGTCCCATGACCAAATCCTGTCCATCGCTAAAAGCGTCCATGCTTCGGGCGCTTCAATCCTGCGCGGCGGCGCGTTTAAGCCCCGCACCTCACCCTACGATTTTCAAGGGATGCGCGCCGATGGCATCGATTTGCTGCTGGAAGCAAAGAAGCAAACAGGTATGCCCATCGTCACCGAGATCATGAACGCGAACCACCTTCCGATGTTCGAGCAGGTGGACATCATACAGGTAGGCGCGCGCAATATGCAGAACTTTGAACTTCTCAAGGAACTTGGCATGATCCGCAAACCGATACTGCTCAAGCGCGGGCTCGCCAACACGCTTCAGGAGCTCCTCATGAGCGCAGAGTATATTATGGCCGGAGGCAATCGAAATATAATCCTCTGTGAACGGGGCATACGCACTTTTGAGACTTTCACGCGCAATACCCTTGACCTCTCGGCAATACCGCTATTGCGTGAACTTACGCATCTGCCGGTCGCAGTCGATCCCAGCCACGCAACCGGGACGGCGCGTTTGGTGCTGCCGATGGCGATGGCGGCAGCGGCGGCCGGAGCGCACGGCGTCATGATCGAAGTCCACAACGACCCCGCGAAAGCGCTCTGCGACGGCGCGCAGTCGCTCACGCCGGAGCAGTTCGCCGAAGTATCCGAAAAAGTACGCAGGATACGCGAGGTGATAACGTCATGAATATAGGGATTGTTGGATTGGGATTGATCGGCGGCTCTTTTGCGAAAGCGTACCGGGCTGACGGCAATACAGTATTTGGACATGACACGGACGCGGCTATTCTGAGCTTCGCGCGGCTTTCCGGCGCGATTGATGGGGCATTGGACAAATCTATTATCGGTCAATGCGACGCGATGATCATAGCCGTAAACCCTGGCGACGTTGTCGCGTACATGGAAGAAAACGCGCCGATTATTACGAAAAACACATTGGTTGTCGACTGCTGCGGTGTCAAGCGTTCCGTTTGTTCGCAATGCTTTCCGCTTGCGGAGCGATATGGTTTTGTATTTGTTGGCGGTCACCCAATGGCGGGAAGCCACAAGGCGGGTTTCAAGAACAGCCGTGCGGATCTCTTTCGCGGCGCGTCCATGATACTCGTGCCGCCCGTTTATGACGACCCCGCACTGCTCGGCCACATCGAAAAGACATTGAACCCCGCCGGATTCGGGCATCTGACCGTGACGACCGCGGCAAAGCATGATGAAATGATCGCGTTCAGCTCACAAATGGCTCATGTGGTTTCAAACGCGTACATCAAAAGCCCGACGGTGCGCGAGCATAATGGCTTCTCCGCCGGGAGTTATGAAGACCTGACCCGCGTGGCGCGCCTCAATGCGGATATGTGGGCAGAATTGTGTATGGATAACAACGACTTCCTCATACGGGAATTAGACGGGTTCATAAATTCAATTGCCCAATACAGAGACGCGCTGGCAGCCGGGGATAAAAGCGAATTGGCGAAATTGTTTGAAGAGGGCAGCCGGTTGAAAGGAGAGGTAGACCCTCAATGAAGACGATAACAGTCAATACATCGAAAAGCTACGATGTTTTGATCGGCGCCGGAATACTGGATGAAGCCGGAACTTTCATACGACAAACAGTCGGCGGTCAGGCTGCAGCTATTGTTACGGACGATAATGTAGCCGCGCTGTACGGAAATCGCCTGGCAGAAACCCTCGAAAAAAGTGATTACCGTGCCGTTCAATATGTGTTCCCTCACGGTGAAGCGTCCAAGAACGCAGAAACTTTTATATCCGCCTTGAATTTTCTTGCCGAAAACAAACTCAGCCGCACGGATGTTGTCGTTGCATTCGGCGGAGGCGTAACGGGCGATATTGCGGGATTCGCTGCGGCCTGTTATATGCGCGGAGTCCGTTTCGTACAAATCCCCACAACATTGTTGGCGGCGGTGGACTCTTCCGTAGGCGGGAAAACCGGCATTGATCTTGCCGCCGGAAAAAACTTGGCTGGCGCGTTCTATCAGCCGGATGCCGTGATATGCGATGTTTCGCTGCTGTCTTCGCTGACGCCTGATGTTTTTCGGGACGGCTGCGCCGAAGTCATAAAACACGGTGTTATCGCCGACCGCGTACTATTCGAGTCACTCAAGACACCCATCAATACGCAATTAGAGGCGGTCATCGCCCGCAACGTGGAGATCAAACGGGACATAGTCGTAGAGGACGAATTCGAGACTGGCCCCCGGAAGCTGCTGAATTTTGGCCATACCGTCGGTCACGCGATTGAATTACTAAGTGATTATCATATAACCCACGGTCACGCCGTCGCCGCGGGAATGGCGGTCGTCACCCGCGCCGCTGTGCGCATGGATATGTGTGAAGCGCATTGTTCATGTGATATTTTAGATATGCTTCGCCGGTATGAGTTGCCGGAAAACACGAAATACAAAGCGGATGACCTTGCCCGCGCGTGCCTATCAGACAAGAAGCGCGACGGCGACAGCATCACTATGGTTTTTCCGGCGGAAATTGGAAGGTGCGTACGAAAGGAGATTCCGATCCATGAGTTGGAAAAAGTGATACGGCTGGGACTGGAGGAACTATGAAATGAACGTGCGGATATTAAGACCGATTGTCGGCGGCACGGTGCGGGCCATCGCTTCCAAGTCCGAAGCGCACAGGCTGTTGATTTGCGCCGCGTTGGCGGAAGGCGAAACATTTATATCTTGCCCGGAGCGTTCGGAGGATATTGACGCGACGGCACATTGTTTGACATCGTTAGGCGCGTCGATACGGCACGAGCGGAACGGATTTGCCGTGACCCCCATCGACCGGCACACGGTAAGCAATAAGCAGTATACGCTTGACTGCAGCGAAAGCGGGTCAACACTGCGTTTCCTGCTGCCGGTGTGCGGCGCGCTCGGATTGCGTGTTTCATTCAGTATGCGCGGACGGCTGCCCGATCGCCCCCTTTCCGGACTATATGACGAAATGGCTTCACACGGTTGCCGACTGTCCGAACCGGATATTTCTCCGCTGATCTGCGAGGGTAAACTAAAACCCGGAGTATATACGCTGCCAGGGAACATCTCGTCGCAGTTTGTGAGCGGACTCTTGTTTGCGCTCCCTTTGCTTTCGGGTGACAGCGTGATCCGCGTTACGGATAATTTAGAGTCACGTCCGTATGCGGATATGACTTTAGATACGCTTCGGCTGTTTGGAATAAAGATAACGGAGGACGAAAGGCAGGTATTTCGCGTACCGGGCGGGCAGACGTTCCGCTCTCCGAAAACCGTCAATGTCAGCGGTGATTGGTCGAACGCGGCGATCTGGCTTTCAGCCGGCGCAATCGGAAAGAACGCCGTTATCTGCACCGGACTTGATCCCGATTCACGACAGGGCGACCGCGCTATCGTCGAACTGCTGGCGCGTTTCGGAGCTGATACCGTTTGCACAGACGGAAGCGTTACCGTGTCCCCCGGCACGATCTGCGGGATCGAAATCGACGCCGGTGATACACCCGACTTGGTTCCGGTACTCGCCGCCGTCGCCGCCGTCGCGGAAGGAAGAACGATCATATGCAACGCCGGACGGCTGCGGATTAAGGAAAGCGACCGATTGCGTACCGTTGCCGCGTCATTGTCGGGCTTGGGAGCGGATATAACGGAAACGGAGGACGGGCTGATTATAATCGGCAAAGAAAAATTGACCGGCGGGCAAACAGAATCATTCGGCGACCACCGCATAGCCATGACCGCCGCGATTGTTTCCTCCGTTTGTGACGGGAATGTTATGATACATGACGCCGACGCCGTCAGGAAATCATACCCCGGGTTTTGGGACGACTTCAATACCGTGTTAGGCGGAGTTTCGGAGGAATTTTGAGTATGTCAAACATATACGGAAAAAACATCAAGGTATCTATTTTCGGGCAGTCTCACTCTCCCGCGATTGGCGTGACCGTTGACGGGTTGCCTGCCGGGTTTCGGATTGACTTTGACGAGCTGAGGACTTTTTTACAGCGGCGTATGCCGGGACAGGAGTCTCATACGACAAGCCGGAAAGAAGCGGACGAACCGGAATTTTTATCAGGGTTGGTTGACGGTGTTACATGCGGTGCTCCGTTGACCGCCGTTATAAGGAACACGGACACGCGTTCATCGGATTACGACCAATTGCGGGACGTTCCGCGCCCGGCCCATGCCGATTATACCGCGTACATCAAACATGGCGAAGCGCGGGACTTTCGCGGGGGCGGCGCGTTCTCCGGGAGGCTGACCGCGCCGTTGTGCGTGGCTGGCGGGATTATTCTTCAGTTGTTAGAAACGAAAGGCATATATATTGCCGCCCATATTTTGCAAATAGGAGATGTGCGTGACCGAGGCTTTGACCCTGTCAGCGCAGGCGATAAAGATTTTCTTGTTCTTAGCAACGCGGGTTTTCCCGTGTTGATCGCGGATGCGGGAGAACGGATGCTTACGGCTGTATCTAAATCACGGAAGTCCGGGGATTCTCTCGGAGGGATTGTCGAATGCGCCGCGGTGGGCGTACCAGCCGGTATCGGAGAGCCAATGTTTGGCGGAATGGAAAACCGACTCGCGGCTGCACTTTTTGGTATCCCCGCGGTCAAGGGCATCGAGTTCGGCAACGGCTTCGCGGCTGCGGGATTATGGGGTTCGGAAAACAACGACGACTTCATAATGAACGGCGAGGCCGTGAAAACCCGTACGAATAAACACGGCGGCATTTTAGGCGGCATCACATCGGGAATGCCGATACTGTTCCGCGTCGCGTTTAAGCCGACCCCGTCCATTTCTATGGAACAGGCAAGCATCAGCCTATCCCGCCGGGAAAACGTGAAACTCACTGTGACAGGCCGCCACGACCCTTGCATCGTCCCGCGTGGCGTTCCCTGCGTGGAAGCCGCAGCCGCAATTGCGATTTATGACGCGCTGCTTGACCCGCGCGGTCATGTATAAGAATATGAGGAGGAGAATTATGGATTTACAAGAATTGCGTCAAAGGATCGACGGGATAGACGATGAGCTGGTCAAATTGTTCGGGCAGAGGATGGACGTTTCTGCCGAGATCGCGCAGCATAAGCGGCAAAATAACATTCCGGTGTTCGATCCCGAACGGGAGCGGCAAAAACTCTACGAGGTATCCGGCAAAGTTAGCGAGGGCCGAGAAGCCTATGTTACCGCGCTATATTCGATGCTGTTTGATTTGAGCCGCGCCGATCAGGAGCGGATATTGAGTCCCGCGTCCGAATTGACGGATATGATTCAAAACGCCATCCGCGGTACGGAATGGATGCTGCCGGAGCGGACGGTCGTCGCCTGCCAGGGTACGGAGGGGGCGTATTCGCAGCTTGCCGCGGAGACGTTGTTCCCGCTGCCGAGCATTCTGTACTTCAACACCTTTGATGGCGTTTTTTCCGCAGTAGACAGCGGCTTGTGCGCCTATGGCGTCCTGCCGCTTGAAAACAGCACCGCCGGTTCCATAAACCAAGTATATGACCTTATGATGCGCTACCCGTTCAGCATAGTTAGAAGCGTCCGGTTGAAAATCGACCATACCCGGTTCATTTGTGTTTCAAAGTCGCTTGCCATCTATCCCGGTGCGGACAAAACCAGCCTCATGATGACCATACCGCACAAGCCCGGCTCTCTATACCGTATCCTTTCCCGCTTTTACATTCATGGGGTAAACCTCGTAAAACTCGAAAGCCGTCCTATTCCCAACAGGGATTTTGAGTTTATGTTTTACTTTGACCTCGTAACGCCGGTTTATTCCCCGTCACTGATGCAGGCCCTGCGGGAACTGAACGAATTATGCGATGAGTTCCGCTATCTCGGCAGTTATTCGGAGGTGGTCTGATGGGGCGTTTCGGTTTATTAGGCGAAGGCCTTACCCACAGCTATTCCCCACTGATCCATGCCGAGTTGGGGAGTTATGAATATAAACTGTATGAAAAAAAACCGGATGAAGTCGAGGGCTTCCTGATGCGCGGAGACTTTGACGGACTCAATGTCACCATTCCATACAAAACGACCGTGCTCCCGTTTTGCGCCGAATTGTCCCCCGCCGCGCGCGCCATCGGCAGCGTGAACACGATAACACGGCTGACTGACGGTTCACTGTATGGCGATAATACGGATTATTTCGGTTTTTCATATTTATTAAAAAAATCGGGCGCTGACCCGTCTGCCGGCAAAGTTATCATACTTGGAAGCGGCGGCTCGTCACTTACCGCACAGGCTGTGCTGCGCGCTATGAACGCAGGGGAAACAGTAGTTATATCAAGAGACGGAGCGGACAACTACGATAACATCGAAAAGCACAGCGACGCAGATATGATTGTCAACACAACCCCTGTCGGCATGTACCCGAATAATGGGGTTTCTCCTATTAAAGACTTGGGAATATTCCATAATTGCCGAACTGTCATAGACTTGATATACAATCCGCTTCGGACGGAACTGTTGCTGCAAGCGGAAGAACGGGGCATGGTAATCGCGGACGGTCTTGCGATGCTGGTGGCACAAGCGAAGTGCGCAGCGGAACAGTTTACCCGTTCATTCATACCTGACGAGCAAGCTGAAACAATAACTATAAAAATCGCCATCCTGACCCGAAACATTATACTGATCGGTATGCCCGGCTGCGGGAAATCAAGTATCGGCGCGGCACTCGCCGGAATGACGGGGCGGGAGTTCGCGGACGCTGACGAATTGATCGTTAAGACTGCCGGTAAAACTATTCCCGAAATCTTCTCCGAGGACGGCGAGGACGCCTTCCGCAGTTTGGAAACCGGCGCGTTGAGGGCATTGTGCAAGCGCAGCGGATTGGTCATCGCCACAGGCGGGGGGATAGTAAAGCGACGGGAAAACCGGAACATTATCAGACAAAACGGGACCGTCGTTTTTTTGGACAGAGACATCGGTGAGTTGCCGGTAACGGGCAGGCCGCTTTCCGAAAAAGAAGGTGTCGCCGCGCTGGCAGTATCTCGTCTGCCGTTATATACGCAGTGGAGCGATCATGTCTTTTCCGGTCGCGGTGTTGAACAAACGGCCGCGGATATATACGAACAACTCTCAGGAGGTTTGTTTTTGTGAAAAAAATATTAGTCATCAACGGCCCGAACATCAATATGCTGGGTCTGCGCGAACCGGATATTTACGGAACAAAGACGTTCGACGATTTGCTTGCGTTCATTGGCGGCGCGGCGAACGATGCCGGATTTGAAGTGCAATGTTTCCAATCAAATTCTGAGGGCGCCATCGTGGATAAAATACAGCAAGCATACGGAATATTTGACGGGATCATAATTAATCCCGCCGCTTATACGCATACCAGCATAGCCATCCCCGACGCCTTGAAAGCGGTTGGGATACCGGCGGTTGAAGTGCATTTATCCGATATATCCCAACGCGAAGCGTACCGGCAAATTTCATACACTTCGGAAGCCTGTCAAATAACAATCGCCGGAAAAGGGTTTGAAGGGTATCGTGAAGCCGTTTATTTTTTCAAAAGCAGCATGATACAAAATAAATAGATATTATGCTGTATGACAGTTGTTCAACATATATGTTATACTGTGAACACAGCAGAAAAAACCAACGTTGCCCATAATCTCACAAAATCCGCTACCTTTTTTGCCTGGACGAAGTCCTAGGAGAGATCAGCCCATTTTTTTCTGAGGAGTGTTTTTGGTGATGGTGTGTAACAAGTGCGGAACCCATAACGATGAGGGTACGTCTATGTGCTATCAGTGCGGCCAACCCCTGTCGGCTCAGCTAACCAGGTCTCAGCAGGGCCGGCAATCTCAGTACGGCCAGCCCTCTAAGTCCGGTCAGCAGTCCCTGTACAGCCAACAGCCCCAGTACGGCCAAAAATCGCAGTATGCACAACAGCCCTGGTACGGCCAACAGTCGCAGTATGCTCAACAGCCCCGATACGGCCAACAATCGCAGTACGCTCAGCGGCCCCAGTACGGCCAACAATCACAGTATACTCAACAGCCCCGGTACGGCCAACAATCACAGTATGCTCAACAGCCCCGGGACGGCCAACAATCACAGTATACTCAACAGCCCCGGTACGGCCAACAATCGCAGTATGCTCAGCAGTCCCAGTACGGCCAACAATCGCAGTATGCTCAGCAGCCCCAGTACGGACGACCGTCCTCTCATGGCCAACAGACAAATGAACAATTCTACGGACAAACACCTGAAAAGAGCCCTGGAGAAAATGCCGCTACCATGTCCTATATATTCGGCATCCTGGCTTGGTTCGTCTGCGGGTTGGTTTTCGGAATTCTTGCCATTGTCCAAAGTAAGAAAGCGAAATCTTACGGGGTCACAGGCGGCAAGGCAAGATTTGGTTTTGTTGTGGGTCTCATTAGCTTTGTTATTCAATTCTTGGGTATAATTGCCTTAATAATCTATCTGCCACAAATGTAGCAGCCTGAAAGTCAGACTTTTCAGCGTTGAAAAAGGTTGTGCTTGAAGATAAAGAGGACGAAAAATTGATCCGGGAAAGATAAGACCCCAACACATGCCGGCTGGCGTCAGCGATAATCTTTTCGCAAATAATACCCGCTGTAGCTAACAACATCTATGACAGTATTGTCTTTGTCAATTATGAAGGTTACATGGGTCAGTATGAGCTTTTCTTCCCCGACATCGAACTCCATAGTAATTTCCGTATAGACTTGCCCGTGCTCTTGGTAGAGTGTTTCCGCGGCTCCTTTAAGATCGAAGACGATGTCGTCGCCATTGCCAACCGAGTTAATGGTTAGAATGCCATCTTTGTAGTAACTCCACTCACTGATTGGAGACATATTTGAGAAATTATAGAACATCCTGTACCCGTAGATCGAGAAATTAATATAACTTTGCGAATAGTGAACAGAAACGGCATCTTTGGGGTAGTCGTCATATTGGGCAAGGTCGTCATATTGGGCGGGATCGCCATATTTGGTGAAGGCGTCATATTGGTCGTAGTCGTAGGTGAAACCTTCATAGGCCGGGCTAAAGCCAAGAATATCAGAGAACCCATGGATTTTTTTTATGGGATTTTCTATAATGTCAGGTTTCTTGGCAGACGAGTTAACCAGGTAGTAATAGGCGCTGGTGATGGCGATCCTGTCCTCCATGGGCACATGAGCATTAGGAATTATTTTGCCGTCTTCAATCATATTGTTTCTATCCAAAAGAGTCATAAGTCTTGATGTCTGATCCCGCATAGGGACATCCAGGACATTGAGGGGTGTTAAGGTGAGAAGCAATGACACGCCGGCGCCGACGAGAAGCATGTGCTTAATATACCGGCAGTTTTTGATCAGAGTAACAATAATGAAAACAAGAGCGAGAGCATTCAAGGCGACAGAAAGGAATCTAGCCGTTGTCAGGCCGTAATTCGAAAGCCTGATGACGATGCCCATAAACTGGGCGACAAGGATCGGGATCATGATATAGCCGCCGAACTCGACAGAGAGCCGGACCAGTTTGTTTTCTTCCCTGAATTGGCTCAGGGAGAAGATAAAAAACACAAAGAAAAGAGATGCGAAGGAAGCAAACCAGTTGATCTGTCCTGAGGGGAAGCGCATCGTCATTAAAACCTTGCCCAGATAGATATACAAAACGGCTGCCAAAACCATGTATAGCGGAAAGGCGACATATAAGACAATGGTTTTGAAAAGGGCGGGGGTTTTCAGTCCGGCGTTTTGACGGGGAATAATTGATAAGGAGAGGCTTAAGAACACAATAATCCAGATAAACAGCATACAGACAATAATAATCTTGTGTACAGCGTGAAACTCATATATCAGCGTATGAAAGGCAAAGATGCAGAGCAAGGTTCCTAGTGTGACGATACCGCAAACAACGCCATTGAAGATTGTTTTGGTGAATATGTGAGAAAATGTTTTTGATATATTGTCCGCAATAGTTAAGTAAAGAATTCCCAAAAACAGAGCGGCCGTAATTCCGAAGAAACCCATAAGGATGTAAGTGTTTTCAGAAACATCTTTTAAAGGAAAATAGGATAAGCCGCTTAGGAGTATCAAGACAGCTTCAAACATGACGCGCTTATATTTGAACGGAAGGGTTTCGCCATATCTTTCATACAGCAGCTTGCCTAGTGTGCATAACAAAATGCCGAAAACAGACGCCCCTATGACGCGAGGGTAAATATTCTGTGCGGCGCTGCCATACATAGGTTCGTTAATAATAGAGAAAGCCGAGGCAAAAAAGAATATAAAGGTATAGAGATAGGATGACATGAAGCGCTCTATAGAATCTTTTACAGCCTCAATAACATCGAAAATCAATTCTTTCATGGCCATGGTTTTCCTCTCCGGATCGTTCTGCCTTCTCATTATGTCATGATAGGAGTCGTTGCGCAAGGGGCAGGTTAGGAGATGGGATTAGGGGCCAAGCCTTATTAACGAGGAGGTTTGACTGCCGCGAAGTGGTTTTGTACAATAAGGTTGAATCAATCAAATAGGAAGGAAATTGTCGTCATGCCAAAACTCAAAGGATCCTTGTCAATCCTGTTAATTATGCTTGCGATCCTTCTTATGGGGGGCTCTACGTTGCAGGCGGCGCCATCAACCACAATTGATGACATCGAGATGTATGTGTATATTAATAAAGACGGAAGCGCTCGTATTGTAGAGATCTGGCGCGCGACAATTTATGAAGGAACTCAGGGGTCAAAACCCTATGGCAATTTGGGGAATTCCGAAGTCATAAACTTTGCTGTTACAGATGATTCCGGCAGAGTATATAATTCTGAGCCATCATGGAATATCAAGGGGGATTTTGATTCTAAAAAATATAAAAACGCCATTCAGAAAACGTCAACCGGCATTGAGTTGTATTGGGGAATCAGTCAGTATGGTCAAAGAACATACACTTTGAGCTATACCATAACCAATTTTGTAAACCAATACAAGGACAGCCAAGGGATTTATTTCAGCTTGATGCCCAAGGAAATGAACCAACCACCGGGATCAGTCAGAATAACCCTTTCCTCAGAGGACAAATTCGACGAATCTCGCCACATGATATGGGCTTTTGGGTATCATCCCGGAACGATTCGTTTCGAAGAGGGTTCTATTGTGATGGATTCAAAAGGGGCCTTGAGCGGTTCCGGTTATATGGCAGCCTTGGTTAGGATTCCGGATGGGACTTATGACGCGTCAAATAAAATCAGCAAAACATTTGATGATGTTTACTATGAGGCCATGAGTACGGTGAATTCGTCAGAGTCATCCAACAGTGCCGCGAGCGTTGCCTTGATATTGTTATCTATTATTGGCGTTGGGGCGCCTCTTATGGCAGTGACTCTTCGAGCTTCGAAATGTGTGGGACCGGCGCCAGACAGCGTGAATTTTGGAGAAACAGGGAAAACATTGCCGGATATAAACAGTATCGAATATTGCGAAGATATTCCTTGTGATCAGGATATTATAAGGGCCTATTGGATGGCCTCGACGTATCAAATGCGTTCTGTCGAAGAGGCCAGGGCGGGGATTATTGGCGCTTTTTTGTTGAAATGGCTCAAAGAAGGAACCCTATCCGTGATACCGGCGCAAGACGGGCGTAAGCAGAAGAAAGATACCTATGCCATAGGATTTCAGCAATTGAATTTAGAACCTGAACCTGAACGGGTCCTGGAAAATGAACTGCGCAAAATGCTCATAGAAGGCTGTGGAGAGAATCTGATATTAACAACCAAAGCTTTCGAAAAATGGTGTAGGAAAAACTACAACCGGCTCTATCGTTGGTTTGCACAAGCTGACAATTATGCGATGGAATCCTTAGAAGAGAAGGGGTTGATTGTACACGTCCCCCAACAGGTTCCAAAATTCTGGGGAGGAACGCGCACAGTCCAAGTCAAAACAGCGACGGAGAAAATGAAAGAGGAAGCTATAGAGCTCTTGGGGTTCAAGAAGGTTCTGCTTGATTTCAGCCAGCTTCCCGCGGGTCAGACGCACAAGGTTTCTCTTTGGGAGGAATATCTTATTTTTGCGCAAGTGCTAGGAATAGCGGATATCGTACAAAAACAATTCAGCGAACTCTATCCCGAATTCGATCGGCGTTCCAAATTCACATCCGACATAACAAGCTTTGTCATGATTTCCATCGCTCAAGCCGGATGCAACGCCGCTTCAGAAAGCTATTCCTCCGGAGGTGGGGGAGACAGCTTTTCCGGCGGAGGAGGCGGCGCCGGAGGAAGCAGCTCCGGCGGAGGATTCAGCTGATCCGGCCTTGGAAGCCCTTCCGTATTTTCTTTGCCCCGACTTCTTGAGCCGAGGAAATTTTTTTATGATGGCGCAAATGAGCCCTTGACAATCTGGCGGCGGACATTTATAATGAGTGTGAGCTCATTGAGTTGGAGGTCATCAAATGGCAGATACACGCCGCTTGCAAAAAGAACAGACGCGAGAAAAGATAGTCGCAGCCGCGATAAAGGTATACTCCCAACAGGGTTTCGCCGCGCCCACGACGGCCATTGCCGGCGAAGCGCAAGTTTCCCATGGTTCGATATTCGTGCACTTTCCCACAGTTGAGAGCCTATTGATTTGCCTGCTGGATTCTTTTGCGCAAGATTTGACGGCTGAACTGCATATGTTGTCGGAATCAGGCGGTGATGTTGAGAAACTGCTGGCTATGCATGTTGATGTGTTAATAAAATATGAAGGCTTGTACAAACGCTTGACAAAAGAGGCGGTCTATCTGCCGGAAGAAGCCAAAAACACCTTTATAGCCATACAATCAACCGTTTCTATTCATTTCTGGCAAGCCTTAGAGCCGGAAATCAGCGCGGGCGCAATTAAGCTGGTTCCTTTCCATATGCTGTTCAACACATGGCTTGGTCTGATTCATTACTATCTGCTGAACGGCGACTTGTTCGCGCCGCGAGGATCTGTTTTAAGACGCTATAAAAGCACCCTTATAGAGTGTTATATGGCGTTAATAAAAAAATAAACTTGAGGAGGAAACAACATGAAAACCTGTATCGCTTGTGGAATGCCCATGAAAGAAAAAGCGGATTTCGCTATGGGTGACGAAAGCAAGGACTATTGCGTCCATTGCGCCAATGAGGACGGTTCCATGCATTCGTTTGAAGAGCAAAAGGAAGCCATGACCGGTTTCATCATCAAGACCCAAGGACTGGCCCATGAAGCCGCCGAAAGCGCTGCCCTGTCCATGATGAGAAAGCTTCCCGCGTGGAAAGAAGGGCTAGGGGTTAGGGAGAAGGGGTTAGGGGTTAGGGGTTAGGGGTTAGGGATGGTAACTATCAGCGGTGCTGATAGTTGGGAATGATTGCTGAGGAAATTACTGGGGGTCGCCGCTATATTGAACTCATTCGAATATCCAAGAGAGTTCTCTCTGGAGAAACCAAATTCGGGGGCACACAAAGGGCGCATAAGACCTCATTTCATCGAGGGCCGATACGTAGGTTGGGGTGCGGAGTATCCAATCTGTCTTTAGCCAGACGAAGCCTTAGAGAAGCTCAAAAAAATCAACGGGCTTTTGGATACTCCGCACACCAACCTACGTATCGGCCCTCGCGGGACAGTAAGCGTGTGTCCCGCTCCTGCGCCGGGATTAGCCCGGTGTAGTCAATGCATATTGACTTGAGAAGCGCATATGATATAATGAAGCCAGACAGCCTTTCGTGGTTGTTTGTTTGTTATGCATCCGGCAAGGTTGTGTCAGGCATTATAGAGATAACCCCATCACTTGAGCGGTTATTATTTTATCATCAACGTGGCAACTGCATGTGCAAATATTAACAAAGCCGAAACATTTTGAGGGGAGAAGTATTTTTTGAGGGGGCCGACAGGATGAAAAGGCTGTTCACCGTCAAAGCGCTTATGTGGTTTATTTTCCTTACTTTTATCGTAACAGCCATTTATACGTTTATTAGAATTATTTTAGCGCCCGCAGTTGCGCCTAGTTCGGATATACAGGTCAGAGTCAAAGGCGATTATGTGCTTATGCTCGTTCAATGTATCCTGGGCGTGTTTCTGATGTTGATTCCCGGATATTTGAGGCGTAGAGTCAATCTGAACATTCCGACACTTATGATGATTGCGTATGCGGTTTTTCTCTATTGTGCGATTTTCTTGGGGGAGATGGGGTTTTATTATCGATTCAGCCACTGGGACTCCCTGCTGCATATATTCAGCGGCGTCGGTTTGGGGGCGCTGGGGTTTTCCCTTGTCAGCCTGCTTAACAAATCAGAGGCAGTTACGTTTTCCTTAAGCCCTTTTTTCGTGGCGTTATTCGCGTTTTGCTTTGCCGTGTCCCTCGGTGTTATATGGGAGATATATGAGTTTACGGTGGACTATTTTTTAAAAACAAATATGCAAAAATACGCCCTTGAACAGGGTGAGCAGCTTATAGGCCAGGCGGCGCTCATGGATACAATGAAAGATTTGATTGTTGACGCGATCGGCGGTTTTGTCATGTCGGTCATCGGGTACATGTCTCTCAAGCACAAAAAAGGATGGTTGGACCGATTGCGGATTAAGCGTCTGGAAAAGTAAATTTTTCCTCTACGAGCTTTTTAGCGTAGGCAGAAACCTGAGCGTCTACTTCCTGATAGGTTGTGAGCACCTGTTTGCCCTTTTCGGTCAATCTCGTCATGCCGCGGTCATTCCCGCCTTTTTCCGAGACAACCAGGGGAAAGCCAAATTCTCTCTCCATAGAACGCAGCATTTTCAGGGCCTTGGTATAGGACATTTTCATAGCTTCGGTTGCTTTCTTTATGGAAGTATAGTGTTCGATTTTCTCAAGGAGTTCCACAGAGCCCACTGAGAAAAAAGGGCGTGTCTTGCCGATTCTTAATCGTGTAACAACGAACAAGGCTATCACCTCCTAAGAAAAATATACCTGAGAACATCAAGAAAAACAAGGGCAATCAGCTATTGACATTAAATTATTGATGTGATATTGTTAGGAATATACCGATATATTGTACAGAGTATATCGGAAGGGTTGCCGCCCAACTCCAGGTTCTTCGTTACTTCCCTAACGAGCTTTATGTCAGGTTTAGCTTCACCGGGAGAATCGACGACTTTGGCATGGCGTACGGGATCCGGTCAGTAACACCGAACCGTCTGAGGTTCTACTGACCGGATTCCGTTATTACTGCCAAATACCCAACAATCCTTCTTTCCGGAACCATTCTGTCATCAACGGGCACAAACAAAGGCGGCAAAATGCATGGAAGTTAATACATATGGGTATGGCTATTCAATGAATAAAAATGAATGGCAAGGAGTTATTATGATGAATTTGAGCGTGAGAAACCAACTAAAGGGAAAGGTTGTATATAATTTCCAAGGAACGGCAAATCTTTACAAGGTGAATCCGGTCAGAATACCTTGCACGGTATTACTGACCGGATTCTGTGTGCTATGCTGAAACCTTCGGGATTCTCCCAACGAAGCCCTCCCGGCAAACGGCAAAGGGGTTGGGAGATGGCGGCAATTCTCCCGATATACTCTGCTGCATATATCGGAAGTCATTACCAAAGTATCATATCGATAACGAAATGTCAATAAGAAGATTCACGCCAACAATCTAATCGGTACCGACCATTACAGTAGTGGCTTTTATGATTGCGTAAGCTTCTTTGCCCTCCTGAAGTCCCAATTCCCTGATCGCGTTCATGGTAATCGTAGAAGTTATTATGTTTCCGCCTCCGATGTCGATTGTTACAACTCCATTGACAGTCACAGCGGCGCACTTTGGAAAACTCGCTCCAACCAGCATCCTAGAAACATGAGGAATGATCACGCCAATCCACCCAATGATACCACAAACGCTTACGGTTGACACGGTCATGAAAGTAGCACATACAATAACAACAATTTTAGTCAGCTGAACATTGACGCCCAATGTTCTGGCGGATTCATCTCCCGCTGCCAGCGCGTTGATGGAATGCCTGAATAGATAAAGGATAACCAGCGATAAGGCCACTGGAATCAAGAGAAAATACACATCATCCTTACTTGCCCGGCCCAGACTCCCCATCAGCCAAAAAGTTATGGAGGGAAGAACGCTGTCTGTATCCGCTTTTATTTTGACAATGGACAGCAAGGCGTTGAACATCCCAGATACTGCTATTCCGGCCAGAATTAATGTTGTCATGGAAGAGCTTCGGAATTTATTGCCAACAAGAAATGCCAAACCCACTGCCAAAATGCCAAACGTGAACGCGGATGACTGAATCTGCCACCACGTACCTGCGAAGAGCATTGCAAGCGCCGCACCAAACCCCGCCCCCGAACTGACTCCGAGCAAATCCGGCGATGCCATCGGATTTTTAAACAATGTTTGGTAGGATACACCGGACAAAGAAAGAGCGCCCCCGGCCAGAATTGCTAAGACAATACGAGGAAGACGTACATCAAAGATGACTCTTTGGAGAGTGTCTTCCCAATACGGCGCCGTATTGAGAATTGGGGACAATAGAATATCAATCAATTCTTTAATGGGAATACGAAACCGTCCAACAGAAAACGAAAACAGGAAGAGTATGACCAGCAGAACAAGCAAAATGCCGAAAACAATTCGAAAGCGATTTTTTTCAGCATTTGGTGACAACCTGTTCACTTTCTCCGCACCACCGTTCTCTCCGCTGATTTCCCAAAGAAATGATGGGGCTGTTGAAATATTCAATTTCAGCAGCCCTGCTATTTTTATAAAACTTAAAGAAGAGAAGTCAGGCCCATTTGAGAAAATTTCGGGATAATTCTCAAATAGAGTTTGTATTGACGTTGTGCATACCTTGCATTATAATGAATATACTAGTCAATAAAGGAGGGTGACACTATGAATGAAAGCACTAATGTCAGCATTCGAATGGATGTCCAGTTAAAAAAGCAGGCGGAAGAGCTGTTTTCAGACTTGGGGTTAAATATGACAACTGCCATGACCATGTTCTTGCGTCAGGCTGTACGCAGACAGGGAATCCCCTTTGAGATATCCAGAGTTCCCAATGCTGAAACAATCGCAGCGATGAAAGAGGCGGAGAGCATTACCCATGATCCGAATGTAAAGGGCTATACTAATCTTGACGACTTGTTCAGAGATTTGAAGTCATGATAATAAAATATACCGTTAAACTAACCACTCGGTTCCGCAAGGACTACAAATTGATGGAAAAGCGCAACTTGAATATGTCCCTGCTTGATGAAATTATCGCGAAGCTGGCACAGGGAATTTCGCTTCCCGCAAGCAATCGGGATCATTCACTGACTGGGGACTACTCAGGACATCGAGAATGTCATATTACCCCGGATTGGCTACTCATTTACCGTATTGAGGTTGATGTCCTCGTTCTTTCACTTACCCGAACTGGCAGTCACAGCGATCTGTTTTAAATTCATTATTATCATACCCCATCATGAATCCCTATCAACTGTCTATATTTTTTTGCATTTTCGCAACATGGGTCTATTCCACTTGTTGAGTTTTGAATAAACGGAAGCACTTGCCAATCTTCATTTCCAGGAGCGCCAATGGCTATAAGTTTTTCAATATAATCACCGAAATTGTCGCCCAAAACATAACCATGTCCTTCTCCATCGTCATGGCTTAGATAAACAACACGTTTATCCCTGTTTGAATCATTCAAGTCAAACGCGATATGATCACCATTGGAAACAGACATAAAAGCCAATTTGTTATGCCATACTTTATCGTATTTATCGTCAGGATCTGAAAAGCAAGCTTCCACCCATCCTTTTCTGGATTCTTCGCTTTCCATCAAAATATCTAATGACCATGAAAATCCGGCAGAAAAAATCTGACTTAGTTCCTGGGGCAAAGCGAAATCATCTGGGAGAGATGCCGAAAAAACCAAGCTTTTTGTGTAGGTCATTAAACACTCTTTAAAACTCGGTGGGATTTCAATACAAAGACTTTTTTCTATCAACAAAATTTCTTCTTCTGTAGCTGTACAATCACTCCTTTGGAAACACACATCTCTAGTTAATTTTGAATATACCTCATAAAGGTTTCGTATACTTATATCCCATTTTTTTATATCATACATAATCTACTGGTTATCCTCCTTATTCATCATTTTCCTATCTCCCCGATAACGGAAAAACCGGGGGCTCTGTGACGATGAACCGACAGTTTGTGAAACTCTTTACTGACATCAAGAAACAGAAGTGAGAACTCCAAAAATCAGTAACCTCATTTCTTAAATCATCATCATCCAATGTTGCTTCTATGCTTTGAGCTTCGAATTCGTTCTCAGTAGCCTTGCCAAACATTTCGTGTGTTACAAACCATGCTGTTTCTTCTGGGTTAGCATAAACATTGAATCCGCATATCAAATCAATCAACTTATCCGGAATATTTTCCAACCGTTTTTTCTCATGCTCCGAAAATTTGACATATAGGCTTTTATCACTATTTGGTTCTATTATCCATCCAGCCTGATTAAAAACAATTAATTCATCCTTTCTCATTCCCTTACTCCTTATTTATAATTGGGATTTGATTCTATCAATAATCCTCCTTCTTCGTGGTGAAGTTTAAGAAATATGCCCGTCCCGCGCACTCAAACGCCATATACCAGAATGTGATCCATTGCAGGTTCACAACGTTTCAGGTCAAACACTCCAATACTAGGGCATCAAGATCAACCCACGCCCTGTGCTGTCATCGTGCGCCACCGGAAGGACAGAATATCCATTCCCTGTGATTTCCAATTGTAACAGGAACGGAGTAGAGATGGAACAGAACAGAGACGGGAACATAGTAGAAACGAAATGGTTCATGATACTTAATCTTGCCCATAAAATTAACCTAGGTTTCAGCTATGCGGACTACGATTAGAATAAGCTCGCCTTACATCATCGCTCGTAATATTGAAATTATCAATAAATAAGCTAGGCCAAGTAAAGTGAAGTTTAACATTCAAAAAACGGAGCCAGTTAGAAAATTGATTGAATGTTTTTTCATTATCTTTCGATAGCTCGAAATAACCGCCTCCAGTATGTGAGAGCTCAAGAGCATCAACCATTTTAACTGAAACTTCGCACATAAGAAACAAGCTCTGATCCTTGAAAAATCAATACTCTGGGGTACAAGAAACGACGAGATCCTCAAGAATATGGTAAAATGTTAGTTGTCGACAAAACAAAACACCATTTTCAGGAGGATCCGTCATGACAAGTATATCAGAGAAAGCCCGTGCCGAACAGTCAACAATTAAAAGTGTTTCGCACTTCTACAAGCAATACCAGCTGGGCAAGGCACTCAAAAACGCTGGTGCTTACAAACAAAAGGGTATTCCGGTTGCCGCGCTCATCCACTACCTGATAACCCTTGTCTACACCGGAAAAAGCATGTATCAGGACATGCGCAGCGCCAACCCGTTAGCACAGGGATACAAAAAAGACGTCATATACAGGTTCTTG
>WRHI01000009.1 GCA_009783315.1 Peptococcaceae bacterium
GCCTCACCGCCCGACGCAGCCCCCGAAAGGCGAAAAAAATACGCGGGCTTTTGGAGTCTGCCGCTCCCCAACCCCTGACGTGGCACTGTTACTGGCCAGCGCGGTATCTGCCTCCAACTCACCATTGAGTTGCGGGAAAACACCGCGGCAGAAAGCTCTGCTTATCCTTATCGTCAGTTCATGCACTTTTTAAATATGCACCCGTTCAGGAAGTCCGCTTTGCTTTTACCGGCGAATTTTCCTATAATGTCCATATCACGATACTCTTGTTCCTTATTCTGTTACGAGGTGAGTGCTTATGAAGCTGGGCAAATGGGGCCGCCGCCTGCTTGTTCTCGCTGCCGCTTTGCTCCTCTTGACCCTTGCTTTTGCGATTTTCAGACAGACTCCTTATTATTTTCATGGGCGCAGCTATGTTGTGCTGAAAGCGGCTAACATTGCCGATTCTGTGAGCGCGATCCGACAGAAAGATAAGCTTTGCGTACGCCTTCCGAACGGACGGTCTACCCCAGAGACAGACTGGTCGCCTCAGGTATCCGTGTTTCGGCCGGGCGAGAATTTCGCCGCGTATATGGGCCATGAGGTTGACTTGACAATCCTGTATAATTTTGGCGCCTTTGCTTGGGGAAACTCTTTTTCGTCGGCACTGGATCCCAATTCACCTTATTATTCCGCTTGTTATGGGGCCTATATTGTTAAGGATCCCCAAGGGCCTTTTGGATTTACGGCGGAGGGGGAAGCTGACCCGCGGATGCTGGCTTTGATTACGTCCTACGACCTAAGCGATCTTGTGTTGCGGTCTTTGGGTTGTACGAACAGGGTCACTGTGAATGATTTTTTGAGCGGCGACTATGCCGCGGAGAAGAATGTCACCTTCGCCGGCCTTTCAGGGTGGATTAGGATGGATTGCGTTTTTGCGGGTAGGGGGTTCTGGCATTCCTACCAACAAAACCAGTGGGGGTATTTGCAGTTAGGGATTCCTCCCGAGGGGGACGGAGAGGATTTTCCTCTTTTGACGCTCTATGGCCGCGTCTATATGCGCTATCTGGATGATCACGGCGTTACCTTGTATCTTTATGTTGTGACGGCTGACCGGCAGACTTTGGAGGATTGCGACCGGCGCTTTCTGAGCCGGGCTGAGGTTTTATCCTGATCTCGGATAAAACAGGGATCAGGATCAGGAAGTCGCCTTTGTCACGGACCCCTTTTATATGGTTGACACCTCCCGCAACAAATCCAAAGGCGGCAGCGGCTTGGAGTTATGTATATAGCTACATAATAATGTCCCATAACCCAACGTCTCCCATTGTCGAATCACCAATTCGTTTGTTCCCAAAAGATACCGCTTTATTTTATACTATCACAGTAGATAAGGCAACTGCTTAATGGATATATTTCCATATTATTCTTGACAAGTTATATAATCCCATATACAATATCGAGTGAATAATAACTACGGAGGATAAGACTATTCATTTTGAAAAAAATTTGCTGGCGGACATCGTTGAATGGGATATTCATACATGGAGTAAAGGTACCAGTACTGGAACGCTACAATTGACCGGCTAATTGAGAATCCCAATAAGAAAATTGTTTTGGATTTAGGTGCTCGTAACGGCGGCACTTCCTTATTTTTTGCTTTAAAAGGGCTGAACTGTGTTTGTTCTGATTTAAAGGGACCAACTGAGCAGGCCAAAATCCTCCACAAAAAGTATAACGTCTGCGAATTAATTCGTTACGAATGCGTTGATTGCGCCAGCATTGATTATCCTGACAACACTTTTGACATAGTCGCTTTTAAATCCGTCATGGGTAGTGTCGGTGCTAATAAGAACTTTGATAACATTAACAAAGCCTTTGACGAAATATACCGCGTCTTAAAATCAGACGGAATTTTACTTTTTTGCGAAAACCTTAGGGGAGGATTTCTCCATATGTCGGATATTACGTTCTGATTTGACACCCAGACCGTTGACCACTTAACACCTTGACCGCTGAAAAATGGTGCGGAATATCCGTTAGGGGAAATAGTGGCTCAATTTTAATGGTCATTTTTGGCTCAAAACTATTGACCGTTTACAAACGTATCGCAACAAATCCAGAAGCGGCAGCGGCCATGCTCTCACCAAACGTATAACCGGCGCCCTAAACACCCAGATTCCATGTTGACAGCGCTCCCAACAAGGGCACAACCATCCGTGTGGTGTTCCCCGGGGAAACTTTTTAGCCGCCCTCAATAGCCGCGCCTGTACAGGCTATGTTTTTTTATAAACAATAAAATCAAATTCCACTGCTTGTTGCTCATAATAACTCTGAAGAAACTCTTCAATATCAGTGAATGTCGCCGCTTCCTTGAATCTTTTATAATCAGAATCAGAACCAAACAAAACGAGCTTTGGGATGTTGTCCTTAATATCTTCAGCGATTTCGTTAGCAAATACTTCCACAGATTCTTGAGAAAACAACCCGGCAGCGAAGTGAACATGGCGCGATGCTGTTAGGCGTTTGGTTTGATAATTGAGAGTTACATCCCCGCCGATGACCTGAACCAAATCGTCAGGCTGAGAATTATTTAGAATATAAGCGGCGGCGGGTTTGGGTTCAATCGCAAAGGGGTTTTTCACATTTTCGAAAACATCATGACTCATGATGAACAAACCATTGAAAGAAAGAAACAAGATGACAGCGCCTGTTGTCAGAAGGCCTGCTAAGTGTTCTTGCGTATTTTTCTCAACAAAGAGATAAACAGCGTGAAATATCCATGCCGCCGGTATAACCATAATTGGAATAAAAGTCATAAAATAGTGCATCTGATTGACACCGGACAGTGAATTAGCCAAAAGATTAAGGAACAAACCCAAAAAGGCTATGCCCAACATATATTTCAGACGTTGATCAAAGATGGCCTTTTTCCACAAACAAACCAAATAAGCTATAATGAAAACGACGGCAACAAACGCAGTTCCTGTTTCAGCCGTTGTCTCAATCATATCAAATACATTTACGACCACATTCATTATGGGAAGCTGAGAATAGCTGCCTAATATGTTCAAATACGCGTCATCAATACATTTTCCGAGCGAGTTGTTGGCGATCAGATAAATCAAGACCGGCAGCAGAAACAGCACCATGCCGACCAGCACAAAAACCGTCGTTCTTAGAAGCACCGCTCCTTGCTTTTGCCTAATCAGGACAAAAACCGTCACAAGGATCATCGCCAGAAAAAACGCGCATATATTGGCCCTCAACAAAAAAACCGCCGAGAAACACGCCCCAACCAGAATCACTTCAAATATTCTAAGAACCCACTGATTATAATAGAATTTTGTAATAAAATAGAGGGCCACAGACATAAACGGCAGCGCATATTCTTCACTCAGATTCCCGCCCTGAAGAGTCACTGCTAACAGAAGCATAGAAAAGGCCGCGGCAAAAACAGCCACCCAACGGTTATTCTTGACAATGACTAATGCTGTCTTATAAGCAAACAACAGAGTTACAAAAAACGCAATGACCTCAAAAAAATAGATACCATGCCAATAGTTTATTGAGACGCCTATCATATTGATTAAATACAAGAGAGGGCCTTTGTTTTCCCACACTTCTGTGTAAAGAGCTCTCCCATTCTCCATAGCATAGCCTATATAAGCAAAAATTCCCGCGTCATGCCGATATGAACCATCAGCCAAAAAGCCAAAATGCGTTGTCAGGGAAAGGAAAAACGTTATAATCAAGAAAACCGCAACAGGAGCTACATAAGGCTTAATCGTTTGCAGCATCAACCTTTGCCTCCTTTTTTTTTAACAGATAAGCAACAACTATACTCTTGCCCATGGTGTTAAACACGCGCATCTTGCTGGCTCCTTTTTTATAATCATACCGCAGCTCAAAACTCACTTCACCAAATCTGGCTCCTACCAAATGAAGATAATAGAGAAATTCCATCATACAGGCAAAGCTTTTCTCTTTAATCGGCTCTCTCCCAAACCTGCCAACAAGTCTCTCAATAATATCAAAAGTATAAATTCTGTATCCACAAGTGTAATCCTGAACATTGGGAACGCGTAACATAAACCGACAATAATGTCTCGCCATCTCGCTCAGAAATCTGCGATGATAAGCAAGTCCAACAACATCGGAACCCTCACAATATCTTGACGCAATAACACAATCATAACCCTGCTCAAGCCGACTGATCATATCAAAAACAAAACGGGGATCGTGGGTATTGTCTCCATCCATCAGAACCATACAGTTCTCCCGACATCCCAAATCAAAGAAATGCGCTATCGCCGTGTTCAGAACGCCATGCAATCCTTTATTCTTTTCATGAGCGATCAAAGAGATATCATCATAAAGATCAACCATAGCCTCGATTCTTTGTTTTGTTGCGTCTATGCTGCTATCATCAACAGCAAAGACCTTTAGACCATATCCGAAAGCCGCCAGGGCCTCTGAGTGGCTGCGCCAAGACTCAATGAGACTGGTGATGTTCAGTTCTTCATTATAACATGGCAGATAAACGCAGACATCCATTTTATATTCCCTCCTTGTCGCAGAGATTCCTTTCCTTTAGTAAAGCTCCATTGACTTATTCGTCTTAATCCAGTACTTTCTCAGAAAATACATAGCGAAAAATGGGATTGCAATAGAAAATCCCTTGCTAATAGCAAAAGCTATGAATTCCTCAGATCCCTGAAAAACAGAAACTCTACAGACATAAACAATACCGTTAGCCAATATAAACCCAAACACAAATGTTAATAAAAACTTAATAAAGGTGGCCATATCCTTATTGTTGTAGACATGCCTCGAGGCCAGAAAATACTGGACTGTAAAGCCAATAAGAATCCCAATAGAGTTGGCGACAATGATACTCACAAGCATTTCGCTTATTCTGGAAACACCGACATCCAGAAGTGTGACAAAAATGCTGATCATGAGATAACGACAAAAAAACCTATGCTGAACATACCAGTCTTTTATCATTTTGCTGCGAACTTTTCTTTCTTCACAGTATTCATTCATTGTTCACGCCATTCGCCAACTCGCCTTGCTCTCGCTCTTGTTCTTATTCTCATTGTCCTTGATCCGGGCTTTTACAATGTACTAAAATTATATCATCTTTGTCAAATTTTGTAACAGATGCATGGGAAGGACACCATAACACCAATGCCAAAAGAATTGGAAAACAGGTAAACAGACTATAAACATAGCGGAATTCTGCATAAACGGGTGACGCTGTGGCCGTTAGAAGCAAACATAACACAGGCAGGAACGCCAAGGTCAATTGATACTGTTTCTTAAGGCACGCTACAAAAACAGATAGAATCAAGAGCATAAAAACAAATCCGATACTACACAGCACAGAAAAAACGGGGAGACTTTGCATATTGCCTAAACAACGCTCCAAGAATCCCCTTAGACCGGGGAAAGGATTGGTCTGCATTATCTCCGGAATGTCCGAGTATCCACCATAAGGCACTATCGAATAGTTGGCGTCAGGATACCAATATCCATAGCTGCCCATTAAGTACGACTCCATATATTCCTTTGGAAAACGCAAAAACACCTTGAACCATTCAGTAAAAAACTCGGCCTTATTCGCCTGATAATAATCTTCATCAAAACGGTCCTTCACCGGATTCGATTGTCTCGGATTATAATGTTCGCCAATATTATCAGAAGGAATCGTCATATATATATAAATCAAATAGTCCTTTACGGCATCCACTGATTCTGTATAGTATTTGACTGTATCTCCAGCCGGAAAAAACCTTCGTATAGACTCCCAATCAGCATCCGCTAAGTCATCGCCCCGGTATTTCGCGACCCTCGCAATTTGTTGCATCGGGACAGAAAGCGCCTCTCTGCCCATTCCTTTTTCAATGTTTATTGCAGCGCTGAAAGGACCCATAAGCATAGTATAAAACAGGAGACACCCCACGAATATTGCTCCTAACCTCTTTCTGTAGCCTTTAAGAAATATTATTAGAAACGGAAAGCATAACAGAAATACATAAAACCCATTATTCCTCATCAACATAATACCAAGCGTTGCCAAAGCAAAAAGTCCCAAGCACCACCTATTTCCTAAAAACCCGTCAGCATTGGTGAGCATCTCTATACAGCAAATGGTAAAGAGCAACATGACGCCTCCGAACAAAACATCCTTCCACATCGTAATACTGTACATCCCATGAACAGGAAACAGAGAGAAATACGCCAATAATCCAATCACAAAAACCCTATGCATCCCCTTTTTCATCACATAAACAACAGAAAAAGCAAAAATGCACGACATCAGCAGCATTTGCGTAATCGAAAACAAGGCGACAGCTATATTCATATTGCCTAAGCCATCCCCAATCTTAACAAATATTGATATGATAAATGTATGCAAAATGGGGTGACTCGCGTTCATAGGTATATGGCCCATAATTTGATGTATTTGGCTCATGGAATCAAAAGTTAAGATGCCGGGATAATACATAATAAAAAAAGGAACCCATGCCGCAAGAATGATCCCCCAAAACAGGAAAAAAGCTTTCCTAGGCTCTTCCCCCAGAAAACCACTCTTTACCTTTTCAAGGAAATCCTCCTTCAACAAGTAGGCAAACAGAAGGGCAACCGCGCAATAGGAAACAACAAGCAAACCCAAGAATTCCACAGAGTTCACAATGAATGCAGCTTTTGGCCTCAACAGACCATTTAGGCCATCATTGTGATCCAAACTGCGTCCGACGATCTCAATTCCGGAAACCAAAAAGGCGGCTATAACAGAATATTTAATGACATAACTATCTCTCACTGCAAACGCTCTTCTTGCCATATAAATGAGAAACACAATCAACATGAAATATATCATAGTATTAGAGCTGCCCATGATCTGAATCTCCCTATCGCCAAACCATTGCTCCACAAACGCCCCTCTTCAACCTTGTCCATAATTGTCATAAATATATATCTATTCCATATATTCCCTTTTTGGTATATAATCATAAGTACGGTGCAACACTAATCCTAATCTCGGCTAAACCTATTACCTGCGAATGGATGGATTACTTTGTTTGAAAAAAAATTGCTCGCGGACATCGTTGAATGGGATATCTATACCTGGAGCAAAGGCATTCTGTACTGGAATGCCACAATTGACCGTTTATTTGAGAACCTCGACAAGAGAGTAGTCTTGGATTTAGGCGCGCGCAACGGCGGAACCTCCTTATTCTTTGCTACAAAAGGTCTTAACTGTATCTGTTCCGATCTAAAAGGTCCCTCCGAGCAAGCCAGAAAACTCCATAAACGATACGATGTCTTGGGACTGATTCGGTATGAATGTGTTGATTGCACCAGCATTGATTATCCCGACAATACTTTTGACATTGTCGCTTTTAAATCCGTCATGGGCAGCGTTGGGGCCAATAACAACTTTGACAACATCAATAATGCTTTTGATGAAATTCACCGGGTCTTGAAACCGGGTGGGACTCTGCTCTTCTGTGAAAATCTGCAAGGGGTCTTTCTCCATATGTTCTTGCGCAAGAAATTTGCCAAGTGGGCCTCCGCCTGGAATTATCTTTCTCTTGACTATATGAACCAGGCCATGGCTCGATTTTCTGACCACAGCTTACACACTTATGGATTTTTCAACTGCATGATTCAAGACAACAAGGCTATTAATTGGTTCGATCATAAGCTGTGCCAGAGAATTAATCCTAAGAACCAATACATGTGTTACGGGCACGCGCAAAAATAATGAACCTTATTCTTCAGAATCCGGCGATCCTCTGAGGATCCGCATCAACAACAAACGCAATTCTTTATCTATGGCAAATAACATTACAAAATACATCGAAGCCGAAAGGCAAGCCACAAGCAGAGGATGCCAGCTTTTGACCAAATAAGCTGTCCCCATCATTATTAACGAGGCTGCCAATATTGGAGGCAATTGTCTCCAAATGCGAATGGAATACATCTTCAATCGGATATACACGTAATACCCTATGAACTGAAAGGCTTCAACCGCGAGAATAGCCCCCACGCATCCAACCAGTCCATACCTGGGCTGCGCCCAAACAGTCAGCCCTACAAGCAAGACCAACCCTATTCCTTGTATAATCGTACGCTGCCATCGCCGGTTGCTCGTCATCATAACATCGCCCAAGGGAGACTTCAGGCACTCCAGCGCAAAATACCAGCACAGCATCGCAAACACTGGTGCCGCCGCATCGTATTGCCCCCTATAGACCCAATGAATAATCTCTGACGACAACATCCATAAGAAGAGGCTTGCCGGAACGCCCACCGCCGCCAGGATTTTAAAGACTTTTTCCATAGAATTCTGATGGCGGGTCTGGTCACCGACACCCAATCGGTAGAGTATTGGGTATATCGATTGCGAAAAAGCATTCGGCAGAAAAACCAACGGAACCACTAAATTCTGAGCCACACGGAATATTCCTATCTCCCCCTCGGACACAAGCAGCTGCGCCATCACTAATATCGTCACATTTGGAAATATATTGCTGACCGCCCGCTGCACGCCAAAAGGCATGCCCATGCCAATCATCTGAGGGATTATTGACTTATCCACCACCGGCCGGATTCGCTTGCGCAAAGCCAGAAACAGCAAAACTGTCAACAGAACATAGGTCATCAGATGCGCCACCGTCACCGCCACCACGCCTTGATGCGTCACATAAATCACACCCAGGGTAAGAGTCGCGATAAGCAGGGTATCCAGAAACTGGAATCCTGCCGCAGTCGACATTTTCTCTTTGGCTTGGTAATAATGATAAATCGTTTGATTAACATTATTGAATCCCATGGCAATGCCCAAGATGACAATCATAACACACTGAATCTCGCTAAAGCTGGTCATCAGCATCATGCACAGCATCATAATCAAAAATATACCAATGGCCGCTGCAACCTTAACCAGCAGGGCATTCCCGAAATAAACAGGAAGCTTCGAGCTGTCCCGGGAGGCGTCTTGAACCATAAGTTGACTTAAGCCAAACTCATTAAAATAGCTAAAGATATTCACAAACGCGTAAGCCGTCGCGTAAAGGCCCAGCGCTTCTTTACCTAAATGAAGCGCCAGTGGAATGTTCACCAGAAAGGATATGGCTTTGCTCAGCACGGAAGCCATTGTTAAGGCCCCTGTGTTTTTGACAACATTACGAATATTCACGTTTATAGTCCTTCAATACATCTTGATACAAGTCCATCGTCCGTTCAGCGTTATGGTTCCACGTTAATTGCTGCGAAACAATCTCTTGCCCTCTTTGCCCCATCGCGCACGCTAATTCACGGCTGCTCAGAATCCTATTCGAAGCGCGTGCAATTGCGGCAGCGTCCCCGGCAGGAACCGTTAATCCGACATCCTCCTTTTCAATCAACCCGGCGGCACCTTCACCCTGGGTTCCAATGACAGGCTTCCCATGAGCCATAGCCTCAAGATAAACAATCCCAAAGCCTTCGTCCCAACTGGGCATGACCATCACATCGCAGTCAGCCATTTCCCGCATCGCTTCTTGGTGGCTCAACGCCCCTAAAAAACTTACATGTTCTCGTACCTCAAGCTCATCGGCCAAATGTTCAAGTTTGCTCCGTTCTTCGCCATCCCCAACAATCTTGTAGATGAGATGGGGGAAGTGCTCAAGCAAAGCCGGCAGAGCTTTGAGAACATAAGCTTGCCCTTTTTTGGGGGTCAAATTACCCACCGTCAGCAACACAGGTGCAAACCGACTGCCGTCTCCTGAAACATCAACTTGTTTACTTGTTATGACGTCGTCCAAGTGAACTCCATTATAGATCACACGACATTTCTTCACATCATCGATCCATTGCTCAAGGCCAAAATTCTCCCGCAATACTTCACTGACCAGAATAACCCGATCAGCCTTAACCAGCGTTTGTTTGACGCATCGTTCGCAGGCCGGGCCCCGTTTCAGCGTCGCCAGAAAATCCATCCCATGAACTGTCACAACAACAGGAATACCATACTCCTCTCCGAACCTGACAGCCGCCGCGCCGTCGGGAAACGCCACATGGGCATGAATGATGTCAGGCCGCCACTCTTTTAGAAGGTTGCGCAAAGTGGGCGCCATTCCTCGATAATACCTGCCGGGTGTTGACGCAAATAAAAATCCCTTGGGAAACTCAACATAACGAGGGCGTAAAACCGTCCCCCCTCTGTTCTCTTCCCGACGCAAAGCGTTGGCGTACCTGCGCCAGCGAGGATGCCAGCGAAGGAAAAAAGGAGCCCAGGGCACCGGATTAATCACCACAGCTTCAACTCCGGCCCCAACAAGCGCCTCAGTCTGTTTCCGGACAAAAATACCGGATACAGGGATTTCCTGAGACGGATACATATGCGAAATGACAAGAACTTTCATCCAACATTCCCTTCATCAAGGGGTATATAGACGCCTTTCGGCGACCCGGAAACTTCTTCGCCCTGACCACCTTGACTCTCCGATCCGTTTATCTCATTTTGGCAAGACCTCTTGCTCTCGGCATAAGCGTTGCAAGCAAATCCCATCAAAACCGCCAGAACCGTCATGGCCTGTAAATTATAGAAAAATCCTGAGATGAAACTGAAGACAAAAATTGACGGCAAGACGAGCATATAGGCTGCTGCCGGTGCCAGTTCAACCGGCAACGGCGAACCACGCGAAAACGCGTTATTGTTCTTTGCGGCATTTCTCAGCGCCTTCACCGCCAGAAACCAAGGCACCAGGAAAAAACTCAAATAGGCGGCAAGCCCAAGGATACCATAACGCCGTAAGTAAAGCAAGAATTCATTATCCACAATGGAAGACATGACACCTTTTTGTGAACCTACACCCAAGAGAGGCGACGTTTTGGCGGCGTCACCTGCCGCGGCCCAACGGTCGGCACGGCCTGCCATCGACGTATCTTCGGCAATGTCTACTCCTGAAATCATGCGAGATAAAAAATCACCCGGTCCTGTCAAGAAAAGCACCGCAGTGACCACAAACAAAGCTCCAACACGCAGAAGCGTCTTCCGTTTCTGTGCGGAACGCCATAAAACCCAGCCGCTGCAGAAGACAAAAAGCAACGCGAGACCCACAACAGCGGAACGGGAAATCGTCAAGTAGACAAGCTTGATAAGCAGCGCCATCAAGGCCAGTAGAGCCCAAGGAAACGCTTTGAGACTCTTCTCAGCGAAAAGATAACGCATCGCGAATACACTTAACATAATCACAACCAAAATCCCTAAATAGTTCGGATTGTCAAGAGCTCCCAAAACCCGCACAGGCAGACCAAGATAGAAATCCCAATGGCTTGGGTTCAAGAACGCTGCCCAAGCATTGAAGTTAGCAAGATTTAAATACTGTATCCCACCAATAATCCCCATGATCAGAGCGCTCACACAAACCGCCGCCCCCAGAAAACGCCACTCTCCCGGCCCCAAGCGGATGCTGACGACAAGACTCAGTGTCAGATAGTATTTAGCAAAAATAAACAGCTCCATAATATCGCGAAAAGAGAAGGACCCATGAAGAAAACTGACGGCGTAAAAACTGGAAGCACAAAAAGATACCACAAGAAACAGAAAAAGGATATTGATGACGCGGCCAACTGTTCGATCCACTTCCATATCAACACTATCGTCATCCGGGCTGTCTTCAGATTTCTTGGACGATATCCGAGCCATGACTTTGCGATAAACCACAGCCGCCAAACAAAACAACCAGCCTCCGAACAAGACGCCTTCTTCCAATCTAAGACTCGGTAGCGAAGGATGTACTTTCATCACGGGAAGCAGCATCGTCGACAACAGGACAACCACCACAAGAAAAACACGGACTTTATTATCGGGAATTCCCTTATGCCATATCATAACCGCAAACACCTCTACATATATTTTTATGCTTTTTTTGACACATTCATTCTACACGCTTTGCTATCCAATGTAAAATCTCATGATCTTGTTAAGATCATTTGCTTTTGTCCAAAGAATTTGCTAATATGCCATTATTGGTACAGGAGGGAAACAAATTGACACAAAAAGACAGACAGCTCTATACAATGCTTATTGTGGTCATATTCGGCTTGTTTCTAATAATAAGCGTCGGCCACTTTCGCACGGAACAACTCATAAAAGATATCGTGGTCGCGGAAAGGCTTGAAGGTGTTTTAAAACAAACTGTCCCTCAGATTGATATTGAGCGTTTAAAATTGCTCATTGATAATCCCGGCGACCCTTATGTACAAGAACTTAGAAATAGCCTCGGGGCCATTCGTAATGAGAACAGCATGGATGGATTGTATTTGGTTACAAAAACAGATGTTGAAGGCGGCAAAGAACCTTGGATTTTTCTGCTGGACAGCCGACCTCCCGGCGATCCTTTGTCAATACCGGATCGCTCATTTATGCGCGATGTTCCCGCTTATATTGTGGAAATGGCCCATTGGGGACATACCATGGTTGGTCATGGTTACAGCACAAAAAGAGGAGAAAAAATCGGCGGTTTTGCTTCGATCGGGTACGGGCATAGTCTTGAAATAGGCCCTTCAGGGGAATACTTATCCGCGGCGGTTCTGGTTGCGGAGTATGATATGTCACAAGAGAGCCGCTTTATTTACCAAACACTTTATATTCAATGTGGCATTCTATTTCTTGGAGCGCTGCTTATTTTTCTGATTGGCCGACGGATTCTAAAGGATCTTTTTGCCTAGGCAATCTCCATCCTCATTCCTTCTATCCACGTCCATCTTGCTTCTCTTCTTTTTTATTTCTGCGTATCGGCTGTTTGCTTTAAGAATAGTGTTGGCCAGAAAATACCATCCGTTCACAATTAGGAAATGAAACACAATCCTTTTGCGGCCTATGTTCTTCCAGAAAACATTTTTCTTGTAATTAGGAAACCGTTTGAACATGTAAGCCGTCACTTCCGCAATCATTTGCTTCTTCTCTTCCAGGCTTTCATGAGATCCCATTGTGTTCATCAGCGCAGCTATAAAAACACGATCGATAACCAGAAACTCAATATATTGATGATAGTGATCATAACACGCTTGGTTTTGACAGTATTCTACAATGGCCTCGGCTGCTTGCTCCATTTCCATGATTCTATTTCTCAATCCAGCAAGACTATGCGTAAGTGAACCCTCTCTAATTTGATAGAAGTAAAGATATTCATGGCTAAACTCGACACACTGCGCATGCAGAAAGGCCTTAATGGTGAAATCGAAATCTTCAGCCGATGTCCCAATCCTGAATTCGATCTTATTGTTCAGCAGGAGGTCTTTTCTATACAATTTATTCCAGCAAGCCATGGTTCCATAGAAAGCGTAACCGAGCTTATTGCTATGAACATGCTCTGGTTGACACGACACTCTTTCAACAAATGAATTGTTGTCATCCACTGTAACCACATTGCATACAACCAAATCGGCTTGGGCCTCTATAGCCTTCGAATACAGACTTTCCATCATATGCGGAACAATATAATCATCGCTGTCGACAAAAGAGATGAACTCCCCTTTTGCTTCCCCAAGACCGGCGTTGCGAGCAGATCCTATGCCGCCGTTCTCTTTGTTAACACACTTAACTATCGTCGGATATGCTGACAGGTATTCATCAATAATTCTCTGCGAGTTATCAGGGCTCCCATCATTGACAACGATTATTTCGATATCTTGCATCGACTGATTTATAATTGACCGCAAACACCTGTCCAAGTATTCTTCAACATTCCAAACGGGAACGATAACACTAATTTTAATCATAATTGCCCTCCTTATCCTAGCCCAATTATATATCCTTTAGAATCGAATTTGAATTCAAACTAGAGGTTCTCGCCGCCCCGGAGCGATGTATCATTTTGTCAGCGCGCACAGGCGAATATGCGGACGACTATTTCTCTCAGTGTGTTGCGGTTCTGGAACGGACGGGAGCAGATAATGTGGGCGGCGTGGGGAAACCCGGAGCAAGGGATGGATTCTGGGGGAACGCCATCGCGCAGCCAACGAAGTTTGGTGTAGGAAAATGCATTTCCGAATCGGTACCACGAATACAAATCGGATGAAAACGGCCTGCGTATTGACGTAACGCATGCGGATGTGATTATTCGATTGGGGAGTAGACTTCATCAAGTACTGTAACAACATTTTCCCATAAGAAACTTTGACATATCTCCATAACATTGTCAGTCTTTATCTTTAATAAATTCGGAGATACCGCGATTGAAGCGATAAGCGCCCTAAGTTCCTCCTCATTTGAGGCATCCACAGCAAAACCAATGTCGTTCTCAAGGATAAACTTCTCAATATACGCTCCTTTACTAACAATAAGAGGGGTTCCTGTGGCGATAGCTTCAAACATTTTAATCGGTAACGCCAGACGCCAATTCTCTACTGCCACATCATAGGCGCAATACAATAAATCGCACTCACTAAAGAGTCTATTCGTATCGGCAAGCGCATCATATATTCCCGTTACGAATACCTTGTCGGGATACTTCTTTGCCAGCTCCTTTATCTCTGGGAGCCCGCCGCCACCGCCATGTATACTGAGCCGAACACTTTCTATTTCCGAGCAGGCTTTCGCGAGAATCTCGAAATACTTTCTTTGAGCCGACCGAACCGCCCCAATATAGGCGATATTAAGCCCACCCTTTGAGCTCTTAGGCAGCGGCGAAACAGAATGGGCATCGGGATAATTTGGCAAATAATAATACCTTTCCTGCAAGTCCCTCGATGCCTTTTCTTTCAGGTACGGGTGAACATGGAGTATCGCGGAACACCTTTTTTCCGCAAAATTGCTTAGTTTTTGTTTAATGAGGGAGACAGCGCCCTTGTCATTGGCTTGAAAACCGATAAGCTCCCTCATGTCATAAACCCGCTTGGCTTCTTTCTTTCCAGCCAGCAACACCGCCAATATTCCATACAAATTATGTCCGTGAAGGTAATCTGCTTTCTCAGAAGCAAGATGCCTTCTTACAGCGATAATATATTTTAGATACCAGACGCAATAGAGCAAGAAGGTTCCGTGCTTCAATATTGTATTGGCTAAGAAATCCGTAATTTTGCCCCGGCAACGAAATATGACACAGGGAATTCCCCTCAGCATCCGGTAATCCTTCCCTTTTCCCCGCTCCATCCTTGACAGCAATAATATTTCCACATTGTAGCCTTTTGATATCAGATACCGGCATTCTTTATAAGGACGATTATCAATAGTACCTATAGAGGCAATATCGTCGCAAATAAGCATTTTAACCGACCCGTCCGGCATAGCAACCTCCTGCATGGTATTAGCCAAGATGCTTACGTAACTTGCGCGCCATTCCCGCGAAACCTGTGAGCCTTGACAAAGGATAGTCTCCATGATGCTTCGGCGGCAACGAAACCAGCTCTTCAAATTCCGAACGGCTTAGCCGAAACGTTTCCGCAATACAGTCAAAATCCTGATTGCGCATTTCTTCAGAGTATGGGTCTGTCGCAAGCTTGTCAAGCGCCTGTTCACGCGTCATTTGCCCGGAGACAATCATACTTGACAAGTGAGATTTCCTCTTATCCGCGCCATATTTCACAGGGAGGTAATAGCATTGCAAGAACCTGGTTAAAACAGATTCAAAATGCTTGCCACCGTAATAGGTGTACCCCGAAAAAGCTTCCAGCGTCTTGATAGCCCGTTCCATATTGTAATCTATATAGTTCAGCGGGTAAACCTTTTTGATCGGTGAAAGATATCGGCTTGAAATGTAGCTTTCCATCATTGTGGTCAGGCGCAAATCACCAATAGGGATTTCGCCAAAGCGCCTGTGAAGCTCAATGATATGACGCTTATCATTGGCATTGGCTGTGTTGCCTCTTTGTAGAATACACTCCAAAGCAAAGTTGCTGCCAGATAAGTTATATCTGATTTTATATTGACGGGCAAAATCAAACAGAGCAGCATTGATGATATTATCCTGCGGCATGGCAAGATTCGGCACTCGCGCGCGGAAAAAAGCGCGGGTTACGTCAGCGTACTGCTCCCGGTGCGGTTTGATGATTTTCAAATCTACACCCGCCTTCGCGCACACAGATTGAATATTATCTTCCGCGATTTTCGTGTTGTAACCATCGTCAACGTGAACCGCCAGCAATCTAAGCCCATATTGATGAGCCAGATAGACAATATAAGAACTGTCGAGCCCGCCGGAAAGCCCTGCCATACAGTCATACGGCTTGCCTTTGCCTTGGATCTTTATCTTCTCAAAGGTATCCTCAAGCTTCTCCAAGCCCTGCTTCGTCGGAAAGTATTCTGAATTCTTGCGCCGCAAAGTGTCTTCACAATAATTGCATAAGCCTTCATCATTGAATGTGATCGTTGGATCTCCTGCCGTGTCCATGACGCACCTTCTGCATTGCTGATACATTAATGAACCCTCCTATCTCCCCTTGTTCCAACAATCCGCGACTAACGATTTGATAAAACGCTTATGCATTCACCATCATACATCACCTTTGTACTAGAATCAAATAGATGGAAATTTATCAGGATTAACAAGCCGGGAGCAACAACTACCGCCCGCGCGAAACAGCACCCACGGTTTTAAACAGAATCCAAAGATCCAGTCTAAACCGCCATGTCCGTACGTATTCCAAATCATAAACCAGGGTCTCACTGAGCGTCAACTCGCTGCGTCCGTTAACCTGCGCCAAACCTGTTATCCCCGGTGGCATATCAAGGCGGCGACGCTGTTCTTCCGTATACTCGCTGACGATTTCCGGCACCTCAGGGCGCGGCCCCACAACACTCATCGTACCGTTCAATATATTCAAGAGCTGCGGCAGTTCATCCAGGCTTGTCCGCCGCAAAAAGCGCCCGCTCGCCGTAATACGCGGATCATCCTTATCCTGAAAGACGAAGCATTCCGGATCGAACTCCCCTTCAGCCTTGAGCTTCTCCAAGCGTTCACGCATAACCGCGTCAGCGTTAGGAACCATTGTCCTGAACTTATAGATCGTAAAAGCTTTGCCCTTCTGCCCAATCCGCGTTTGGCGAAAGATTGCCGCGCCGGGCGAATCCAAGCGTATCCAGATCGCAATCAGAAGCCACAGCGGCGCACACAGGATTATTAATGGGATCGCAATAAGCAAATCAAGAACACGCTTCCCAAACATACGGCATTCACCTCAAACACCATTCTCTATCTCAATATCTCCCTAACCGCTTGAATCACCCTGTCTACATCCCGGTCGGACATCTTTGGGTACAGAGGCAACGATACAATCCTTTCAAAGACCTCTTCCGCCACGGGGTAACGCGCCCCGGCAAAATATTCGCGATGATAAGGATGGTAATGCACCGGGATAAAGTGCACACTGCTGCCCACACCTTTTTCTTTGAGTTTCTCAATGAAAGTGTTGCGGTCAACAGACGCTTCCGTCATATTAAGCTTAATAATATACAAATGCCAGGCATGGCGCACATCAGGGCTGTCCGCAGGTAACTCAATCGATGGGCAGTCGGCAAAGGCTTCATTGTAGTGTCGGGCAATGTCCTCGCGCCGCTTCTGCATCCGGTCAAGTTTCTTCAATTGGCTCAGCCCCAGCGCCGCTTGGATATCCGTCATATTGTACTTATATCCCGGCGCCAACACTTCATAAAACCAACTGCCCTGGGACGTATATCGGTTCCAAGCGCCGTGGCTTAAGCCATGACTGCTAAACAGACGCAGGTTCTCAGCCAAAGCCTCATCGTTTGTCGTAATCATGCCGCCTTCCCCTGTAACAAGGTTCTTTGTGGCATAGAAAGAGAACACCGTCGCGTCACCGATGCCGCCAATCATGTTTCCCTTATATTGGGTGTAAACCGCGTGAGCCGCGTCTTCCACAACTTTAAGCCCATGGCGGCCGGCCAGACCCATAATGGAATCCATATCACATGGATAACCGGCGATATGCACAGGCACGAGTGCTTTTGTCCGGGATGTAACAGCTTGTTCGATCTTTTTTTCGTCTATATTCATGGTATACGGATCAATATCAACCAAAACAGGCCGCGCCCCTGTATGAATAATGGTATTCACCGTCGCCACGAAAGTCAGCGGCGTAGTGATAACCTCATCCCCCGTTCCAAGACCGAGACCGGCGAGAGTCAAGTGCAGCCCCGAAGTGCATGAGTTGACAGCGACAGCGTGCCCCGCTCCCACATACGCAGCGAAAGCCTCCTCAAACTCAAGGGTTTTCGGGCCGCGCGTCAGCCACCCTGAACGGAAGCTGTCCAGCACACCGGCGATATCATCGTCCTCTATCAGCGGCAAACCATAAGCCACATACTCCTGATCGCTCATCCGGCATCTTTCCTTTCCCCAGTTTCCGGCCCGACTAGACCCTCACCCGCGCCGCTGTTTTTCCCCCAGCCAATCGGGCTCAAGAAACCCCTCAGGGACCCCACGCCATAACTGATATGAAACAGCGGGTACAGAATTATCAGGGGCAGGAAATACTTGAACGCGCTCTTCACAGACACCCTTAGCGCATAAGCGACATCCAACGAACCATAACATCCCAACTCAGCTAAGAGCAGATACAGCCAAAACGGATGCGGCAGAAGCCAAACAGCCAACCCAAGCATCAACAGTGACAAAACAAACAACAATGGAATAAAATGCCTCAGGCTCATAGAACCCGGGCACAAAAACGAAGTGATAATACCCCATTTCCCATTTTGAAAACCGTTTTTTATAAGCTTACTGATTGAATCACGGCAAAAATAGGTAAACTTGATATCATTGGACAGATAGTTTTTGCCCCCATTCTTGCGGATGCGGTAGTTCATCTCATTATCTTGATTGCGGGTCAAACGCACGTCATAACAGCCGAACCGCTCAAATGTCTCCCGGGGGAAGGCGCCAAAGGGCACCGTATCAACATACCCATCTTTGGCCCCAACACGGTACGCCGCGTTGCCCACACCAAAACGGGTCGACTGCATTAACGCGATCGCCTCGCCCCAAAATCCCTGGCTGCGCGTCTGCGCCACACCTCCCACATTTTCAGCGCCGGTTTCTTCCAAACACTCAATGCATTTGGAAATATAATCATCCGCGTATGTACTATGCGCGCCCATAATCACAATAAAGCGCCCCCGTGCCGCATGAATACCCATATTGAGAGCGTATGGCACGGTTCTGTCAGGATTGTTCAACAAATGCAGATGCGGCTGCTGCGCGCAATAATGTTGTATAATCTCACAGGTCTTATCCGTGGAACCGCCGTCCACCAGCAAGATCTCCAACTGTTCGGCTGGATAATCCTGTTGAAGGAGCGATTCAATACAGGACTTGATGTAGTGTTCCTCATTTCGGATGGGAACAACAACTGAGGCCACAATATTGGTAATCGACAAAACAGCACCCCCAATCTATATTTTTCATATTAATTCATAATATTAGCACATACAAATTGGCTACGCAACTTCTGATGATCACTTTTGAGCCTTCTTCTCCCGGCGCATCGCCCACAGCCGCATCCCCGTAAGCACGACCCCCACCAGACACAGACACGACGCTACCCAAAAGACATTGTGCATAGCGTGGACGAACGCATCCTCCAATCCCTCCACATACTTCTCAACTCTGTATCCCACTTGTGCACTCATAAAAAAGTAGAGAAGACTGGTTGACAGAGACACCCCCGTCACCATGCCAACATTGCGCATCAGCGCGTTAATGCTGCCCGAAACTCCCAGCTTGTCCCGCGGCACCTGAGACATAATCAGAGAGGTATTAGGAGATTGGAAAATCGCCGAGCCCATTGTCACAACAGCCATAAGAGTTACAATCAACCAAGCCGGCGACGCCCCGGAAATAAGCACTCCCGCCAAACATAATCCCACAACCATAATACACTGTCCAAAGAAAGTCAGCACCTCTGAGCCGATCTTGTCCGAAGTGTAGCCACTGAGCGGCGCGATAACCATCATGACCAACGGGGCTGTCATCATCAACAAGCCGGTCAAGAAAGGCGTAATCTTCAAGACATCCTGCAAATAAAAAGGCACAAGTATGGTCATAAAAGAAAGCGTCACAAAACTCATCAATGAGCAAAACACACTCAGAGAATACAACTTGTTCTTAAATATGGCCAGATCCACCAGCGGCTCGGCATGACGCTTTTCCGCATAAATAAATAATGCCGCCAAAAAAACCGCCCCGGCAAACATACCCAGAACCCTCGGGTCCGTGAGCCCCCAATACCGATAGAGATTGATTGCCAGAACGAACAGAATGATCGCAGAGGCGGACAGTCCTGCCCCTTTTCCGTCAGCCTTCTCTTTGGGCATTGCTTTCCAGAGATCTTTGAGATGTCCAATCCCTCCGATTCCCCGCGTCTGTTTCTTCTGTTCAGGCTGGACAGATTGGCCCCGCCTTGGCAGCACCTTTTGCCCTGCTATAAACGCCACGATCCCAACCGGAATATTGATCAGGAAAATAAAATGCCAGTCCAGCGACGACACAATTAAACCGCCCAATCCCGGCCCAAGCAGATTGCCCAAGGCAACGGACGACCCCGTCAGCCCCAACGCCCGGCCACGTTCATGATCCGGAAAGACATGGGTAATAATACCCTGATTCGTCGCCATAGACGCTGCGGCGCCTATCCCCTGAACCACCCTGGCCCCCAGCAAAATCGGCAGCGACCCTGCCAAACCGCACAGCAAAGAACCAAGGGTAAAAAGTACGATGCCAAATTTAAACACCGACACCTTACTCAGCATATCCCCCAAACGGCCAAATATGAGTACTGTCGAGGAAATCGCAATCAAATAACTTGTCACAACCCAAGACATTGCGGCCAGGTCGACCTGCAGCTTTTGAGACATGGTATGAATCGCCACATTAATAACACTGGCGTCGATACAAGCCATAAAGGTTACGGACAGAACAACCGCCAGAATCCCCCAGCGCTTTTTGCCCGGCTCACTTTGGATTCCTTTTTCAAACATCATAGAGTCAGCGCTCGGCAAATCGTCTCCACAACCCTCTCCTGCTCTTCTTCCCTTAACTCCGGGTAACACGGCAAAGCAAAAGCCTCGCCTGACGCCCCTTCCGCCACAGGCAAACTGCCCGGATTCATTCCCAGATACCCAAACGCCTTCTGCAAATGCAGCGGCACGGGATAATAAATCGCGCTGGCAATTCCCGCCCCGGCCAGGGCCTTCATAATTTCCCCGCGCCGCCGGGAACGCAGCACATACAAATGGTAAACCGGCTCCGCCTCAGGATCCCGCCCCGGCAAAACAACATCGCCCCGCCCCGCCGCCTCCGCCAGCAGTATGTCATACCGGGCAGCTTTGTCCCGGCGCGCCTCGTTCCATGATTCCAGGTAACGCAGCTTGACCCGGAGTATAGCCGCTTGCATCTCGTCCAACCGGCTGTTATATCCGATTTCATCATGATAATACTTCTTCTCGCAGCCATGAAAACGCAGCCGCCGCACAGATTCGTTGATTTCCGCTTCGTTGGTAACAACCATCCCCGCGTCGCCGTAAGCCCCTAAGTTCTTCGTCGGGAAAAAACTCAGTGTCCCCACATCTCCAAGCGACCCAGCCCGGCGGCCGCGATAGCGCGCGCCCACAGCTTGTGCCGCATCCTCAATGATTTTGATACCGTAAGGCGCCGTCAGCTCCATCAACCTTTCCACATCGAGCATTTGTCCGAAAATATGGACAGGAATAACGGCCTTGGTCCGGGAGGTGATCTTGGCTTTCACCTGCTTAAGATCCAGATTCAGCGTCAGCGGATCAATATCAACAAACACAGGAATCGCGCCAAGCTCAGCAACAGTCTCCGCCGTAGCGAAAAAAGTATAGGGCGTGGTAATAACTTCGTCGCCGGCTTGAATACTCAAGGCGCGCAGCGCCAGCGTAAGCGCGTCCGTCCCATTCCCCACCCCAACAGCATATTTCGTTTCACAGAATGCCGCCATTTCCTCTTCCAAGGCCCGGCCCTCCGGTCCAAGGATAAAGTGGCCTGAATCCAGAACTCTATGAACAGCCTCGTCAATTTCATTTTTTATGTGCGCGTATTGAGCCTTCAAATCCAATAGCGGTATTTGCATTCTTACGCCGTCACCTCCTGCTCCATTGATCTTGAATCATCGATCCGCCACGCCGTCCTGGCTGTCCGTCAGCTCGTCCGTTTCAACAGGGCGCAGCGGTTTAGCCGGCTGCCCCATGACCACATAAGCGGCGGGCGTATCCCTCGTCACCAGCGCGCCGGCCGCGACAAAAGTCTCTTCCGCAACAACAACCCCCGGTAACAGAACCGCGCCGGCACCCACCCTGGCGCCACGCTTAATATGCGCCCCCTTCACATATTGAAAGCGGCGCTCCGTTCGCCCCATAAAGTTGTCGTTAGACGTAACAACCATCGGCGCGATAAAGACATCTTCCTCAAGGGTAACATAAGCCGTGATATAAGCCCCTGTTTGAATCTTCGTACGGGCGCCGATTGCTACATCGTTCTCAATATTAACGGCGCCGCCGATCACAACCCCATCCCCTATCCGGCAGCGCTCCCGCACCGAAGCCTTGTCCCCAACAAAAATGTTATCTCCCAACACCGTTCCGTTTGTAAGAACGGCGCCGCAGCCGATCACGCAGCCACGACCCAGACGCAAAGGATCGCCGGCGCTTCTGCCGGCGAGAGAGCTGGAGGCCGCCACCCGGGGAGGTTTCCCCACAATCCCTTGGCACCCGATCAGGCATTCCTCGCCCATCTCCACACGGGCGCAACAGACGCAATGATCCTCCAAGCGGCACCCGGCACCGATGATCACCCCGTCACCAAGGGTCACATAGCGTCCCAGAACACAGCCGTCGCCGATACGGGCAGCCGCACCCACAACGCACCCCGCGCCCACACGCGCGCCGGCTCCGATCTTTGCGTTCTCCTCAATAATTGCGTAAGGGCCGACAACCGCATCCCTCTCAACAACCGCACCGGGACGAACCAAAACCGTCGGATCAATTTGAGCCTGTCCCATGGGTTCCTCCCCTTCAAATCTTAACGATTTTCTCCCGCCCGCGTCCAACATTCTTGGTTGCGTTGCGTGTATCAACAACGAGTGTTGCTTTCTCAACAACCCAATCATAATCGACATCTGAGTGATCTGTCAGGATCAGAACGCAATCGGCTTCGGCAATCTTCTCTTCTGTCAGGTCTTCGCTCTCAATGTGCATGGTGCTCCCGCCATGAGGCTCAATAACCGGTACAAAGGGGTCATGATAGCTCAGCCGCGCACCCTCTTTTTTCAGAAGTTCCATAATAATCAGCGCCGGCGACTCCCGCACATCGCAGATATCCTTCTTATAGGCCACACCCAGCACAAAAATGCCCGCGTTATAAACACTCTTTTGTTGTTGGTTCAGAGCCCGGAATATTTTGTTGACGACAAAATAAGAAACCTCCGCGTTGATCTCGCCGGCCAATTCAATAAACCGCGTATGATAGTTGTACTCCCGAGCTTTCCACGTCAGATAATACGGGTCAATAGGAATGCAGTGCCCGCCGACGCCGGGCCCCGGATAGAAAGTATGGATCCCAAAGGGTTTCGTCGCCGCCGCGTCCACAACTTCCCATACATCAAGCCCCATGCGATCGCACAACAGCATCAGCTCATTGACGAGGGCGATATTCACCGCCCGGTAGGTGTTCTCAAAAACCTTGGTCATCTCGGCGGCCGCCGCCGAGCTGACCGGCACAACATTCACGATGGTTTGCTGATAAAGCAGACAGGCAATCTTCAGGCACAGGGGCGTCACACCCCCGACAACCTTGGAAGTATTCTTCGTCGTAAACCGCTTATTGCCGGGATCCACCCGTTCCGGAGAAAAAGCCAGAAAATAATCCCGCCCCACTTCAAGCCCGGCCTGTTGCAGAATCGGGTAGATAACCTCCTCGGTCGTCCCCGGATACGTTGTGCTCTCCAGGGTAATCAGCTGCCCCACACGCAGCCTCTTGGCGATTTCTTCAGCAGAATTCTTCATATAGGAAACGTCAGGGTCGCGTGTGATGGTCAGCGGCGTCGGCACGCAGATAATCACAACATCGCAGTCCCCAAGCCGGTCGAAATCGCAAGTCGCTTGAAGCGTACCCGCCTGAACCACAGCGAGAAGCTCTTCGTCTTTGACGTCGCCAATATAATTCGATCCGGCGTTAACAAGATCCACCCTCTTTTGTTGAATATCAAAACCCACTACGGGGAAACCGATTTTAGCCTTTTCTACAGCCAGCGGCAAACCAACATAGCCCAAGCCGATAACGCCTATCCGCGCCGTATGATTCTCAATCTTAGCAATAAGTTCGGCGGCCGGTAAGCTTTCATCCAGAAAGCCGCTTTCATCCTGAAAACTATCCGTCCCTGCAACCTGCATATGCTCAATTCCTCCTAATACATAGTATTTGTTCCAAGAACTCCAACATGCATGCTTTATTCTACACATATCTTCTTCCTTTGTAAACATAGCCCATACAAACACATAGAGCATACAATCAGAGACAGACCGCATATCTGTTTTTCCACAAGCGAGAAACATGCGCTGCCAGTAATAGTAGCTGTTTTAAGGAGGCGAGTGATCATTTCACCGGTTCCGTGCTCACCCAATAGTAACTGCCATTTGAGGCTTTGGCAAATGTGCTTTTGTATGTTGGAGCAAGGGTATAGTCGAAGTCTTTTGGCGCCCCCCAAGCACCCTCCATCATTCCGCTGGCGACAGAGGTTTTCTTGTCGGAACTTCCGTATGCGTTATAGGTTAACTCATCATAATCATAACTAAAACAAGCATAATTCGTGTAAAGATAAATCGAGGTTCCATCGCTTTCTGCCGAAATAAGCTGGTTCCAGTCAAGAAGCGGATCTCCGCCGCCGCCTTGGTGCGAAGAAAATTCGTAAATACCGTCTTTGTAGTTGTATTCATGATTGGGATACGCATACAGGCTTTCTGGGATAACACTTGCTGTCTCACCATACATTTTGCATAGTTGCTTTTCAATCTCTTGGACTGTATATGTCTTTGGCTCCAACTGCTCAAAAACACTATACAGTTTGTATTTGTTTGGCAGTGAATCGACTGTCGTTTTCGTGCTTTGATAAATATTCTCTCCGTAGTCCGAAAGAGCCAGAGAATCTCTGATTGACGCAGCATCTATATATGAATAAAGCTTTTGCACCAATTCGCTATTGATATCCAATGCTTCCGTTGAATATGAGTTGGTTTCTTCTGTGGCATCGCCTGATGTATCTGTTTCGACAGTTCCATCGCAGCCAATCGCGCATGACAGAAAGAATATGGCAATGAACCCAAAAACTTTGCTCTTCATAGCATTAGCACTCCTCAAGATATAATTGTTGATCGCTTTACTCAATTGTCAATTACCTGCTTTACTTCGATAAACAGGATTTGGATTATTTATTCCACTAATTCCGTGCTCACCCAATAGTGACTGCCATTTGAGGCTTTGACAAATGTGCTTTTGTATGTTGGAGCAAGGGTATAGTCAAAATCGTTTGGAGGCCAAAAATAATCAGTTTCTCCGGCGGCGAATATGGCTTCCCTATTTGAACTGCCGTATGCTTGAAACAATATTTTATCGGGGTTAGGGCCCTCTCCAGGACTATACACAAAGAAAGCATAATTCGTATAAAGGAAAATACAGTCATCTTCTCTTTCCGCTTTGACAAGTTGATTCCAGCTAAACAGTTGAGGTTCATTATCACTGGGTCCGGCAATCAGTATTTCATAGACGCCCTCTTTATACATAACTACATGAACGTTGTGAGGGTGTTCTCGTCCGAAATATCGCAACTCCTCTGGGACAACGCTTGCTCTTTCCCCGTACATTTCACGAAGCTTCTCATCAACTTCTTCCACCTGGAAGTGAGCTACTAAACATTCGCGTTCCCGGTCCGGGTATGATTGTGGTTCCATCTGATGGAATACACTGAGAAGTTTATACGTGTTTGTTAACGAGTCAATTGTCGTTTTAGTGCTTTGATAAATATTCTCTTCGCCCCCCCTATGCCTTGCGATCGACTGAACATCAATATAACTATATAGATTTTGCACTAATTCGCTCTGGATGTCCAATGTTTCTATTGTCGGTGTAGGTACTGGATTGCCTGTGATTGGCGTGTTTTCTGATTCAGTACGATTGCAGGCAACAGTGCACAGAAGAAGGACTGTGCTTACAACAACCCAGAAAGCTTTTATCTTCATAATTAATCCTCCTCATACAACGCCCTTGCAGATTTATGATTGGATTCGACAAAGGTACCCGTTTTCCTTTGGGAAATGCACTTTTGCACTTTAGTATGTCGGAGCAAGATCACAGTCAAAGACGATTGGCATTCCCAGAGCTTTGCTCAGTGGCGGTTCCTTTGGCATAGGAACCGAATAAGACAACCATATCAACAAGCAAAACACGCCTAACCGTCATTCGCGTAGCGTCTGGCAATTCAGGGGCAACAATAGATCGCACACGACCTCGTATCATCGAGGCACGAGGAGCAGGTTGGGGACCGGGGTAATCCAATTTGCCTTTAGCCAGACGATTCATTGGAAAAGCCCGCCATAATTCCGCGGGCTTTGGATTACCCCGGGCGCCAACCTGCTCCTTGGGACTGGCGCGACAGTAAGCGTCTGTTCCGAGGACTCCCCTGTATGCCACCCCTGCCGAGATCAAACTTGACCATGTTCAGATTCTATGTATAATAATTAATTATTGAACAAGAATGACGTTGAGGCGCCAGAACAACACAAAGGAACGGTCATACTCTAATGAAAGCAGCAAACTTTGTAGAAATATGCAAGCGCCTCCTTGAGCACCCGGCATCGACGCAACGGGAGTTGGCGGCGGCGACCGGACTTTCCTTGGGGCTGGTGAACAGCACATTAAAGGAGTGTCTGTCCCTGGAATACCTGAGAAGGACGTCCGGTAACGAGCTCGTACTGACCGAAACAGGTCAGGAGTACCTGGACGGGTTTAGGGTCGACAACGCCATTATTCTTGCGGCCGGCTTTGGGTCGCGCTTTGTTCCCTTTACCTATGAAACACCTAAGGGGCTTTTGAAAGTCAAAGGAATCCCGATGATTGAGCGCCAGATCGAGCAGCTTAAGGCCTGCGGCATCAACGAGATCGTCATTGTCGTCGGGTATCTCAAAGAGTCCTTCGACTATCTTATCGATAAATATGGCGTCAAACTTGTTTACAACCCCGAGTACGCTGCAAAGAACAACTTCGCGAGTCTCTACTATGCTCTTGATCACTTAAAACATACCTACCTCCTGGTGGCCGATACATGGATTGAGAGCAATATTTTCAGCACGTGGGAAACGAAGAGCTGGTACAGCTGCCTTTACTTTGAAGGCCAAACAGCGGAGTGGGGGGTTACAGCGAACGCCCAAGACCGCATCACCCAAATAAGTATAGGCGGCACAGACACTTGGGCGCTTTTCGGACCGGCCTTCTTGAGCAGATCCTTTTCCCTGGCCTTTGCACAGCGGGTGCGTGCCCGCTACTTAACCCCCGGCAGCGAAGACGATTATTGGGAACATATTCTCAGAGACAACCTTGATGAGCTCCCTCCCATTTATATAAACAAACAGACCTCGCGTAACATCTATGAGTTTGAGAGCCTTGAGGATCTGCGGCTTTATGACGAAAGCTATTCCCTAGATTCCGGCAACGCTTACCTTTCTGTTATTTCAGAGGTCTTTGCCATCCCCCAATCCGGGATTACGGCTATCAGGCCCCTCAAGGAAGGTATGACCAACACGAGTTTTATCTTTAGAGTGGCGGATGATGATTATGTGTTCCGCCGTCCGGGGGCCGGAACCGAAGAGCTTATTAACAGACAAAACGAAAAAATGAATTATGAATTAATCGCGCCCCTTGGGATCTCGGACGAGATCATCTATTTCAATGGGGATTCCGGGATCAAGATCTCCAAATATTATGCCGGCGCGCGTGTTTCAGATCCCGATAACGACGACGAGGTGCGCACCCTCATGGGTCTTCTTAAAGGGATTCATGACGCCGGCATCAAGCCTGAGCATCGCTTTGATATTGAGGAACGCATCAATTACTATGAAAATCTGGCCGCGGGGCTGGACGCCATCCTTTTCAGCGATTACAAGGAGATTCGCGCCAAAGCCGATGAACTGCTGTCTTTTCGCAAGGCGTTGGCAGTTCCTGAGGTGCTTTGCCACATTGACTATATTTATGCCAATGTGCTCCACCTTCCTGACGGAGAGATCAAGGTTATCGACTGGGAATACAGCGGCGCCGCCGACCCGCTTATCGACATTGCTATGTATGCTATCTATACTTACTACAGCAAAAAGCAGATGGATTTGGCGTTGCGGCATTACTTGCAGCGAGAGCCGACACGCCGGGAGGAGGCGCGCCTGTATATGTATGTAGCCCTCGGCGGGTTTCTTTGGAGCCTCTGGGCCCAGTATAAGCAGGGCCTCGGCGACGAGTTCGGCGAGTACACCCTAACCATGTACCGCTATATGAAGGAATACTATCAATTGCTTAAGAATGGGGGATATCTCAATGAGCCATCAATTGGCGAGTGAACAGAAAGCTCACCAGGTACGCGGATTTTTTATCAAAGGGATAACTGTTGCCGCCCTATCGGGCATGGCCTACGGCCTGTATTCGGCTTTCATCACCTATGCTATGGGTGAGGGGGTCTGGGCCGATTGGTACGGGGAAAACACCATGCTCTCGGTCTTTGTCGTTGTGTATGTTTTGGGCGTGCTTGGTTCCGGGATCAATGATCTGATGAGCGCCGTCTGGGCTCTGGGTATTGCCGGCGTCAAGGGAAAGCTGGCGGATTTCTTCCGCTGTATCAGAACCAAGCCGGGGGTAATCATGATTGTTTGCGCCGTCATTGGCGGTCCTGTCGCCTCAGCCGCCTATATCATCTCTCTGCAGATGGCGGGTTCCATTATTATCCCTATCACGGCCCTTTGTCCGGCGATCGGCGCCTTGCTGGGGCGCTTCTTGTTCAAACAGAAGCTTAACGCCCGCATGATTGCCGGTATCCTCATCTGTCTTTCCGCCACCTTGATGATAGGTTGGTCAAGCTTGCAAGAGGGGTCTCGGGAGGGCGCCATTCTTGGCTGTGCCATCGCCTTTATTGCCGCGTTGGGTTGGGCTGTTGAGGGTTGCGTGGCCGGCTTTGGCACCGTTGTCATTGATTATGAGATCGGCATCACCATCCGCCAGGTTACAAGCGGCATCGTTAACCTTGCTATTCTGCTCCCCTTTGTTTGTCTTCTCGCCGGCAACATCGCCTTGGCGCCGGATCTTACCTTCAAAGCCTTTGCCAGCCCTCCGGCTATGATCTTTTTCATTATCAGCGGCTTCTTCGCCCTGTTTGCCTACAGCCTTTGGTACAAGGGCAACAGCATGTGCGGAACAGCCCTCGGCATGGCCTGCAACGGCGCTTATTCTTTCTGGGGCCCTTTCTTTTGTTGGCTGGTGCTCGGGGTTTTCTTCAAGCAGGACGGCTGGGCCTTAGAACCCATCGCCTGGGTTGCGGCTGTCGTCATGTTCCTGGGTATCTTGCTCATAGCCGTTAACCCGTTGGACTGGTTCAAAAAGAAGGATCCCTGTACGACAGGAAAGGTGGGATAACCATGTTGCCGTTCAATTACGCGATTCTGCAGCTCTTTTTGCGCATAGACGAAGCCGACACCGGCGCCGTTATGGAGCAGCTTGAGAACGCATATCAGAAATCCCGGCAGTTTAAGAAGCCGGTGATAACCGAGGCGCTGATGACTGCGGAAGCTAACGGCCTTCTTGAGGAAACACGTTACGATTTGGACGGGGAACAGCGGCTGCGCGTTTTTTACCGCGTTACCGATGAGGGGCGGGCTATGATTGAAACCTATATTGGGGCCGTTGAGGCGTGAAACCGTAATTATAAGGAGGGGACTACGATGAAAAGCCATATTAAAAATATCATTGACGAAAGCAACCGGTTTCTGATTTTTCCTCTTGTCGTAATTTTCGCCACAATTCTTCTGGCGGGGTGCGCGCCGTTGTTCAGCCCGGCGCCGAATGACGACCCGGATTCGAATGAGACTATAACAGATGGTTCCATCGAGAATGTTGGTTATGAGTGGGTGGTGGAACCAACGTTTGATTATCTGGATGTTATTAATTTTTCTGGGAGACTCTGTGCAAGATTAGAAGAGACGGGTTCATGGGGATCATTTTATGGTTTTATAGATCCACAGAAAGGAGAATTGCTAAATGATGGTTTACCTCCCATGGGCGCAGGAGGCGACGTAATAGCCTACGATAAAGACAGGGGAATCTGGTCAACTGTAGGTGAATTTGGCTACCTGACCTCATATTCGAGTTTGGCGGAAATTCTTGAAATATGGGAATCAATATTTGGTTTTCTCAGTTCTGGAGGGTACTTCATGGTGTGTGAAGTTAGACTACCCTCATCCTTTATTGTGGGTGATACCGCCGACCCCTTAGATCCCACGCAAGGTCATAACTATGAGAGGATATATAAATACGCCCTTGCCGACGAGAATGGCCTGATAACAGGGTTCCTCTTCGACAGCTTCGACACTTATCTGTGGACTTCCAGAACGCCCCCGCTTGCGGTCAAGCAAGGGGACAAGTGGGGATTCATCGACAAGACAGGCAAAACGGTCATCCCATTCGAATTTGACGCCGTTACAAGCGTCGATGATGACACGTCCTTTGTCAACAAAGACGGCAAATGGGGCATCATAAGGAAAGTCAACATCTAACACCCTAAGGCAGATACAACACAGGCAGCTCCTCAACCTTGCGCCAATTGCCAAAATCCCTGGCGTTGCCCCGGATCTCAAAATGTTCCAGCACATTCCCGCTGCTCTGATACAGGTGGTAATAAAAATGCCGTATCACATCCGCGTCTTCCGGCACGTCGAAAGCCGAAACCCCGTACGACGCGTGGTCCAATCCTTCTGACTGCAGGATCGTAGGCAGCAAGTTTTCATGGGAAACCGGCGCGCTGCTTTGCGTCAGTGGCGTACCGGCACTGCCTCTGGGCTTGACAAAAAACCCGACGCACGAGGCGTAATCTAACGGGGTAATATCCTGGGATTTGCCGTGGTCGCCGGTGATAACAATCGTAGCATCTTTGTATAAACCCAGCTTCTTCATTTCATCCATATAGGTGAACAGGATATGGAAACTCCCCTTGGTCTGAGCCACAAGGTCTGAGTTTCCTGTATATTGGGCGTTCTCATCCATTGTATAAGGAGCGTGGCTGCCGTTCAAGTGCAAGAACAGATAGTTATTTTTCTCGTGCTGAACCGTCAGACCGTCTCGAACCAAGCCCTCATAAAACAAGGGGTCATTGGCGGTAACAAGCTCATCTTCCGGCGCGTCGAACTCCACGTCCTCTGTGAAATCCACTTGGTCTATCCAGAGACCGGCTTTGAACACATGGGGCGCGCACCGATATAAGACCAGGTCGATAAAATTCCCCGCTATTTTGCCCCATTGGGGGTTCCCTTTCCCGAATCTGAGATTGTCGGCCTTGCCGGCCAATTGGTTCGCGTCGTTATACACATACCCATAGTCAATATGAAACTTGGTCGTATAATTGTTTTCCCGCAGCAGAGGAATGGCAGAAGACCCCTTCCAGGCTTCGTCAAAATAATCCTTGGAGGGCTTATCCAGAAACCCTTTGATGTTGGTAATCATATATGTGGCAGACGGATAAGTCTGGCAGTAGAGGGCTGTTGAATTGTCAAATTCAGTAAAACCGTCCAGCCTGTCAAAGAAAGCCGGATCATCCTGCCGTACGGCGTCAATGTAATTGTAGTCCAGGCGATCTATAATGAACACCAGAATGTTGTTTTCCGAGGAGACTTCATACTCTCCCTGGGCTGACAAAAACGCGTTCATGGCTTTGGGCTCTGTTACCCGGGTGGTCAGAAGCGTGCTCATCAGGGCGGCGCCCTGCATGCCGCAAAGGAGGACACATACAATAATCAGCGCCTTCCGCCAAATCACGACGCTAAAACGCCGCGCCACAAGCGGCAACGCAAGCACAACCAGCCAAATCAGACTGTTGATCAAACCATATCGCCAGTATTGTTCCCAAGGTATGGCATCCCCGGTCAATTCGCCCAGATTAAGGTTAAGGAATGTTCCCTGCAGATACCCCGCCAGCAGGAGCCCCAGCGTCAGACTAAGCACAACCGGGAAAAGCTTTCCCGGAAAGGCGAGGGTAATCCCGCTGACAATCAGCCAAACCAGGGTAAAAACACAAAAAGCAACGAGCAGAACCGTTGTGAATTGAAGAGGGATCTCTGCGTGATTGACAGCAAAAACATCGATAAATCCATAAAAGATGAAAGTGAAAGCAAAGGTAAACCCAACCAGGCCGGACAGCAACAGCTTATCACGCCAAGACAACTCTTTCTGCGGGAGACCCTTAACACGCTCCGGAAAATCCATATCCCTTACATCCTCACTCTTCATTTTCAGGCCTCAGGCTTAGCTTCAGGCTTAGTTTCCTGATTCTCTTTGCTGATACGCTTTTCCATGCGGGTAATCTTGCGCTTCTGAAAAAACATGGCGATCTTAGTTCTCAGGATCCCCAGCGTAATAGCAAAAGAAATAACAATGCCAGAAATCACCATAACAATTTGACTGGCGGTGCTGGGATCAATATAAGCAAATTGCGCAGATAGATGCAACATCAGAATTCACCTCCCTCATCGTCAACTGTCAACGGCCGGCCGCCGATTATCTTGCCGACTTATCAACTGCGTTTCACATCGTCCATTGTCAGGGATCATCACAGCTGCTTCCGTTGTCAACCGCCCAATAATATACTCTCCGGCAGCCCGGTCGCTGACACCGATATTGAAAATATTGTTCTCCAGAACCTGCGTTATTTTCACCTTGTAGGCTTCCCGCTCACCCAGCAATCTTGCAATCACTTCGGGCAATCGCTGCAAATCTTCCACATCCACAGCGACGCCGATCTCGCTGCGCAGAGAAAGATCCAGCGGCTCCAAAGGAATCTTCTTGTACTCCGGGTTCATAACCTTCATGGGCGTGTTGATGAAGAGTGAAGGCTTCTTAGTGGCGTAGGAAAACTCCTGGGCGATGGAAGACCAGTCAGTGATCACCACATCGGCGGTATAAACCGACTCATTGGAAGCAAAATCGGTCTCAATGACCAGGCCCTCCCTTTGCCGATCACCGTATCGGGCTGCTATGGCCTGCATTTTGCCCGGAAACCGCTTGACAAACTCCGGATGGGGACGCAAGACAATCTCGTATCCCAAACCCAAAAGCGGCTCCAGGGTTTCATTCAGGCAGAACTCCATCAGGTTGTCCTTCTGCCAGGAAGGGGCGATCAGAATCTTGCTGACTTCATTATCCTTGGTGGGCAGTGCCGCGACACTTGTCAGAAGCTTGTCCAGCAGTCCGTATCCGGTTTCCACCAGCTTCTTTGCCGGCAGCTTATAGACTTCTTCCATGGCGCGGATCTCCTCAATATGATTGGGCCCGTAGCAGAAGATGGTGTCATAATGATCCAGCGCTCCCTCCCGCAGCATCATATGGAAGCTGGTCATGCCGTGATCCAGATAGATGTATTCCGCGTCTTTGCGTATCAGGGAACGCTTAATATGGTACTGCTGCAGATCGGGCATGGTCATAATCACCATATCGGCGTCCATCCGCATCATAAAAGGGATCAGCCCGTTGCCGGCCACATAATAGGCAGCGAAGCGGGGGTGCTCGATAGCAAAAACCTGATCCCGGATATCGCTGGTGACGTAGTGAACCGTTATCTCCGAATGAGCCAGCACATAATCAATAATCGCGCTGAAATATTTATAGAACCCGCTGCTTTCTGAGTAGAAAACCAGGTGTTTGTTGGCGGCGGCGTAGAAACGGGCCACATCTTTTTTCTCCCGGGCTCTGGCTTCGGCCTTGTCCAATTTCCGCGCCTTCTTCTCCTCCTTGGATAAAGGAACGCGTCTGTGGGAGCGGTTTTCCATATCGATATATTTTTTCGGATCATACAACCCATTGCATAGGAACAGAACCGCAATGGTCAGCAGGTTGCTGGCGACCCAAAACACCCCGATGCCCACCGGCACCACAAAGGCAAAATAGCCGGAAAAGGCCACCAGAAAAACAGTCATGCCCCATTTGCCGACGGGGCCTTGTTCCTGCTGCAGCACATAGAAGCGGTTTTGCAGCACGCACATCAACAAAGCGCTAAGGGCGGAAGCCACAGGAACCAGAAGCAACAGCGAAGTGAAATCCGGAAAAGCGGACAGGTTCATGCCTAAGAAGTCCATTTTGAAATCAACGATCCTGGCAATCACGCCATTGTCCGCCAAAGACGCGAAGGCTGACGGATCGGCCTGAACGAACTCCATAACTTTGAGCTGGGCGCCGTAGCCCAGAGGCGCGCCCCCGTTTAATTCCACGGCTTTTCCGGTCAGAATCCCGATGGTTGAGCTATCAAGGCGCAACAAATGACGCAAAGGGTTATACATGACATTGATGACGCCCAGGATAATGGGAATCTGAATGAGCAGTGGCAGCATGCCGATGAAGGTATTATACTTTTCCCGCTTATAGAGTTTCTTCAGCTCTTGACCATACAGTTTGGGGTTGTCGGCGTACCGACCCTTGAGATCCTCCAGCTGGGGAAACAGTTTGACCATTTTGATGGCGTTAATCTGAGACGCTATGGAAACGGGGAAAGTTAGGGCTTTGATCAGCAACGTAAACAAAAGGATCGCCATACCGTAATTCCCCAAGATTTCGTAACATAGATAAAAAAGCCAGCCCAGTGGTGTCCCCAAGATATTGTTAATGAACGACATTTATGTATCCCTCGATCCTCTTGGCTTTTCAATTTCGCTTTACATAAATTTTACGTTATCCGCGCCGGAGAGTCAAGGGTTAAGACGTCTATGGGACATATTACTCGGAATTCGAATCAGTCATATCTCTTCATAACCGGCATATCCGGCGCATCCGGCCCCCAGGCTCCATAGTGTGAATGATAAGCATGATACGAGTCATGGGGATACATGTAAGACCCTTTCTGCCGGTCATAATGATAATATGGATGTCCGTGTTTATGGTGGCTTTGGCCTTGATATCCTTGATGACCATGATCGTCATAATCACGACCTCTAGGATCATGGTATTGATAGCCATAGCGGCCCTGATAATCATAGCGCCCATAACCATGGGGGCAATAGTGGCAGCGATTATCATAGCCGCCATACCCACGGGATTTGTAGCGGTCATGGTAACCCATCCGCTCCCTATCATAATTATCCTGAAGATGGTTTCGATATCCGTTATGGTCTCCGCCGTCTTGCCTATCCATTTTTCTTTCTCCTCTCAACCAATTAATTGATGCTGGTATAGAATATGTGCAGCCAATAAAATTTGACAATAGGCGAACCGTCAGCGATTCCTTCGAGTATGGACGCATCCTACGCGCGTCTTGAACAGTCGTTACAGATCAAATCGATCAGACCCCAGCCGGAGGGGTAGGAGGGGGCGGTGGGGCACAGGGCGGAGCCTTTTCGAAAGTGGCGGCAGCGGGTCTTAGGCCTTGGAGCGGAAAAAAGCGCAGGCTGCCTTATTTGCGCTTTTCGCGTAAAGGCCTTAGACCCCGCGTCGCCACGAAGAACGGCTCCGCCCTGTGCCCCACCGCCCCCTCCTGCCCCTCCGGCTGGGGTCTGATCGATTTGACCTGTAACGAACAGCCCCTTCGAATAACATCCAACTCAAAAAACTATGACGAACAACAAAAGATTTGCTATAATATTGTCAGGTTTCAACACAAATGACAGCATAAAACCTGAATAACGAATAAAGATCTAAACATAGAAAAAGGTGATCACAATAACCGACATCAAACGTTACGAACCCCTCTGGGACTCCTGGTACATCGAAGACCTTATCGGCGAAGGCTCCTTTGGCAAAGTCTACAGAATCCGCCAACAAGAATTCGGCGCAACCTATTATTCAGCAGTCAAAATCATCTCCATTCCCCAAGACAACACCGAAATACAACGCATGAAGCTTGAAGGTCTTGACGACGCTTCCATACGCAGCTTCTTCTACCAACATGCCCAGAACATCGTATCTGAAATCAACCTGATGCGCGAATTCCGCGGCAACAGCAATATTGTCAGCTACGAAGACCACAAAATCATCGAAAACCTTGATTTCTCCATGCCCCTCGAATCTCGAACCTCGAACCTGGACCCCTCCCTCTGGGATATCCTGATCCGCATGGAGCTTCTCAAGAGCCTCCCCTCCCTGGCAGCCGAGAAACCCCTCCCCACAGCAGAGATACTCAAGCTAGGCATCCACATATGCCGGGCCTTGGAGCTATGTGCGCGAAAAAACATTATACACCGAGACATTAAGCCGGAAAACATCTTCATCTCCCCACACGGCGAATACAAGCTGGGCGACTTCGGCGTCGCCCGGCATTTAGAACACACCATGTCCGGCCTATCCAGAAAAGGAACCTATATGACCATGGCGCCCGAAGTCTTCAAAGGCGAAAAATACAGCGCCAGCGTAGACACCTACTCCCTGGGCATCGTTATATACACCCTGCTCAACCAGAACCGCGCCCCCTTTCTGCCGGCTCATCCGCAGCCAATTATGCCCCAAGACCGTGAAAACGCGCTGCAGAAGCGCATGAACGGCGACCCCCTGCCCGAACTCCAAACCGAGGGATATCAACTGGGCATCAGCCCCGAGCTCAATGCCTTTTTACACAAAGCCTGCGCCTATGACCGCGAAAACCGTTATGCCCATCCCACGGACATGCGTAAAACACTGGAAGCCATAGGGGCAGGCAACGGATGCGAGCCAGAATCAGGACCCCTCTCGGGGCCCGAACCCCTGTCGCTTGACAGCACCGACATCACCCCCACACCCGCCCCTGGATCGGACGGTCAAACTCTGCATCTCCTTTCTCCAGAAACGAACCAATCCGTATATGACTGCGCCGAAACAACCGGTTATAACGCCTCCACGCAATCTGATCCCTCCACATGGCCGGAACTTGTAAACAACGCGCACCCTGCCGCCCCTGCCCACCCTCCCGACCTCCCCACCAAACCCCACCCCGTCCCAGTCAAACCGTCCAAGGGCAAACGCCGCCTCCCCATCGCCATAGCCATCGCGGCTATTATCCTGACGCTGGCAGGCGCCACAATTCTTATATTCTATCTTGCTGCCAAGGTTCAAGATCCCACAAACCACGGCATCAGCATTAACGGGCAAGTCACCTTCATCCTCGCCAGCAAAGAAGACGCCCAATCCGTCCTTGACAATCTGGCCGCCTACTACATTCAGCTCATCAACGCCGACGCGAACGCTACAACCGTCACATATGAAGAAAAGGTCGAAATCGTCAAGACCGACCCCGAAATGCATCGTCAAGACAATCAAATGCACCAAGACGACCCCTTGCGCCAGGACAGTCCACCCCAAACCATTCTGATCATGAACACGCAAGACGCCTTGCAAGCCTTAATTGAGGGGAAAACCCAAACCGAGAACGGCGAAACCACGACGCAACCCTACCTCCATGTGATTCTGGAATGGATCGGTGAAGTCACAGAAGACATTGATTACAAAACCGAAACAAAGAAGGACGATACCGTTATTCTGCACACCACGGAAATACAACAAGAAGGAGAAAAAGGAACCAAACTCATATCTTATAAATATATCGCCAGAAACAGCGTCATCATCGAAAATACCCTTCTCGAAGAACGCATCGCCAAAGAACCTGTCGATGAAATCATCCTTGAAGGAACGAAGCCGATTGAAATTGTTTTAGACAACCAGAACATAACCAGTTCTGACTTGACCGCCATGGTTCAAAACGGGAAAATCCCGAGAGATGTCACAACCCTTAGCTTGAAGGGCAATCAAATTGCCGATCTCTCACCGTTACGATCTCTAACGGGACTCACAATCCTCCACATAGACGACAACAACATAAGCAGCCTGGAACCTTTGCAATCAATGACTGAATTAACAACGCTTACCGCGGGCAACAACAACATTAGTGATCTAACCCCTCTAAAAACCCTGACAAAGTTATCCGACTTATACCTAACTTACAACAAAATAACCAATCTGGCCCCTCTGCAGCCGCTGAAAGAATTGACAATACTGCATGTCCACGACCAGAAAAACAGCTACAAAATAAGCGACATTACCCCGTTGGCCTCTCTGACAAATCTAACAATACTAGGCCTGTATCATAACAACATTTCTGATCTTACGCCTTTAGCATCGTTAACAAAGCTGACCGTCTTGTCTCTGGCCGACAACAATATCAGCGATCTGTCAGCCCTGCGCTCCTTAAAGAACTTACAGACCCTTTATTTATTTTATAATCAGATATCGGACTTCAGCGCGCTGAATGAATTAAAAGGCTTGAAAATGGTCAGCATTTGGGGGAATCCAAACGCGGACCTCCCCAAAGCAGCCTCAGACCTGAGATCAGCCTTAGGAGCAACTGTGACATTATACATGAAAAACCTCCGGGATGGTAACAGACAGAACCCCTCAACAAACAACCTCTCCTCCACGAACCTGTACCACCCTCTCCCCCTCCCAAAAAAACGTATACCCCGGAAACCGTCTCCCCAAAATCTCCGCAATTCTCTGATTGGACGCGCCATCACTTGAAAACAAGCTCACCATAACATCATAAGCCGAATCAAGATGCAGATTCTGCAAATGAAGTAGCCGCCGCTCCAAATCCCCAATATCTCCAACACCCTGCTCCGTCATACACACCTCCCACTCCAAGACCAAAGGGCTCTGACCCTGCCGAAACTGCTCCAGATCCAGCACAAGCAGATCTCCCCTCACAGATCCACCCTCCCCGTGCCCGCTCCCGGCCTTTGTCATCACCGGCGTCAAGGGGCTATAGCGGTTCTTCCACTTTTTCAGCCAAAACCACAAAAAAACCCCCGCCAGCGCAACAGCCAAACACAGGAACGCCAAACCCCGGTCAGCCTCAAACCAAAGCACCACATACCGCCAAAGGTTATGTAACCAATCAAACATACGCCATCCCCCCTACTCTCTTATATGATATTCACGAGAACAGGAAAAGGACGCCACACCCGCCAAAATCCAGAACAAAAAACCCACGCACCCAAAGGCCAGATCAGCGTCTATTAAACTATGGGCCACCAAAAAAACCAAGGCCAAAACAACAGACACTTGACCATTGGCTCTTGCCGATTGCCTCAACCCAACCATTCCCCACAACACAACCAGCACCACCCCCATACCCCCCTGATTCAAAAGAACGCTTAACAAAGAAGAGTGTGGGTCCGAACTATAGTAAGCCGTGTCATACACCAACGGATAGGCGTGCCAGCCGCCGGCCGCCGGCCAGAAAGAATTCAACGCGGCCAACTGCAAAGCGTCCCCCGCGTAACACCATCTTGCCGCCAGACTGGTATTATCCCAGACCAACAGACGCGTCCAACCCTCCCCGGCACCCCAAGCCCCGGTGCCTCTGAACACCTCTAAAACAACCCCCGGCACAACCCCCAACAGAACCCCAGCCACAACCCCTCCCAGAGCGCAAATCAACAGGTGCCGCTTCCCCGGAATCACTCCCACCAAGCACACCCACAAAAGGAAAACCACACCCCAACAAATAAACACGCCACGGGATCCACTGGCCCAAACCCCCGCAAAAAGAAAAGCGAAAACAAGAAGCAGGAAACATCCAACCTTCCAGCTCCCACCACTCACCTCCCAACTCTCACCCGCCTCCCTCTCCCCGCCTGCCTCCAGCCTCCCATCGCTCCCTTCCCTCTTTCCTCCCGCCTCCAGCATCCCATCTCTCCCCTCCCACTTCCCTCCCGCCTCCCATTTCTCTCCGCCCCAGTTCAAAGCCAGAAAGAACAAGCCACCTGCCATCGCTCCCGCCACATTCGGATAGCCAATCCACGAGCCAAGCCGGCTTACCTCTGTAACCGCCTGGGGCCAAAACCTGTCAAGTCCCGGCATGAAACCACTCACAACAAACAAAACCCCCCAAACCAACAACCATCTACGCAGCCGGGGCCATTGCCCCCGCCGCGTCAATTCCCGGCTCCACCAAAAAACACAAGCATAAAGCAGCCAACGCCAACCCTCAAACCAGGCCAAATAACCTATCACCGGTCGCAACAACCCCATCAGCGACAGCAAAATCATCCCCAAAAAAGGCAGCATCCACAACGTATCCGCGATTCCCCGGCTATTTCCCCGCAAACCACGAACACCAACCACCGAACCATGCCTCACCGCCCCCATCGTCCCCATCGCCCTCACCGTCCACACCGCCCCCACCGTCCCCACCAAAACCCCCGCCCCAATCACCAGCCACTCACGCAAAAAAAACATGCCATGGCACACCATAGACATGCCCACCAGAACCCCGAGGAAATCCGCGCTGTTGCGCCAAGAAGCATTGTGTCCGGCCATGACCTGTCCTCTCAAAAAATAGCAAACACTCACCTTGCATCTTCAGCACGCATTCTTTAATATATGTATAGGATCTCCTCAAACATGACGCCGGAAATGGACAAAGACAGTGAACGTACTTCATCTCATCGGCGGCGGCGAACTTGGCGGCGCCGAACAACACATCATAACCCTCTTGCCCCGGCTGCAAACGCGCGGCGTACAGCCGCTGCTGGCATGCCTGTACAAACACGCGCCCCTAACCGAAAAAATCCGCTCCACAACCGCCCCCCCAACACCCATCCCCACCGACCTCTTCCCCATGAGAGCGCCCTTCGACCTCTCTCCCCTGCCTCGTTTGCTCAAATACTGTACCCGCCACAAAATAGACCTCATCCATTGCCACGGCCTGCGCGCCAACATAATAGGGCGCGCCGCCAGCCTTATCAGCCGCCTGCCGGCCATAACCACCTGGCACAGCTGGCCGGAACAGGATTTCCCCGGCGCCCTCACCGGCAAAATCGCCATGACGCTGGAACATATGACCCTCGGTCTTTCCGCAGGCTCAATCACAGTCTCCCACGCGCTGGCAGACAAACTGCAGCAATGGCCGCCAATGGAACGCCAAAAAACATCCAAAAAGAACCGTTTCCATCAAACCATCTATAACGGTTACACGCCCCTGCAGCGCACACCGGAAGAACATGCCCAAGCCCGCCAAGACTACCGCGGCCTCTGGCACATCCCCGAAAACGCTGTTGTCCTCGGCAGCGTAGGCCGCCTCCATCCTGTCAAAGGCCATCTCTACCTGCTCGAAGCCGCGTCCCTTCTGGCGTCACGCTTTCCGGCCCTGCACGTCCTGCTCATTGGCGAAGGTCCCGAACGCTCCTCCTTAGAACAGCAGCTAATCAACGCGCCATACACTTACACCCTAGCAGGCCATCTTCCCAACGCCGAACGCGCCCTCCCCGCCATAGACATGTTCGTCTTTCCATCTCTGCACGAAGGTATGGGCATCGCCCTACTCGAAGCCATCCAGGCTAACCTCCCCATTGTTGCCACCGCTGCCGGCGGCATCCCCGAAATCCTGCGCGCCGGCACCGACGCCTTACTGGTTCCACCCGCCGATGCCAACGCTATAGCCGACGCCTGCCAACGTTTGCTGGAAAACCCCGCCCACAGCCAAGCCCTGACCGCCGCCGCCCAAGAACGTCTGACTTTATTCAACCCGGAAGACATGGCCGATCAAACCGTGGCTTTTTATCGCCAAATTTTGTACTAATCCTAATCCTCGATTAAAATCGTGCAATCTTTCCGGTCTGTTTCACATCTGGCTGGGTTAACATAAAGAGCAGCACTCGCCAAAAACCCGGATCGGCTCCAGCTTATGCCGCGACATCTCTATCCTCTGCTCAATTTTCCCATCCACCTCGGCGTTGCCACTGGTTCCCTTCAAAATAAACGCGTCCATCAGGTCATACGAAATCCCCAATTCCTCCTCATCCGTCTGACCCTCAAACAACCCCGCCGAAGCAGGCTTATCAACAATCGCCTTCGGCACCCCCAGATATCTGGCCAAAATCCGCACTTCCCCCTTCGTTAACAAACCAAGGGGATTCAGATCGCTGGCTCCATCGCCCCACTTCGTAAAATACCCCAACAACCGCTCATCCAGATTTCCCGTTCCAATCACAAAACAACTCACACTCTGAGCCGCCGCGTAAAGAACAATCATACGCATCCTGGGCCGGATATTCATCCGGCTCAAATCGCTCAAAGACCCAAGCTCACTCTCTACGGCCCGGCAAGCCTTCCCAATATCACAAACCTCATAATCAAACCCAAACCCATCAATAAGAGCCAAAGCATCCCGATGACTTGAGGACATCTTCATATTATCGTCATCCGGCAGCATGAGCAGCTTTACATACACCCCCGCCTCTTGACAGAGCCGCGCCACCACCGAACAATCAATACCCCCGCTCATACCCAGCACCACGCCCTTCCGTCGTGCCTGTGTCACAATATCACGGACAAACGCCCCCATTTTCAGAATATATTCCCCCGCGTTATCATCCGTAATCACAAACCGTTTTCCATCAAAACGTTTTCCACCAAAACCCTTCTCACCCATTACAAACTTCCTTTCTTCGCAAACCGCAGAACCCTCCACATATACCGGGGCAAATCCAACTGCCTCCTCAAGCGTTTAGGCTCCCGTAAAAGCCTGTACAACCATTCCAACCGTAGCCGCCGCACCCAACGCGGCGCCCTCTTCACCCGCCCCGCGAAAACATCAAAAGTCCCGCCAACGCCCACGCTCACTCCCGCCAAATCCGGATACCGCGAAAGCCAGAACTCCTGAAAAGGCGCCCCCATACCCGCTAACAGAATCTCAGGATGAAAATCGCGGATCAGCGCCAGCACACCCTCTTCTTCTTGCCCCACCGTGAAATACCCATGATGGGCGCCCACTTCCAGCCCCGGAAAATCCCGCCCCATCATCGCCGCCGCCTCATCCGCCACCCCGGGTTGCCCCCCCAGAAAAAATACCCGCCAGCCATATGTATGCGCCTCCGCCAACAAGCGCCGCGCCAAATCAATCCCCGTTACCCGCTCCGGCAGCCACGCCCCCAAAACCCGCGCCGCCCAAACCACACCCTCACCGTCCGGCACGACCAGATCCGCCCGCGCCATAATCTCCCGCAGGGCCTCATCTCTCTCGGCACGCAAAATCATCTCCGGATTAGCTGTAACAACCCGCAGCCGGTCGCCTTGCCCCAGCGCCTCCCTAACAACGCCAACACTGTCCTCCATCGTCACCGCATCAACGTTGACCCCAAGAATATTCACCCTGCCAGCCCTCATGTCCGATATTCGCTTATCCGGTGTGCGCAAAATCCCCATATCGCTTCCAGATTCCCCCTCTCATGCCACATTCGACCTCCCACAACCAACCTCTTACATCCAACCCTTACATTCGCCCTCCCACATTCAGCCTCTCACATTCAGCTTCTCACATCCCACATCCCATTTCGTCAATAACCTTGCGCATCAAATTCGAAAACGGATACCGGGGAAACTCCGATACCGGAACAAACGAACCATCAGACAACAATCCACTAGAAAGTTCAACCAACCCGGAATTGTCAGCCAAAACACAACTGCTGATAGAACCGCGCAAAATACGCAAAGTCAGATGAAAATGTGTAAAAGTATGCCGGACACTCCGCCCCGTTTCTTCCCAGCAAATCTTCGCCATTTTGGCTGTGGAAACGCTGTCAGCAGCAACTCCATCCACAACCGCACCGGCGAGCTCACCCGCCGACTTAACCCATGGAAACTCACTCAGCCCTCTCAAAAGACCACCTTCTGTACGCCGCCGCACAAACACGCGTCCCGACTCATCTTCCAGCCAATACACAATCCCCGCATACCCGGGCTTCTCCCGGCGCTGTTTAACAGGAAACCGATCGCTCTCCCCTCGCGCCCAAGCGCCGCACCCATCTCGCCAAGGGCATTCGGAACACAATGGGTTTTGCGGACGACACACAACAGCCCCTAAATCCATAATAGCCGACGTATAATCCGCAAAACCCTCCTCCGGCAACAACTCCCGCGCCCAGGCGGCAACACGGTCCTTGACAGTTGCCAAGGGAACCCCGACACAATAGAGGCGGCTCAAGATCCGGGCCACATTGCCATCCACCACCGCCGCCGGCATATCAAAAGCCAAAGCGGCAATACTGGCAGCCGTATAAGCCCCTATCCCGGGCAGCTCACACAAATCATCCGGCCGCAACGGCCTGGGAAAAATCCCGCCGTGCTGCTCCCACAATCGCTGTGCGCAAGCATGCAGCTGGTGAGCCCGGCGATAATAGCCAAGCCCCTGCCAGACAACAAGAACATCTTCAGGCAAAGCCGCCGCCAAAGCCGCCAGATCCGGAAAACGCTCCATGAAACGCTGAAAATACGGAACAACAGCAGCCACTGTCGTCTGCTGAAGCATAATCTCCGAAACCCAGACGATATACGGATCAGGATGAGGCCCGCCCTTCACACGCCACGGCAAATCCCGGCCATGATCCTCATACCACGCCAACAGCCTGGGAGCATATTCAGATAAAGGAAAAAGCCGGCCGTTTTCCCGGGGCATACCCATCCTCCATCCCGGATCCATAAACAAAAAGGGATGCCACGCAACCCTCTTTTGTTAACAAAATATGTCCGTCCGTTTTCGCTTCGTCAAACTCATTCCTCTAGCCAAAATCACGTAATGGCTCGCGTCGTCTTACGGAGCAACCTTTGCCAGCCGTTTGGTCAAACGAGACTTCTTACGGGCAGCTTTGTTCTTATGAATTAAACCTTTAGACGCCGCTTTATCCAATGAACGAGACGCGTTCCGCAACGCTTGTTTCGCCTGATCCGGATCCGCAGCCAAAGCCTCATCAAAACGTTTGATGGTCGTTCTGAGTGCCGACTTGGCGGACGCGTTCTCTAAATTCTTAGCCTTAGAAAGCTTAGCGCGCTTAATTGCCGATTTAATATTGGCCATATTGGTCACCTCCTTCAGGTGATTGCTGTTAATAAACTAACGCAAAGAGTATTCTAGCATATTTCTATCAGGTTATGCAAGTTGCTCATCATCACAGGGTGCATATTCTAAAAGTGCCGGAAGCGACAAAAAAATAAATAGAAATATCCACTGCGGGGTTCTCCCGCAACCGAATGGTGAATGGAGATGGATATTATGTGGGCTCGTAACAGTCCCGAGGTAGGGTTTGGTGAGCGGGAGACTCCAAAAGCCCGCGAACTTTTTTCACCTTGTAAGGTTGCGTCAGGCAGAGAGGCGCTTGGATTCTCCCGC
>WRHI01000010.1 GCA_009783315.1 Peptococcaceae bacterium
CCGGGTAAGGTGGGGGCACAGGGACCGGCGGGACCGGAAGGTCCGGCAGGCCCCAGCGGGCCCGTCGGCCCCCAGGGGCCCATAGGCCCGGAAGGTCCGGCCGGGCCTTCCGGTCCCATGGGCCCGGAAGGCCCCATGGGATGTCAGGGCCCCCAAGGAGAACAAGGACCTCAAGGCGACCAAGGACCCCAAGGCAATCAGGGCATTGTCGGCCCCACCGGTCCCATCGGCTCAGGGGACACCGGACCCACCGGGCCTACAGGAATCGCCGGGGCTACCGGCTCTACCGGCCCGGCGGGATTCGGAGACACCGGCCCCACCGGGCCCGTAGGAGCCGTTGGAGCCATCGGACCTACAGGGCCCACAGGGCCCGCAGGATCCGGAGATACCGGCCCCACAGGGCCTACAGGGGCCACCGGACCCACCGGAGCCGCCGGAACTATCGGAACTACCGGCCCCACAGGCTCGCCGGGTCCTGTCGGAGCCACCGGTCCCACGGGCCCCACCGGAACCACCGGAAACGCCGGGGCCACCGGACCAACCGGCCCCACCGGAACCGCCGGAGCTGTCGGCTCTACCGGCCCCACCGGACCTGCGGGAACTGCCGGAGCGACAGGCCCTACAGGACCTACAGGAACCACCGGAACAGTCGGGGCCACCGGACCTACCGGGGCCACCGGAACCGCAGGAACCACCGGAGCCGCCGGGGCCACCGGACCCACCGGGCCCACCGGAATCGCCGGGATCCCCGGTACCACCGGACCCACCGGGCCCACCGGAATCGCCGGGACCCCCGGCGCCACCGGGCCTACCGGTCCCACCGGAGCTACCGGAACCGTCGGCGCTACCGGCCTCACCGGGCCAACCGGGGCAGCCGGAACCACCGGTCCCACAGGCCCGAACAGCCCTGGCGTTCATAATTATCCCACCACCGAGACCGCCACCGGGGGGTCATACAACAGCAAACCTATCTACCGTCGAACTTTTAATATCAACATTACCGCCGCCGCCGCTACAACGAATAATCAAACCCTTATTTTAACACCCTATTATATTGACACAATCGTATCTTCCGGTGGCTCTTTCAGCACCGGATATTTGAATGAACATCTACCAGTCAATTTATATGCTGAGGGCCCCACGTATTCTTATGTAATTCTACAAAGCAACGACGCCTCTTTGCGTTTTATCAGCCTAACAATAGGGGCAAGAAGCAGCGCACCTGCAACAATCTGGGTAGACTATACGAAAACGTAATTATATTTTATATTTTGATATCGGAAAACTAAAAAAAGCAACAAGGAGCGAGACACATGGCTAATGATAATAACACCAATACCGGTTGTAATCTATATCCCAAAGGCGACCCCGGCGTTGCCGGCCCGGCGGGGCCCCAAGGGCCCGCCGGACCTCAAGGGCCGCGTGGCCCCGTGGGACCAAGAGGCGAAAGAGGCGAAAAAGGTGATCCGGGCAGTCCCGGTCCCTACGGCCCCAGAGGACCGGCGGGATCCCAAGGCGCCCGAGGCGCCCAGGGAGTTCGCGGTGACATAGGACCCCAAGGAGACCCGGGATGCCAAGGGTCACAAGGCGTTAAAGGCAACCCCGGTCCCCAAGGGTCCGCCGGCCCTATGGGACCCATCGGGCCCAGGGGCGAACCGGGTAACGTGGGAGCACAGGGACCGGCGGGACCGGAAGGTCCGGCAGGCCCCAGCGGGCCCGTCGGCCCCCAGGGGCCCATAGGCCCGGACGGTCCGGCCGGGGCAACCGGTCCCATGGGACAGGAAGGCCCCATGGGATGTCAGGGCCCCCAAGGAGAACAAGGACCTCAAGGCGACCAAGGACCTCAAGGCAATCAGGGTATTGTCGGCCCCACCGGTCCCATCGGCTCCGGAGACACCGGACCAACCGGGCCTACAGGAATCGCCGGGGCAACCGGCCCTACCGGCCCGGCGGGATTCGGAGACACCGGCCCCACCGGGCCCGTAGGAGCCGTTGGAGCCATCGGACCTACAGGGCCCACCGGGCCCACAGGATCCGGAGATACTGGCCCCACAGGGCCTACAGGGGCCACTGGGCCCACCGGACCTATAGGAGCCGGAGGCACCGGCCCCACAGGCTCGCCGGGTCCTGTCGGAGCCACCGGTCCCACGGGCCCCACCGGAACCACCGGAAACGCCGGGGCCACCGGACCAACCGGCCCCACCGGAACCGCCGGAACCGTCGGCTCTACCGGCCCCGCCGGCCCCGCGGGAACTACCGGAGCGACAGGCCCTACAGGACCTACAGGAACCACCGGAACAGTCGGGGCCACCGGACCTACCGGGCCCACCGGAACCGCCGGAACCACCGGAGCCATCGGGGCCACCGGACCCACCGGGCCCACCGGAATCGCCGGGACCCCTGGCTCCACCGGGCCTGCCGGTCCCACCGGTATCGCCGGGATCGCCGGCGCCACCGGGCCTACCGGTCCCACCGGAGCTGCCGGAACCATCGGTGCTACCGGCCCCACCGGGCCCGCAGGAACCACCGGAGCCACCGGGCCCACAGGCGCCAGCAGCTCAGGCGTTCAAAATTATCCCACCACCGAGACCGCGACCGGGGGAATATATAACAGCAAACCTATCTACCGTCGAACTTTTAATATCAACATTACCGCCGCCGCCGCTGCGACATCACAACAAAACCTTATTGCCACAGCAAACTATGTTGATACGATGGTGGCCTCCGGTGGCTCTTTCAAAACCGGTAACAATAATGAAGTTCTACCAGTCAATTTATACGCTGAGGGCCCCACGTATTCTTATGTTGTTCTGCGAAGCAACGACGCTGTTTTGCTATTCGTCAGCCATACAACAGGGGCAAGAAGCAGCGCACCTGCAACAATCTGGGTAGACTATACAAAACAGTAGCAGGATAAAACTATCATCCGCTACCAGTACTCTGTCAAGTCAAAATCACTTAAATGGAGTGCATGTATTCCAATGGTCAATATGATGCTCGGAAGAACCGACAACAGCTGATATCCTTCAGCTGAGTATACACGGGGGTCTCTGCATCCTCCATCCGCCAAATGGGAAATCCTCAGAAGGATTTAATATGATTCACGTTGTTTCGTTGTTTGATTTGCTCAGCAAAAGATATTTTAGACTGTGTGGTACAGCCGGCGCGCAAAAGAAATGAATTTCGCGCCGTCTGTGATCTTGCCGCCAGATATTGAAGGTCTGATAGGCAAGTATATACTGCCTGTCAGACCCTCCAGGAGTTATGCCCGCCAGCCGGCAGCGGGTCTTAGGCCTTGGAGCGGAAAAAAGCGCAGGCTGCCTTATTTGTGCTTTTCGCGTAAAGGCCTTAGACCCCGCGCCGCCACGAAGAACGGCTCTACCCTGTGTCCCACCGCCCCCTCCTGCCCTTCGGCTGGGGTCTGATCGGTCTGACCGATAACACCTCAAGCAACCAACGTCGATTAATTTGCATTTTAGCGATTCTTTTTGATATGATAACACAGATAAGGTAGCCCTGCGAACTGATGTCCCGAACTGATGTCCGCAGAGGCGTCCGAAAAATTTTCGTTGGAAATTTTCCTGAATGTGATATAATATAAGGAGCCTTAACCAGTCTGTTAAGGAGAGGAGGGTGAAGAGTAATGCGAATTCTTAAAGTCAATGATAACACTGTCAGGATTTTTATCTCGTTTTCGGAACTAGCCGACCGGAATATTTCTCTGGTGGATTTCTTTCAGAAGACGGCGCGCACAGAGCAGTTTTTTTGGGAACTCATCTGCAAGGCGCGCGAGGAAGTTGACTTTAGCCTGGATCAGCCCTTCTGTATCCATGCCACCGTCGTTTCCGATGATGAATTTGCCATTACTGTCATCAAGCAAGAAGAGTTCGGAGAGAAAGAGAATCACGCCTTAGAAGTTGAAGAGAGGCGGGTTCGCGCGCGGGTTTCTCAGCAGGGTGACTCGAAGTTTGCACCGAATCAGGAGTGGGTTTATGCCTTCCAGGATTTGGAAGACGTTTTACGGGTGATCTGGGCATTGCCGGATCTGGTGGTTACGTCTATGCTTTTTGAATTGGATGAAGAGTTCTATCTTGTTATCGGACCCATCAAAGGTCCGCGCAAAAGGAAAGCGGCTGAGGCCATTCTCGATGAATACGGCGACGCGATTTTGACAACTTCAGCTTATCTGCGCGAACATGCCCAATGCTTGATTGGTGAAAACGCATTGGAAAAACTTGCCATTGTTCGCTGAAATGGGTTTAGAGAGACAACGGCTTTCCGGTTTTATGCTCTTACAGGGACGAAGGAGAACCATGAAATGATGTCACAGAAAAGACTGGACGCTTTTAGAAGCTTTCTGATCATAGTTGGGGTCACGATGCTGGGAGTGGGCTTCGGCTCCGAATTGGGGCTGGCTTTGCATAGGTTTGCGCCTCTAGCGGCCAATGTACCGGTTCCGGAGAGTTCTTATACAGCGTCTGACGCTGTGGATGAATCGGAACAAATAACGAAGCGTGTGACGTTTCTTTTGATCGGAACAGACCAAAGGCCCGAGGACAAACACTATCGTACAGACAGCCTTATTCTAGCCAGCGCCGATCCGGAAACAAAGATTATTTCTTTGTTGTCTATTCCGCGGGACAGTATGGTTCTGGGAAATATTAAAATCAATGCAATACCTTTCTACTATGGTTACGATATGGTGAAACTGGTCAGTGTCGTCAGTGATATAACAGGGGTCAAAATTGACGGATATGTGAAAACTAACTTTGATGGTTTCAAAGATATTGTTGACACCCTGGGAGGTGTCGATATTTACATTGAAACTGACATGAGGAAAAATCTTGGCGGCGCGGACAACATCAATTTGGTTAAAGGCATGCAGCATCTCGACGGGGATAAGGCCTTGCAGTACGCCCGTTACCGCGAATATGTGCAAGGGGATATACACCGCACCGCTTGCCAGCAGAAATTGTTGATGGCGATAGCTCAGAAAGCTTTGCAGGCTGAGACGATACTGAAGATGCCCCAGCTTATCCCTCAGGTGAACAACGCGGTCGAAACGGATCTGAAACTGTCGGATTTGCTTAAACTGGCAGGCATGGCCAAGAATTTTAGAAGTGAGAATATGGTGTCGGCCACGTTGCCGGGGGTTTTTTACACAGCAGCGGATGGACAGAGTTTCTGGAGGATTGATGAGACGGTTGCCAAGAAAGTAACGGCGAATCTGTTCAAAGGGATTACGAGCAATAAAGTAGTTTCAGGCCCGTCTGTTGATTTTAGGCCCAAAATGGAGCCGGAGCCGATGGACCCAAAGTCAGAAGAGCCGAATCCGCAAAAGCCGAAACCAGGAACAGACACTTCCAAAACCATGGGGGAGGAGGGAAAGCCTTCAAACAGCAACACTGATAAAACAGAAAAGGAAACAGACAAGCCGGATGCTAATCAGATAGAAATGAAGATAGAGAATGTGATTGAAAGATAGCAGGAGAGAGGAGATTGATACAATGAACGGCAATTCTGATGATACCTTTTATGAGTCTGGCAGCGAAAGTAAAACGACAATCAGATCCAAACAACCACATATTCCGCAGCAGCAGCGCCAAAACAAGCAACATAAAGCAGGCAACACGGGAAGCATTGTCAAGAAGTCCCTGATTGTGTTGGGCGTGTCTTTATTAGGGCTCATACTCGGCTCCGGCGTGGGCATCGCCAGTTATATGGGCATGATTCCCAGTGTGGCGGGCGGTTCAGAGGTTTTCACCGGAGACCCGGGTTCAACAGAACAGCTGTCCAACCGGGTGACGTTTCTACTGATTGGGGTTGATCAGAGACCCGACCAAAAGCACCAAGGGTATCTCGCTGACAGCATTATTCTGGCCAGCGCCGATCCGGACACGAAGATAATTTCGCTAATGTCTATACCCCGTGACAGCGAGGTGTTGGGGCATGTTAAGATTAACTCAGTGCCGTCTACGAGGGGCATGGATACGATGGTTAACCTTGTCAGCGAGATTACGGGGGTCAAAATTGACGGCTATATCAAGACCAACTTTGGCGGCTTCAAGGATATCATCGATATATTGGGCGGTATCGATATCTATGTTGATAAGGATATGTACAAGCTGACAGGCGACGAAGAAGACGGTATTATTGATTTGAAGAAAGGCCAACAGCGTTTAGACGGAGATAGGGCCTTGCAATACGCCCGTTTTCGTTCTGATCCATTAGGCGATATTACCCGCACGGGCCGCCAGCAAAAGGTTATTATGGCTATGGCTAGAGAAGCTTTGAAACCAGGGCTCATCGGCAAGTTGCCTCAATTGGTGCCACAGGTTTTGAAGTCAGTGGAAACGAACTTGAAAACCGCCGAGTTGCTTAAATTGGCTGGTATGGCCAAGAACTTCAAGAGCGAGAATATGGTGTCGGCGACAATGCCCGGCTTTTTTTTGAACGATGAGTATAAAATCAGTTTTTGGAAGATTGATGAGGCTTCCGCGAAAAAGGTGGTGGCCAATCTTCTTAAGGGCATTACCACGAACAAAGTGGTCATTGGTGAGATTAATCAGGTGCCTGTAGAAGATGGTGATGACGATCTGCCGCCGCAGAAGCCGCCGGATGATCCGGACGATCCGGACGACCCTGGCGAAATGGTGATGAAGAATTATGTAGGCGAAGACTATAAGGGTGTTGAAGCGGAGTTAAGGGGACAAGGATTTAAAGTTACGTCTTCGCCCCAAGAATCCGAAGATCATCCGAAGGGCGCCATTATTAGTACCAACCCCGCCGCGGGTGCGAAAATAACCACGAAAACGCCGATTACGATTATTTATTCCAATGGCCCGGGGACAGAGCCCTAATCTCAGGCTGGGGTTCGCTGGTCTGTGATTCGTGATACAGAGGGACCCTCGAACATCGAATATCGAATTATCGAAGTAGGGGGGTTGCTCTTGCTGGATTTGCATACGCATATTATGGGCCACATGGACAGACCGACCCAGGCCGGTTATATCCGGGAGTTTTTGGAACGCGCCAGAGTTGTCGGGTTGCTTGAGATTGGATTCAGCGACCACGATTACTATGAGCCCCATTTTGACTTTGCTCTTATCCGGGGGATAGCTCACGAATACCCTGATTTGCGTGTCCGCTTGGGAATTGAATTCGATTATGTTCCGGGGCGGGAAGAGCGCATTGCCGCTATAATTGAGCGATACGATCCGGATTATGCCATAGGATCTGTTCATCAGATAAACGAATGGGCCTTTGATATGGACACCCATTCTGTTGAAGAGCACAACAAACAGCCGCTGACCTTTGACGAAATATACCGCGCGTATTTTGGCCTTGTACGCCAGGCGGCGCAGAGCGGTCTGTTTCAAGTAATCGGCCATTTTGACCTGATTAAGATAAACGGCATGCGCCCGGACAGCGATGTGCTAAAATTGGCTGACGGTGCTCTTCAGGCCATCACAGATCATGATTTGTGTGTTGAGATCAACACAAACGGCCTGAACAAGCCTGTAAGGGAGTTCTATCCGGAAACCAGGCTGGTCAGCGCGCTAGCTTCCCGGGGCAGCGCCTTCACGCTGGGATCGGATGCCCACGAAGCCGGCAGGGTCGGAGAAAATATTGATGCAGCGGCGAACCTTCTGCGCTCTTGCGGTGTCCGGCATGTGTATAGTTTTGAACGGAAAAAGCGGATCGGATACGCTATAACAATTGACAATTGACAATAGAGAATTGTATAAGCCTTCAACTTTATGGACAAACTATGATCACCATAACAACGAACATGGTTTTGTTCGGAAAAACACAAAGGATGGTGATCCCATGATAGAGAAATGCCGTTCTTGCGGACATGAACATGATGATTTATCTCGTGTGGTTTTTCGCCGCAATCATGTAAGCAACAGGATGGTGCCATACTGTTCGTGTTGCTTGCGGCGGCTTTATCAGGTGCCGTATCGGCCCCAGGTTAATATTTCGGATATATCATAGCGCGGCTTACATTCGCGCGGCGCCAGAGATCAGAAGACAGAAGACAGAACAGGAATCAGATGGCAGAATTCTTTGAAACACGGTATTGAATTGCATGATGATTATACCGTTGTCTCAAGCTTCTGCTGTCCCTATTCTGGCTTCTGACTTTTGACTGCTCATTTCTGGTTCTGGCTAATGACTTCTCGTCGCCCCTTAGTTTTTCTTGTTTAAAGCCTTAAATTAATCCATGGTATTGGCTATATTATTGAGTTCGGGTTAGTTTTATAACGTTTATCTCAATTGACATATCTTCGGGTGTCTTGATATAATGAGCCCGTAATCCTCGAAATAAGGATGCAAATTGTAGAATGGGGGAGAGAGATGGTCAATATTAATGAGGTGGCTGGTACGGTTGCCAAGGCCTTGACAAGCAACCCAGATTTGCTGGATCGTTTCAAGAGTCATCCGCACGAGTCGATAGAGACAATATCCGGGATCAGCGGACTGACAGCTAAGGATACAGGTGGTATTCTGAATGTTTTGCTGAGTGGCTCCGACAAGGGGAGCGGCTTGTTGGGCAGCTTGGCTGATTCTCTGCTCAGTGGCAAGCAAACCAAATCGGGAGACAAAAACATTATCGGTGATCTGATTACTCAGGCTGTCGGGAAAAAGGATTCTCAGAGCCTCATGAGTGCGGCTATTTCCGTAATACTCGGACAGGCCGCCGGCGGTTCGTCTAAGTCTTCGTCTTCATCCAAGTCTTCATCGTCCAAGACTTCGTCGTCCAATTCTTCATCATCTAGAACTTCGTCCAAAAATTCACAGAAAGAGCAGTCAAGTGATTTGATGGGGACCTTAAGCAATATTCTGGGATCCCTGTCAGATAAAAACAAAAAATAATATCGTGGAGGTATGAGATCATGGCCGAAAGCAAAACGTATGTGAAACCCAAAGGCAACCCCATGCTCTTAAGAGCGATCGCGGTGGTTCTGTGGGTTCTCGGTCTGGCCTGTGAGACGGCAGGCATATTAATCATTCTGCAGAAATTTACGCCGCCCAGCAACCCAATCGTATGGATTGTGATTGCACTGGTGCTGGATCTGATCTTGGTTGTTATTGGTTCGCTCCTATGGAAGAAGGCCAATAAAATTGATCCTCCTTCCGAAAAGAACAAGGTCGAATTCTTTATTAAGACCCAATTGGGCGCTATTGTTGCCGTTATTGCTTTCTTCCCCATTTTGATCATTTTGTTGATGGATAAGAACATGGATAAGAAAGTGAAAACTTGGGTTTCCATCTTGGCGGGTATCTGCTTGGTGGTTGCTGTCGGTTTATCGATCGACTACGATCCGATCTCTCTGGAAGACCTTGAACAGATGCGGGCCAACACAGTATCCAGCGATTTTGGCAAAGGCGTCGTGCAATGGTCCAAAAACAGTAAGGTTTACCATACGTGGGGCTCTTGTTCTTCTTTGAAACGGATTCTAGAGGACAACCTGTCGGAAACCGATGTTGATGAAGCTTTTGAAAAGGGCAAAACCCGGATGTGCCGGTTCTGCGCCGGCAACTTCGGCATTACTGAAGGGGTCGATACCGGCAACACCAACGACGATGATACGGATTAATGCGCCAAGCGATGCTCAATAGCATCGGTGGGTTATGGAATAAGCTGCGTTAAGAAAGGCGCTTGTTTTCCGCTGGATAATTTGTTATCATTTTCATTAAGAAGGAGGGGATTCGTCATGTTTATCATCACGGACGCGTGTACAAACTGTGGAGACTGCGTGAGTGAATGCGCTGTTGACGCCATCAGCGCCGGCGATACACAGCATACCATTGATCCTGATGCTTGCGCGGAATGCGGTGCTTGTGTCAGCGCTTGTCCAAATGAAGCTATTATTGAAGAGTAAAAAAAAAGAGGAGAAGCCTTGGGCTTCTCCTCTTCGATTGTCGTGATTATTACCAACTGTCGAGGGTGTGATGTTCAAACGGGCTACGGCTGGTCTGATTGTTCTGAGTCTTCTTGTCTGTGGTATCTGGATTTATTTTTGGCATAAGCCGCCGGGCACAGGCAAGGGGTATTTTGTGTCGTATCCTGTGAGGCAACCCTTGCATGCGGTCTGCGATTTAAGCGGTTTGTGGACGTCTTATGCCAGTGTGAGCGAGGCTTGGCAGCGTGAGAGCAGGAAACCTGGAGACGCGCAGGGTTTATTGCCTTCACTGTCTTTTGTGCTTGAGCCGCGGCAGATCCTTTTGCCTTCCGACGAGGGGTTTGCAGTGGCCGCGAAAAGTTTTCAGATTCAGAGTGAGTGGAGCGCCAAACGTGTGACGCTGACCATCGGCGGCATTCGGGGGCGAGCGGAGGTTTATCTCAACGGCGCGGACGCAGCGCATAAGATTGGCGTGGTTGAGGGTGCCGGAACGTATTCTTTGTCGATAGAGTCGGCGCGTTTTCTTTATGGGCAAGAGAATATTCTCATCATACATATGACACAATCGGCGGCAATGGACAAGCAGATCTGGGGCGGCCGGCACGAGCAATTGGGTGTAACAGGCGCTTTGCTGTTGGAGGCTTTGCCGGAGGGGAGTCTGAGCCGCCATGGGATGAGCGCAGAATACCGGGCGGAGACCCAGGAGATTGTTTTAGCGGTGGAGGTGAGTTGTGCTCAGGAACAAGCCGGTGTCGGCGATATTCCGGGTGAATGCTGGTTGGAAGGGGAGCTGATTCGAGGCAGAACGGTCGAGGCCAAAGGAAACGTGCCGGTGCGCCGGGAGGGCGGCGGTATGTGTGTGTCCTTGCCCTTGACGCTGCAAGGGCAGCAGATTGAAATGTGGAGTCCTGAGAAGCCGGTGCTGTACGATTTGACGCTTTTTCTCAAAAACAGTCAGGGTGTTGTCGACAGTTTGCAGATGCCGCTGGGGTTTGCCCGGCCCGGTCTGGCGAGGGACGGAGGATGGGTGTTGAACGGTGAAGCTATGGCGGTGCGGGGTGTGGCCCTGACCCAGGAGCAGGCGGCGGTGCTGCAGAGCGCCAACGCGATTGAAATCTATTTGGGGATCCAAAAGGAGCAAGGCTTCAATGTGGTTTATTTGATCGAATATATCAATGAATATTGGCTTGACGCGGCTGATTTGACAGGGATAGGTCTTTGGTGCGAGTTGCCTGTGGCTATGACGGCATCGGACAAGTTGCCCGGGGATCAGGATCTGGAGGCGATGCTGAGTTTGGGGCGCAGGCATCCGTCGTTGCTGGCTTGGACGGTGCTGAAGGGTGGGGAAACGGGAAACGGCACGTCTGAATACCTTGACGCGGCGGCGCGCCTAGCGGTGCCGCGCCTTACCTATGATATCGCTTATCGTGCCTCCGCTGCCGCTTCAGGAGGCCGGCAAGATTTCCGTACGCTTGTTGTGACGGCCAATCGCTTAACAGGACCCTGGGGAGAGATAACAGCGGCGGCGGACGAGGATATCCGAGCGGCGGCGGCCAATAGTGAAGAGGCTGTGAACCCGGGGCAGCCGCAGTCTCTGGATCACGAATCACGAACCACGAACCACGAACCCCGCCCATGGACTTGGGAGAAGGTTGCGGCGCCGCTCTGTTTTGTTTTTCTTTTGTTTGTAGAGGCGGCAAATTTGCGTGTACGCGAATTGTCTTATACCTATTTAATGACTGAGAAACATCTGAAACGTTGGACAGACGCGGTTGGCTGGATGCGGTTTATGACCTTTGCGGGGGGTATGGCGGTGGCGGCGGCGTTATGCCTGCACGCTTTTTTGCTTATTCCTGGACGAGGGAATCCGTGGCTGGCGTATCCTTGGGGTTTTGTGGAGCGGGTGCAAAGTATGCCGCTTGTCCTGTTGTGGCTGACGCTGGGGTTGGTTTTTGTGGGGATGCGGCTTTTGCAGCTGGGTTTGGCGTCGCCGGGGTTCCGGCATTCTCCTGACGCACTCAAGATGGTTTGTTGGATTGAGCAAAGATGCAACTGGCGCTGGATTGCGGCTTTGGGCTGGGTTTGGGCCAGCTGGGGCGGGGTTTTGTGGGTGGCTTTCGCCCTTTATTTGGCGCCGGTGCTGGTCAGCTTACCGACCCGCTGGAAGGCATACCGCCGGGTTCAGGTGAAAAGAGGATTCATGTGGATTCTGCCGGTGGGGATTGTCGTTGGGGTTACGGTGTTTTTGCTGGTGCATGTCCGGGAGCTGATCTATGTATGGAAGGTGTTGGCAGTTGACAGTTGACAGTTGGCGGCGGTTTGCTTTTGTGCATATTTTGTGTTATGATCCAGGTCGGAAAAATTGAAGAAAATGATAAAGATAGGATGTTGAGGATGATGAGAAGATTTTATGCGATGATACTCGCTGTATCTTTGTTGATGTTAGGTTGTTCTTTTTTTGGTCAGCAAGATGAATCGTCATCAGGTGATGTTGCAGGAACCGATGAAGTGATGGGAGATGTCTCGGATCCCTTTATCCTAAGGGATTGTGGGACAGCAATTCTTTGTAGTGGACCCGAAATTTCCGTTGGCGACACCGACAGGAAGCCCTTCTTCCGCTTGTAAGGCATAAATGAACGCGGTATTTGTGTTGCGGCCATAGATGCCGTCGCAGGGCATAATGCCGATATAAGCTTCATATTTGCGATTCATTTCTTGCTGAAAAGCTCTGATGTCGGCGCTGCCGCCATAAGAGAGCAGCAATTGAAAGGCGTCCATCGAAAGAAGTGCCGCCATAAAATTGGTTGTAACAACCCCGTCGGGATTCACCAAACCGGCGTCCGTTTTCAGTTGTTTAACCGAATTCTCAATAGTCTCGTCAAAAACTCTTGAAAAACTGTTCCAAGGCCAGAGGGGACTCCCCATATAATGACCTGGATAACCTTTGCACCACAACGCGCCTTGCAGAATGCCATACATGTTGTGCTGAACATTATCATTCCGGACAAGCGGGTTTGCGCCGTATAGGGCTCTTGATGATTTTTGATTTTAGATTCTGGGTGTGGATGGATTTTACATTGTCTAGAACAAGTGCTATGATGTTTCGTGTAATTATTATAGGCAAACTCAACTTCAGAGTACAGGAGGATAAACAATGATTACAAAAGACATGGTTATTGGTGATGTGTTGAGGCAGTACCCGCAGACAGCGGAGGTTTTCCTTAACCTGGGCATGCACTGCCTAGGTTGTCCGTCGGCGGTTATGGAGGATGTTCAAAGCGCTGCGGTAGTGCACGGGCATGATCCGGACGAGTTGGTGGCGGATTTGAACAAGGTGGTTGAGGCCGCCAAATAGGCTAGTACTCCGCAAAGCCAAAATCACTTAATGTCTTGCATCGTCTTACTGCTGAAAGATATCAGCTGTACACGCTGCTTCGTCAGATCCTCCTAGAAGACACCCGGTATGCGTCGTCGGTTCTTCCTTGCCTCGTGCCGAAATACTTGCAATCTATTAGGCGATTTGGGTGTGGTAGAGTACTAGGGAAACAGGTTTGTAAAAGCAATTGAAAAAACGCCGGTCTGGCTGTTGATACGGGCATATCCGGCGCTTTTGATTCGGGGGAACTCAAAGAGCGGAAACGTCCTCAATTCAATGAGGCACGATGTGCAGGTTGGGGGGCGGGAGACTCCAAGCGCATCACTGCCTGACGTATCCTTCTTAGGGCGGAAAAATTCACGGGCTTTTGGAGTCTCCCGCCCCCCAACCTGCACATCGGGACTGTTGCCAACACAACGTGACCACTCAAGGCACACGAGCCCACAAAAAAACGCTCCTCAGCAAGGATCAAGACTCAGCAAGGATCAAGACCTAACAAGGATCAAGACCCAATAAGTTTCGCGACCAAATGAGTATCAAGAAAGGGCCTCATCAAGAAGCCGCTTGATCGTACCAGGATCGCCGTTGCCGCACAGCGTACGCATAGCCTGGCCAAAGAGAAAATCCTTGGCCTTAATCTTACCGCTTCTGTAATCCTCAACAGATTTAGCATTAGCGCTGATGACGTCACTGACGACTTGTTTAATCAAAGCATCGTCGCTTTCATTAAGAAGGTTGTGCTTTTCGCTGTAGGCGGCAGGATCGGCGTTTTCCCAGTACATAGCGGCAAAGATTTTTTTGGCGTTCAGGCGGTTGACGCTGCCCCCAGCGACCATTTTGATCAGTTGGGCCAAACGAGGCGCGTCAATACGGGTGGCGTTATCGGCTTCATCCTTTTTCATCAGGGCGAGGAGTTCACCAATGATCCAATTGGCGATCTCTTTAGGTTCGGAATGGAGCGCGCAGGTTTCCTCAAAAAGGTTAGCCAAGTCTTTGTTGACCGCGATGAGGGCGCTGTCGTATTCGGAAAGGGCGTAGTCGGCCATGTATCTGGCTTTTTTGACGTCGGGCATTTCCGGTAGGGCGGCGCGGAGATCGGCGATCCATTCGTCGCTGATGTCAAGGGGGGGAATGTCGGGGTTAGGGAAGTAGAGGTAGTCGGTAGCGTTTTCCTTGGTGCGCATGGCAAAGCTGCGGTTCTGCAGATCGTCCCAGCGCCTGGTTTCTTGTACGAGCTCTTCGGTTCCCTGTTCGAGGGCGTCAACGTGACGGCGGTATTCGTATGTGATGGCCCGGGCGATAGCTCTAAGGGAGTTCATATTTTTGATTTCTGTGCGTGTGCCGAGGGTTGTGGCGCCGGGTTCGCGAATGGAGATGTTGATATCGGCGCGCATGGAGCCTTCTTCCATTTTGCAGTCGGAGACCCCGGCACAACGGAGGATTGAGCGCAGTTTTTCCAGATAGGCCAGGGCTTCTTCGGCGGAGCGGAAGTCGGGTTGGCTGACGATTTCGATCAGGGGAACGCCGGCCCGGTTATAATCAATGAGGCTTTGGCCGGTGTTGGGGGTGTGGAGCAATTTGCCCGCGTCTTCTTCGATGTGGATCTGTTTGATTCGGATGGTTTTGGTCGTGCCTGCAACGTTATTGTTTTCGCCGCCAGTGACATCGGTGCTGATGTCAATGTGGCCGTCCGTGCAGATGGGCGCGTAAAACTGAGTAATTTGGTAGGATGTAGGCAGGTCGGGGTAGTAGTAGTTTTTCTTATCGAAGAGACTGCGGGGGTTGATATGACAATTGGTGACCAGGCCGGCGGTGATGGCAAGTTCAACAGCTTTTTTGTTGAGTACGGGCAGAAGTCCAGGCATACCGCTGCAGGCCGGACAGACGTTCTCGTTGGGGTCGGCGCCGAAAGCGGCGGAGCAGGTACAAAAGAGTTTGGATTGGGTGGCCATTTCAATATGGACTTCCAGGCCCATGACCAGTTCGTAACGCATGGCGTGTCTCCTTTTCGTGATGCGGTGTTCGGTAAATATCGGTGTCCGGTGCTCGTGATTTGGTGTTCACCGAATACAGGAGATTTTTATTAGCCTGAGAGGGCGGCCCAGGCGTCGTATAAGTGTTGTTCGCCGCGGCTGCCGGCAACAAGTTGGATGCCTGCGGTTCCGGCAACGGCGGGCAGGCCGGCCAGAGAAGCCGGTGCTGTACAGAGCATGTCCTTCAGACTGGGTTTCGCGCCGGCAGTAACGTCTTTTTGCCGGTCTAAGGTGGGGGAGACGGGCAGCAAGAGACAGTCGAACTGCTGCAGGGCTTCAGTCAAGTGTTGGTGAATCAGGCGGCGTATTTTGAGCGCTTGCAGATAGTATTTTTCATATTGTTGCTGCGCCAAGACATAAGAACCAAGCAGAATCGTTTTTTTGACTTCATACCCAAACCCTTCGCTGCGCGAGCCAAAGTAAATGTCGTCGAGGGAGGTGCCGGTTTGGGGTCTATGGCCGAATTTTAGACCGTCATAACGTGAAAAGTTGTTGCAGCCTTCGGCCGCGGCAATGACGGTGAGTGCCAGAGGGCCCAGTTTCACAAGGTTTGCGTACCGCGGCGGCAGAGCGTATTCCTGAACTCTGGCGTCCAGTTCTGACAGATGGGTGCTGACCCTGCGCAAGGTGTCAGGTTGTTGTGACAATGTCCACCAGTCTGTGGCGATGCCAACGCGCATTCCTGCCAAGCCGTTTCGCGATGTGAGTGTTATGGGAGGTTCGGAGGTATCGGGGAGGCTTGTGCCGTCTCGGGGGTCATGACCGGAAATTATGTTGAGCAGAGCCGCGGCGTCATGAATGTTGGCGGCAGCGGCACCGATTTGTTCGGCGGAGGGGACGTAGGCAATAAGTCCGAAACGGGAGACGCGGCCATAGGTGGGTTTGAGAAAGACGGTGCCGGTTAAGGCGGCATGTTTGCGTTGAGCGCCGATGCTGTCGCTGCAAAGGGCAAGTGGGACAAGCCGCGAGGCGATAGCGGCGGCGGCTCCGCCGGTTGTGGCGGCGGGATCGCGGGGGTTGGGGGTGGAACCGTGCCAACAGGTGTCGCCGCTGTTGCCGACCCCGAATTCGTCGGTGTTGGTGCGGCCGATGGGGATGAGACCGGCGGCGCGGATTTTTTCGATGACAGTGGCGCTGAAAGGGGCTTTAAAGGTGTCGAGCATGCGGGAACCGGCTGTGCAGCGGTCGCCGCGCACCAGAATTGTGTCGTCTATGGCGATGGGTACGCCTGCCAGGAGGGAAGGGCAGTCCCCGCGTTCCAGTTGGGCGTCTAGTGCCGTGGCGGCGTCCAAGGCGGTTTCCGGGGTGGTGTCCAGGAAGCAGTTGTTGGGGTCCGTGGTGATCCGTTCAAGGGTATGTTTGGTGACTTCAAGGGCCGTCAAGTCGCGCCGCCGGATTTTTTCCGCGAGTGTGAGGGCGTTGAGGGTGTGCATGTTTGATCAGCCTTTCTTATGTGAATGGGTTAGCCAAGGAGGCTATTCGAGGACTTTGGGCGCCACGAAACAACCTTGATCCTGTTCGGGAGCGTTGGCCAGAATTTCGTCGCGGTGTACCATGGGGACGACGGTGTCGGCGCGCATGACTGTTCCTAGAGAATTAATCTGGATCATAGGTTCTACCTGACTTGTTTCGGCGTTGGCTAAGGGTTCCAAAGCGCTTAGCAACAAGGTAAAATCTTCACAGAGAGCCAGATTTTCCTCAGGACTGAGACGCAGCTTGTTGAGGTTGGCGAGGGTGTTGAGCGTTTCGTCATTCATTTGGAAGATCAAACCTTTCTTGGATAGCTGAATGATGGGTTGTAGGGATGAAGCCAAACCCAGAATAAGGATAGCAGTTTTTAACGGTCCTGTAAACCTGCTGCGATGATGTCGTGTTGTTAACCTGCAATGATGTCGTTGAGCCGAGATCAGGGTCGTTCCCCTCATAACCCGTATTTAACAGCTTTTAGATAAAAATCTGTGATTTTGTCAACGACATCGAACGCGTCATATCCACGGGCAACCACATACCGCCAGGCGGTTGGCTTCCGTTTGGGGGGGCGGCATAAATGGTCTTGCCAGACTTCCTCAGCTAACGGTAGAAACTGGACAAGTCCCGCGCCCATGTCTGCTGAACGGGGCACGCCTGTGGAAGCGAGACAGGGCAACCCGTTGGCTTGGGCTTCAACCACAGCTGTTCCTAACCCTTCGGCCAGCGAAGGAACAGCCAGGATATCCAGAGCGTTAAGGAGCTGGGAAATGTCATCGCGTTCGCCCCAGAACTGGACATAGGGCAAGAGATGCAGTTCAGCAGCGAGGGCCTGCAAGGCGCCTATTTCTGAACCACAGCCGAAAAATACGAGGAGGGCGTCGGGCCGGCGCGCGTGCAGACGCGCGAAGACACGCAGCAAAAACTGCGGGTTTTTTATGGCTTCCAACCGCCCGACATAGCCGATAACATAAGCGTTGTCCCATCCGTGCCGCTTCCGTAGATATTGCCGGTAATCATCACGAAAAAGAAAATCGCGAACATTTACGGCGTCGGGGATGACCTGAACTTTGCGGGGTGGCCAGCCGAACAGCCAACGTGCTCCTTCTTTGGAACAGGCAGCGTAATGTGTTGCGTAGCGCCGGATAAACCAGCCCCAGGAGTATTTGTACAGGCGTGTTAAGGTGGCGCCTGTGGTTCTTTTGGCGTGACTGTGGGCAATGCGTATGGGGATGCCGGCGTCGTCGGCCGCGGCCAGGACTAGCCCGGACATACGGTCAAGGTGCGAATGGATGACGGGATAGGTAAACAAGGGCAGAGCATGAAAAAAGCCGCGGAGTTTGGCATAATACGCCTGCCCCGGCAGGGTAAACTTGGACGTTGTTTGGTAAGGGACGCGATAAACCCGTCCGCCCAGTAAGTCAATTTCCTCCTCATAAACACCAACCTGATCGGTTTGGACAAGAAAGTCAAACTGGAGCTGCGAACGGTTGACGCGTCGATAGACATTCATCATCATATTCTCAACGCCGCCCCGATCCAATGAGTTGACAACATGGAGAACCCGCATAATTTCGACCACCTTGAATTATCCCGTTCTTCATCAAGGATCAGGATAAGGAGTATTTTCCAGAAATAGCATAACTGTACTAGTTTTTCAATTTTTGAGTCAATGCATACATTTTGCAGTGAATAAGTTTGATGTTGCGCTATGGTTACGCAAGATAAAAGAGTCTGGGCGTTCAGGCAAATGCGCCGCGCAAAGAATTTATTTATATATTCCCAACATTCCGGCAGGAATCACTATGGTTATGATAGAATAGTGGTAGAAAGTGGTGGCATGTGGTACAATAGGGTTTCCGATGAATCATTGTGGGAGGGGAAGAGCCGTGTTCATGGGCGAGCATCTTCATACAGTCGATGACAAAGGTCGGATCATCATTCCGGCCAAATTTCGCGATGAGCTCGGGGAGCGGTTCGTGGTGACGAAGGGATTGGACAAGTGTCTGTTTGTCTTTCCTCACTCTGAATGGCTCAACTTCCAGAACAAACTCAAAACCTTGCCGATTTCCCAGCCCCAGGCCAGGGAATTTGTCCGCTTCTTCTGTGCCGGTGCCGCTGAATGTGACATTGACAAACAGGGCAGAGTTCTGTTGCCGGGTAATTTGAAGCAGCACGCACGTTTAGAGAAAGACGCCGTCGTTGTTGGTGTGATGAACCGGGTGGAAATCTGGTCCCAGGGCTTGTGGGAGGCCTACTTGCAGGGTGCGGAAGAAAATAGTGATGAGAGGGCTCAGACTATGGCTGATCTTGGGATCTGAATATGATGACCACGACATTATTTCCCACAAGCGGATCTCAAAAACCCGGCGATTTTGTCCATGTCAGCGTTTTGCCTGCTGAAACCATTTCGCTGCTGCTGACAGATCCCCATGGAATCTATGTTGATTGTACCATAGGCGGGGCGGGTCACGCCGGCCTTCTGTTGGAACAGATGGCGCCCGAGGGCCGGCTGATCGGCATTGACCAGGACGCCGCCGCCATAGCTTGCGCCGAAAGGCGGTTAGGGCACGATGCGCGTGTAACGTTGGTGCAAAGCAATTTCTCCGACATAACCGAACTCTTGTGTCAAATGAATATAGATAAGGTTAATGGGTTTTTGTTTGACTTAGGGGTTTCGTCGCCGCAGTTGGATGAGGGGGCTAGGGGGTTCAGCTACAATCATGACGCTTTGTTGGATATGAGGATGAACCAGGGGGAAGGCATGAGCGCCGCGGACATCCTCAATTCTGCCGATGTCAAAGAGCTTGCCGCCATTTTCGCTCAATACGGAGAAGAACGCTGGGCGTCGCGTATCGCGCAGTTTGTCGTTCAGCGGCGACAGCACCAACCTATTGCGACGACGGAAGAGTTGGTGGACATCGTCAAAGCGGCCATACCCGCGGCCGCGCGGCGCAGCGGGCCACATCCGGCCAAACGGGTTTTTCAGGCGTTGCGCATCGCGGTCAACAGAGAGTTAGAGGTTCTCGAAACGGCGTTGGATCAGGCTTTGACATGTTTGGCAGCCCAAGGTCGACTGGCTGTCATCACCTTCCATTCTTTGGAGGAAAAGATACTGGCCGGCAAAATCCGCACGTGGCTGGGCCGCTGTGCTTGTCCTCCCGGGCTACCCGAGTGCCGTTGCGGCCACGTGCCGCGCATAGAGGTGGTGACACGCAAACCGGTGCTTCCCTCAGCCGCCGAAATTGAGCGCAATCCCCGGTCGCGCAGCGCCAAGCTGAGAGTTATTGCAAGAAAGGGTGAAGATCTATGAGAAAGATAACCATTATGGACGACAGTGTTCTCAACATTAACGACAGTGATGCTGTTGTTTCTATGACTATAGAGAGTTCGGAGTTTGGTTTCTGGGATGCGGAGCATGGGTTTCTTGATTCGGAGTTCGGCTTTTGGGATTTGAGCAACGAATGGCAAGGAACGAATGAGAAGCAAAGACTATCGAAGAGCGCATACCGAACACAGAAAAGCGAATGCCGGACGTCGAGCAAGGTCTAGAAAAGGATCGGAGGGAATATCTATGGAGAAGAAACGTAAGTCAAAAGAGGTTTATCTGTTGGACGGCTGGTTTCCCACGGATAACACGAACACAGCTAGGCAGCTGGAAATTGAATATGATTTTGCCGAGCCTGCACCTCGGCCCACAACCAAAACCCGCAGCAAAAGCGCGGCCAGAAGGCGCCGGCAGAAGCAGCAGAAAATGGTTATACGCGCGCTGGTGACGTCGCTTGCTTTCATCGTTGTTTTTGGCGCTATTGCCGGCAAAGCTGCCGGTGTTCACCTCATCAAAGCCAATCAGGTTAATATCCTTGTTGATGAAATCCAAAAATTGAGTCTGGAAAACGAAGGTTTGAAAAGAAACGTTGACCTTATGAGCTCTGTCAAGCATATTGAACAAGCTGCCCTGGCGATGGGGATGGTGGAACCGGAAGGAAGATTGTACGTTGAGAACAATCTATTGAGTTCACAGGCGGAAGCAGACGTGGAAGCGGAATCGAAGGGCAGCAAGTCTGAAAAGAACGCGGCGGATCAAGCGCAGGCGGCTGGAGAAAGAAGTCTGTTGGAAAAAGTATTCAGCGCGCTGATCACAGTTATTGCCAACCAGTAAACAGTCAGTTGCTCGGCTGTCAGTTATGGATAGAAGAGAATCTGCTTCCGGTTTGCCGCGGTAAATCTACCACTGATGAAGAGCCCGTATCACCGATTCTTCGAGATTGGATTGACAAAAGGTCTTCCCAATATCGAAAACGGTGATGCCGGTTCAACGGCATAAGGGGGAGGCGGGTTTTTTTATGGGTCAAACTGTCTTTCGGCATAGGCGTATTATGGTTGTGTTCTGCCTGTGCGCCATTTTTTTGGTGGCGCTGACGGTTCGTTTGGGCATTGTCCAGCTTCGCCAAGGCGATTATTTGAGCGATATTGCCGACGATTATCATTACCGAGGCGTGCCGGTGGCGCCGAAAAGAGGAAATATTGAAGATTCGGCGGGAAACATTTTGGCCATGAGCATCAGCGCCGAGACGGTTTACGCCGTTCCGGCGGAAGTGCGCAAGGCGGGCGATGAGCAGGCTCGGCGCAGCGCGGAGGCCCTGGCGGTCATCCTCGACATGGATCGAGACAAAGTCTATGAGAAAATGACCAAACGGACATCTATCGAATACATTAAGAAAAAAATCGCGCCGGAAGAGGCCCAACAGATCAGAAATGCTAATTTTCCCGGTGTTGGCATTACGGAAGACAGCGAGCGCATTTATCCCAACGGGAGCCTAGCCGCCCATGTTCTTGGATTTGTCGGCATAGACGGTCAGGGGTTGGAAGGTATTGAGTATTCTCGTGATAAGGAGTTGGTGGGCGAAGCCGGAAGCACCCAGAGCGAGTACGGTGCCGATGGTATTAAACTGCCGGAGGCAGCTAGACGCTACCAGCCCCCGAGGAACGGTAATACGGTGCGGTTGTGCATTGACCGCAATATTCAGGCTTTTGCCGAGCGAGAACTGAACAAGCTGATGTCCGGGCAGGGCGTCAACATGAATGGCAGTGTGCCCAGGAGCGCTTCGATCTTGGCCATGGAGCCCAAAAGCGGCCGCATTCTGGCGATTGCCACCGCGCCGACTTTTGATCCTAACGATTATCAGGAGTATCCCAACGAAACCCGGCGCAATATCGCCGTACAAAACGCTTATGAACCTGGGTCGACTTTTAAAATTATTACGTTGGCTGGGGCGCTGGACAAAAACATCGTCAATATGAATGATGGGTTCTTTGATAAGGGATCTTATGATATCCTGGGGCGGCAGGTACGCTGCTGGAAGGCCGGTGGGCACGGCCAGCAGACCATGCAGGAGGTTGTACAGAATTCTTGCAATCCCGGGTTCGTTGAAATGGGGCAGCGTCTAAAAAAGGATAATTTTTATTATTATCTCGAAGCTTTCGGTTTTGGTCAAAAAACAGGCATTGAGATGGCTGGAGAAGCGGTGGGGATTCTCGCTAACAAAGGCAAGGCCACAGATCTCGACCTGGCGACGATGTCGATTGGCCAGACAAACGCGGTGACACCGATTCAGTTGTTGACAGCTGTCTGTGCTGTGGCTAACGGTGGTGTGCTGATGAAGCCGCAGTTGGTTCAGGAAATTGTGACGCCGGGCGGCACGGCGGTGATGGCTTTCAAACCCCAAGAGGTGCGCCGGGTTATCAGCAGCGACGCGTCGCGCCTGGAGTGCGAGGTGCTGGAAAGTGTTGTCACTTGCGGAACGGGCCGGAGAGCTTTTTTGCCAGGATACCGCGTGGCGGGGAAAACGGGAACCGCTCAAATTGTTCGGGATGGTCATTACGTTCAAGGGGAGTATGTGGCTTCCTTCGTGGCTTTTGCGCCAGCCAATGATCCCAAGATTGCTCTATTGTGTGTGATTGATGGTGTGCCCTATTACGGTGGCGTTGTGGCGTGTCCCGTCGTCCAAAGCGTTATGCTTGATTCCCTCAAGTATATGAACGTCAAGCCGGATGTGAACGCGCCTCTGGCACCAACGCCCCCGCTGCCTGATCAGATTTTTCCACCGGTCAAGATTCCAGCTGTTGTTCCCTATGTTGTCGGCCAGACTTTGGAGGAGGCGACAACAACCTTAGAGAAAGCGAAACTTCAAATTATGACCGAGGGCAGCGGCTCCGTCGTTTTGGATCAGATTCCGTATGGCAGCGCTAAAGTTGAGGAAGGCAGTACGGTGCTTCTGTATTTGGGGGATGGAGAGGCGTCAGCGGCTCCGGCTATGTCGGACTGGTGGGAGACGGAGGATCCTGATATTGAGGCAATATTGTCTTTGCCGGGAAGAAAGCCGCTTGGCAAGTGATAATAGGTGCGGGTGTCAGGGCTCAGTCCTCCTGATCCTCCGGCTGAGCTCTGACCTGTGGCGACAGTGGGAAGGGAAATGGAGAGGGGATTGGTGAGGGGATTGGTGAGGGGATTGGAAAAAGATGCTTGTATTGTTTCATTTTTGGTTGAGGTTTGTGTATAATAGGTAGGGGCAGGTGCGTGCCTCTGTAATCAGTAGCCTCGCCCCTCGTACTTGGTGTCCCGAATTTCGAATTCTGAATTACGAATTATGAACAAGCGAATACTCGAGTAGGGGTTGGTTTAAATAGTTGTTAGCAAGACTGTTGCGGAGATAGCGGATTTTTTGGGCGCGGAGACCAACGGGATAGGTCTGAATGCGCCTATTGTTGGGGTTTGTCAGGATTCGCGGCGTGTTTTGCCGGGTTCTCTGTTTGTTTGTGTTGTGGGAGAGAATGCTGACGGTCATGATTTTGCTCCTGTGGCTATTGAAGCAGGAGCCGGGGCCTTGTTGGTCGAAAGATATTTGCCGTGTGATTTTCCTCAGGTTATGGTTGATGAGGTTCGTGCTGTTGTGGGGGATTTGGCGGCTTTTCTTTATGATAAGCCGGCGCAGCGGCTGACCTTGGTGGGGGTAACCGGGACCAATGGCAAGACGACTGTGGTTAGTTTGATTGGGCGTGTTGCCGCTTGTTTGGGGAAGAAGGCGGGGATGATTGGGACTCTCGGTTTGGAGATTGATGGGTGTCTGACGCCGGGCAGCCATACAACGCCAGAAGCGGTCGATGTTCAGGCTTCCCTCCGCCGTATGGTGGATGAGGGTGTGGGGTTGGCGGCTATGGAGGTTTCATCTCATGCTTTGCATCAGGGCCGGATTAATGGCTGCGCTTTTGACGCAATGATTTTTACGAATCTGACCCAGGATCATTTGGATTATCATAAAAGCATGGCGGACTATCTGGAGGCGAAGGCTTTGGCTTTTTCCCGCAGGGATTTCTATAAGAACGACAGGATTTCTCTTCTGAATGGAGATGATCCCAGCTGCGCTTATTTGCTGGATAAGGCTGGATCCGCCGTTACCTACGGCATTGACGCGCTAGAATTGGATTACCGGGCTGCGAATATTGTGATGTCGGATGGGGGAGCTGGTTTTGATGTTCTGTGTGCCCGGAAGGGCGCTCAGTCGAGTGCTCAGAAGGGTGTTCCGGTGTGCCGTGCCCAGGTGCAGACCCCCGGCCGGTTTAGTGTTTATAATGCGCTGGCGGTTATTGCTTGGGCCAGGGAAAGCGGTTATGATGTGGAGGCGGTGTGCGATGTTTTAGCCGGGATTCCCGGGGTGCCCGGTCGGTTTGAGAGCGTGCGCTGCGGGCAGGATTTTCAGGTCATTGTTGATTATGCCCATACCCCGGATGGGTTGATTAATGTTTTGACGACGGCGCGGGAAATTACAGCGGGCAGGCTGATTTGTGTTTTTGGCTGCGGCGGGGATCGGGATCGGACAAAGAGACCGCTGATGGGCCGGGCGGCCGCTTCTTTGAGCGATGTGGTTATTGTGACTTCTGATAACCCGCGGACTGAGGATCCGGCGGCTATTATTGACGATATTTTGCCGGGGTTGGCTCCGGAAGGTAGGGTTGAACCGGGCTCAAGTTATAAGATTGAGCAGGACTTGGAGGTGACCTGGATGATTGAGCCTGACCGATACAGCGCCATTGCGGCTGCGTGCCGGATGGCCCGTGCCGGAGATACGGTTATGATTGCCGGCAAGGGACATGAGGATTATCAGATCATCGGAAAGGATTCTATACATTTTGACGACCGTGAGGTGGCAGCGGAAATTCTTGCGGGTTTGTAGGGATGATGGGCTAATCGATGAAGTAGACAAAGTTGTGAACCGAAGTTGGAGGTAAGTTATGTGGAAAAGTGTTGAAGTGAGCGCGTTGGTTGACGGCAGGCTTTTTGGGCCCCAGGATAATTCGTTTGATAATTGTGTGGTTGATAGCCGTCAGGCGAGTGCTGGATCGCTGTTTTTTGCCATTCCAGGGCAGAGGTTGGATGGTCATGCCTTTATACGGCATGCTTGGGAAGCCGGAGCGACTATCGTTGTGGCGAGTGTGGAAGGGTATAAAAACCATTTTTGCGCGCAGATTTCGCCTCTTACGGATAAGGATATTTATTTTACGGTACCGCCGGAAAAGACGTTGATTTTGGTTCCCGATGCTTTGGCGGCGCTGCAGAAGCTGGCTTATATTTGGCTTGATGAGTTGGACGCCTTGGTTGTCGCTGTAACGGGAAGCAATGGCAAAACAACGACGAAAGATATGATCGCGGCTGTTTTATCCGTGGGGTTCCAGGTACATAAAACCCCTGAGAATTTCAATACGGAAATTGGACTGCCTTTAAGTGTTTTGCAGGCGCCGCCGGGTACCGAGGTGTTTGTGCTGGAGATGGGTATGCGGGGGCCGGGGCAGATTACGCAGCTTTGTCAGATTTGCCGGCCTGATATTGGGGTGGTTACCAATATCGGCAATACCCATATTGAGCTTCTGGGTTCTCAGGAGGCTATTTCTCAGGCGAAGTGGGAACTGATCGCTTCTTTGCCCAAGGTGGGAATGGCGATTCTCAATGCTGATGACGCCGAGAGCGCGGCGATGACAAAGCTGCGAGGAATGAATTGCCATAAGGTTTGTTTTGGCATGGAGGGCCGCTATGAGGATTTGCAGGTGCGGGCCTATGATGTGGAGGTTTCCGGGGAAACGGGTACTCGCTTTAAGGTGGCTTGCGAGTTGGTTGAACGCAGCGTGATTCCACGGCGCGCTTGTGATCGCAACCCTGTTGTGGACGCAGGTATACAGAAGACGGACTGGAATATCGACCGGCGTCAGAGCCCGAACAAGGATCGCCGGCGGCTCAGCCATGAACCTTTGGAACCTATTGTTGTGGAACTGCCGTTGCCCGGAAACCATAACGTGCTGAATGCTTTGGCGGCTTTGGCGGTGGGGCGTGCGCTCAATGTTCCTTTGCGGGAAGGCGCGCGGGCTTTGAACAGTCCGGGTCTTAGCAAAATGCGTTTGGAAATTGTATCGGGCATTGGCGGCAGTACGCTGATTAATGACGCCTATAACGCCAATCCGGCTTCAATGAAAGCCTCATTGGGTGTGCTTAAGGAGCGTGCAGATGGGGCGACGATTGCCGTGCTGGGTGATATGTTTGAATTGGGACAACTGGCCTTGAGCCAGCATCTGGTCGTGGGGGCGCTGGTGGCGTTTCTGGGTATTGATTATCTGGTCACACTGGGCTCTCTGGCGGAACAGATTGCCCGGGGCGCGGTTGAGAGCGGGTTTTCTGCCGACCGGGTTTTTCAGTGTCAGAGTCATGAGGAAGCGGTTCGTCGCACGCAGGAGCTGATTCACCAGGCTGGGCCGGGATGTTGGGTTCTGGTTAAGGCGTCCAGAGGGATGGCAATGGAGAGAATTGTCAATTTGATCGTTGACAATTCTCTAGGGGTTAGGGATTAGGGGTTAGAGGTTAGTTGGTGACGAGAATACCGAATATCGAATACCTCGAACAGGGGGTGCAGCGATGACTTATATGCTTATTTTGTCAACGGGGATTGCTTTGGTGGTTAGTTTGATTATGGGTCCTCTGTTGATTCCCAAGCTTCATCAATGGAAGTTCGGTCAAAATATTCGTCTGGATGGCCCGCAGCATCATTTGCGTAAAGCGGGAACGCCTACTGTTGGCGGAATTATTATTTTAATTGCTGTGGTTGTCGCTGTTGGGGTCTGCGCTTTTCCTTTGAATATGCCGGTTCTGATCTGTTTGCTTTCTTTTGTTTTGTTTGGGGTTTTGGGCGGTCTCGATGATGTTATTAAAATTGTGAAGAAACGTAATTTAGGTCTGACCGCGAAACAGAAGCTGTTTGGGCAGTTTGTTTTGGTTGGGGTTATTTTGGCGTTGGCGGCTTGGGCCGGTCGCGGGACGGATATGGTGCTGCCTTTTGTGCAAGGCTCGTTTGAGATGGGTTGGCTTTATTATCCTTTTACGGCTGTTCTGCTAGTGGGCATGATTAATGCTGTTAATTTGACGGATGGATTGGATGGGCTGGCTTCGGGCAGTGTAATTTTTTCGGCGTCAGCGTTCTATTGTATTGCTCTCATTCTGTGGACCCGGGGTGTGAATGAAGCGTGGGAGATCGCGATTTTTGCAGCTGCTTTGGTGGGAGCTTGTTTCGGCTTTCTTCGGTTTAACGCTTATCCGGCTCAGGTTTTTATGGGAGATTGCGGTTCTTTGGCTTTGGGGGGCGCTTTGGCGGCTCTGGCGGTGATGACACGCACAGAGATACTTTTTTTGCTGGTTGGGTTTATCTATGTCGTTGAACTTCTTTCGGTGGTTTTACAGGTTTTATCTTTTAAAGCCCGGGGTAAACGGATTTTTCGTATGAGTCCGTTGCATCATCATTTTGAGTTAGGTGGCTGGAGCGAGCAGAAGGTCGTGGCGGTGTTTTGGGGTTGTTCCTTTGTTGCCGCGACGGTTTCGGCGGTTGTTTTTTTCTTGGCGTAAATTTTTTGCTGTGAGCATTGATTAAGTTAGTAAGGAGTTGTTGGGGCTGATATGAAAGTTGTGGTTGTGGGGGCTGGGATGAGTGGCGCGGCGGCAGCCGCTTTGCTGTATAATAGAGAAGATTTGGTTTATTTGATGGATACAAAGGAGGCGGCGGAGCTTCCTTTTGTTCGTGACTTAATTCTGCCGGAGGAGCAGAGGGTGTTTGGTCGGGAAATGACGTTGGCCAACGTGCCGGGGGGGGCGCCTGATCTCATGGTGTTGTCACCGGGGGTGCCGCCGAAGGCGAAGGTAGTTCAGGAAGCTTTGACTGAGGGGATTCCGATTTGGAGCGAAGTGGAGCTGGCCTTGACCGGGGACAGTGAGGGGGATCTTGGCGCAGTCGTTGTGGGGGTAACGGGCAGCAACGGCAAGACAACGACAACAAGCTTGATTGGGGTTTTGGCGGGGAGTACGGGGAAGAGGTCGGTGGTGGCCGGAAATATTGGTCTGCCTTTAGCCGGCCTTTCGCCTGTTGAGTATGATTATGTTGTGGCCGAGCTGTCGAGTTTTCAGCTGGCTTTTTTGGATAGACTGAGGATTCCAATCGCGGTGCTGCTTAATGTGACGCCTGACCATTTGGATTGGCATGGGTCTTTTGAAGAGTACGCGGAGGCGAAAGGGCGGATTTTTCGGAATCAGCTGCCCGGTGATCTTTGTGTGATTAATTGGGATTGTCCCGTTTGCCGGCGTTTGTCTGAACAGGCGCAGTCTCGCCGGGTTTTTTTCAGTTCTACAGTGCTGCTGGATACGGGTTGGGGATTGGAAAAGGGATGGATTGTGCGTCGTTGTGATGGCAGGAGTCAGCCGGTGGTGGCGGTGGACGAGCTTCAACTTAAGGGGGCGCATAATTATGAGAATGTGATGGCGGCTCTGGCTGTGGGGGAGGAGTTGAGGTTGTCGGATGCGGATTTGGCCGGGATTGTGAGTGGTTTCGCGCCGGTGCGACATCGCCAGGAGGTTGTGGGGACTTTTGACGGGGTTCTTTTTGTTAATGATTCGAAAGCGACGAACCCTGATTCGGCTATTAAGGCGTTGGCTTCTTATGCCCAGCCTATTGTTTTGTTGGCGGGCGGTAAGAATAAAGGCCTTGATATGACGCAATTCATGGAGGCGGCGCGAGGTTGCTGTCGTTGTGTTGTGTTCTATGGCGAAGCCGCCGATGAGCTCCGGAGCGCGGCTGCGGCGGTTGGGATTCCCCGGATGATGTCGGTGGGCAGTTTTGCTGAAGCGGTGAAGGCAGCGATTGCCGTGGCTGAGGCAGGAGACGTGGTGCTGCTTTCACCGGGGTGCACGAGTTGGGATGCGTTTAAGAATTATGAGGAACGAGGGGCTTGTTTTCGGGAGCTGGTGCGAGAACATTTTTCCGGCTGAATCTCAGTGATAATAATAAAAGCTCACTGTCTTAACTAGCGGTAAAAATAACGGAAATTACCTTGCTAAGACGGGTGAGCTTCATTGGTATTTTCCCCTTCTTCCACAAGAGGATTCGATGAAATTATTGCCTTTTGAACAAGTTTTAAGGGTTACTGAGCGTAAGTGTCGCGATTAGAAAATATTTTTCCATCTGAAGTTTATTTTGGTTTTGATGGTGCTTCAACATAACATTTTTAAGGAATACGCGCGTAAACATATATAGATGACAATGAACACCAGTACTCTGCCAAGCCAAAATCATTTAATGTCTTGCGTCGTCTTACTGCTGAAAGATATCAGCTGTCTATTATGTCCCATTGTCATGTGAGTTGTCCGTTTGGGGGTGTTTACGCTGAGAAGCAAGTTTGTCGACCTTAATATCGATTGGGGTCTATTGGTTGTTATCGCGGTGTTGGTTGTGCTTGGCATAGTTATGACGTACAGCTCAAGTGCGGTTAAGGGAATGCTCTACTATGATAACAAGTATCACTTCTTTTTTATGCAGTTGCTGTGGGTGACTCTGGGATCTGTGGCTATGACTGTCGCCGCCAGGGTAGATGTCCGGCTGCTTTGGCAATGGGCTAAGGTGCTATTTATTGTTTCACTGGTTCTTCTGTTGTTGGTGAAGGTGCCGGGGCTGGGACGCAGTGTGAACGGCGCCAACCGCTGGATTGGTTTGGGGCCTCTTTCGATTCAACCATCTGAGGTGATCAAGATTGCGATGGTTCTTATTGTTGCCAAAGTGTTGACGCAGACGCGGGATTTTGGCTCGTTCCGTCGCGGTATGCTGCCGACTTTAGCGCTTATGGGATTGGTTTGCGGCTTGGTGATGCTGCAGCCGGATTTGGGAACGACGCTTGTGATTGCGGCCAGTGTCTGTATTATGCTTGTGGTGGCGGGAGCACGCGTCAAGCATATGGCTATGCTGGGCGGCGCGGGCGCGGCTTTGATGACAATGGCTATTCTGTCGGCGCCGTATAGGATGCGGCGGATTTTTGCCTTCATTGATCCCTGGGCCGATCCTTCGGGCAACGGTTATCAGACCATCCAAGCTCTGCTTGCTTTGGGGCCGGGTGGTTTATTCGGTTTGGGTTTGGGACAGAGCCGGCAAAAATTCCTCTATCTGCCGGAAAATCATACAGACTTCATCTTCGCAATGATTGGCGAAGAGCTGGGGTTCATCGGCGGTTGTTTTATCATTCTCTTGTTTTTCTTATTCATCTGGCGGGGGTTTCGCGTGGCCATGCGTGTAAACGACCCGTTTTTGAGTCTCTTGGCTGCTGGGCTCACATCGCTGATCGGGGTTCAGGCGATGGTCAATATAGGCGTTGTTTCCGGCCTGTTGCCGGTGACAGGGATTACGCTGCCGTTTTTGAGTTATGGAGGGACATCACTGATTTTCACAATGATTGCCGCGGGGTTGCTGTTGAATGTTTCGCGGGAAACTTAGGCAATGGACATAGGCAATGGACAATGGACATAGGCAATGGACAATGGACAATGGACAATGGACAATGAGGATGTAGTTGGGTAGGGGCTTAATCCAAGGATTGGAATGGGATAATAAACAAAGAGTGATACAGGATACAGGATACAGGATACAGGATACAGAATATAGAATACAGGAAGTAAGGAGATAAAATGGCGAATACATGATACAGAAGACAATTGATATCAGCCTTGTCCATTGTCCATTGTCCATTGTCATTGTCCATTGTCCATTGTCAGAAAGGTGGTTTTCTTTGTGCGTGTTATTGTTACGGGAGGCGGAACCGGTGGACATATTTACCCGGCTTTGGCGATTGCTGAGGGTATTCGCAAGGCTCAGCCCCAGGCGGAGATTCTTTATGTGGGGTTGAAGGAGGGTATGGAGGCGCGGCTGGTACCGGAAGCCGGGTGGGATTTTCAGGGGATTGCGGGACGGGGTTTGCCGCGCCGTTTGAGCTTGACGTTGTTGAAGACTGTGGGCAGCAATCTGAAGGCTCTTTGGCAGACGAAGAAGATTATGAAAGATTTTCATCCCGATCTTGTTGTGGGGACGGGGGGATTTGTTTCCGGTCCGGTGTTGCTGGTGGCTTCGTTGTTTGGGGTGCCGGCGCTGCTGCATGAGCAGAATGTGTGGCCGGGGATGACCAATAAATTGTTGGCGCGTCGGGTGAAGAGGGTGATGCTGGCTTTTGCCGACGGACGCAGCCATTTTCCTGAGTCTTGCCCTGTGACGGTGGTGGGACAACCTGTGCGGCCTAGTGTTGGCCGGGTTGACCGGGAGGAAGCGTTAGGATTTTTTGGGTTGGAGCCGGGAAAGAAGGTTCTGCTGGTGACAGGGGGGAGCCGTGGCGCCCGCAGTATTAACCGGGCGATGGTTTCTATCGCGGAGAAACTGCGGGAGCGTGAAGATGTGCAGTTGATCTGGGCCACGGGGACTTTGGATTATGAGGATTCTTTGGCGGAGTTGCGGCGGTTGGGGATTGAGCCCCAGAGGCCGGGGTGGCATGTCGCCGCTTATATCGAGAAGATGCCTCACGCGCTGGCGGTGGCTGATTTGTGTGTCTGCCGGGCCGGAGCAACAACGTTGGCTGAGCTGTCGGCGGCGGGGCTGCCGAGCATCTTGATTCCTTATCCTTACGCGGCGGAGAATCATCAGGAGTTTAACGCCCGGGCTATGGTGGATGGCGGCGCGGCGCGCATGGTTTTGGATAAGGAGATGACGGGGGAGGGGCTATGGCAGGAAGTGGAGCGGTTATTGGGCAACGCTTTCGCGTTGAAGGAGATGGCGGCGCGGGCCGGGGAGGCGATGCGGCGTGATGCTTTGGAGAGTATTGTGGGGATTTGTTTGGAGACGGCTTGGCGGTGAGGCGCCACAAAAGAAGCGGAAGAAATGAATTATTGGTTTGAAAAGAAAGAGGCGTTTCGCATTGTGGGGGTGGTGTTTTCCTTTCAGCAAAGTCTTTGGACTGTGCTCGTAACCTTTTTTGCCGTTCGAACATAATATAAACAGCTGATACCTAAATAACATATTTATTCTGGTTCTCAAGGGTTCTGTCAGCAGTCGATCTACCTATGCCCATGTTTCTGCTTCTGCCTGATTATTGCCAATGGCAATGATCAGCTATGTTGATTGTGTTATCAAACTGTTATGCTGACTCCTGTTTGTAAGCAAGATGAGGATAAACGACTTAGTTGGGGGGGGGAAAACAATGAACCAGTATTTAATCAACGGAGGGCAGCGACTGGAAGGCTGCATAACAGTCGGGGGCTCAAAAAACGCTTCCTTGCCTCTTCTGGCCGCGAGTTTGCTTGGCGAGGGCGAGAGCACTCTGCATAATATCCCTCAGCTCAGCGACGTGCAACATATGGTGGAAGTGCTGGAAAGTCTCGGTGCAAAAACATATTCTGACGGTGATGCTTTGACCATCGAGGCCCAAACCATTACCGGTGTGTCGATTTCCGAGAACAGCATGCGCCAGATGAGGGCATCCAATCTTTTCCTCGGGCCGCTTTTGGCACGGCTGGGGATGGCCAGAATACCTCTGCCGGGAGGATGCCGCATCGGCAGCAGGCCTATGGATCAACACCTCAAAGGCCTGGCGGCTCTTGGGGTCGATATTATTGAGCGCCACGGCTATATTGAGGCTAAATCTGCCGGCATGCGCGGAGCTGATATTTATTTTGACGTACCAAGTGTGGGGGCGACTGAGAACCTCATGATGGCCGCTGTGGCTGCTGAAGGAACGACGGTTTTGCGCAACGCCGCCCGGGAGCCGGAAATTGTTGATTTGCAGAATATGCTTAATGCAATGGGCGCCCAAATCGCCGGAGCGGGGACTTCGATGATTCGTGTTAACGGCCGAAGGCCGCTGCATGGTACGACCTACACTGTTGTTCCCGACCGGATCGAGGCGGGAACGCATATGCTGGCTGCGGTTATGACCCAAGGCGATTTGGAGATAAACGATGTTGTGCCGGAACATATGAGTCCTGTGATTGCCAAGATAAAACAATGCGGCGCCGAGGTGAGCGTGAAAGGAAATTCTGTTCGCGTCCGGCATGTCGGCGGTATTAAGCCGATGGAGATAAAAACCATGTCTTATCCGGGTTTCCCAACGGATATGCAACCCCAGTTCCTAGCGTTGATGACTTTGGCGGATGGAACCAGCGTGATGACGGAAACAATTTTTGAAAACCGTTTTCAGCATGTGGACGAATTGCGGCGCATGGGTGCCAAAATCATTGTTGAGGGCCGTTCGGCCATTATTCACGGAGTGAAGAAGTTGGAAGGGGCTTTTGTTGAGGCCAGCGATTTGCGGGCGGGCGCGGCTTTGTTTTTGGCCGCTTTGGCTGCGGAAGAAGCCAGCGTTTTGCGCAATATCGACTATATTTTCCGCGGGTATGAGCGACTTGAGGAAAAGTACCAGGCTGTCGGGGCCAAAGTTCAGCGGATGATATAATACCTGATCGAACCTAAGGTAAAAAATTCCTAGAAAAACCCCCTTGCAAGGACAGAAAAGACAAGGTACAATTTATTAAGGTTATTCTACGGGTTCATGGTAATTCTTTAGGAGGGAAAAGTCTGCTTAACGGTTGATATTTGTCCGTTGGCAGCTAGTGGATAGGGAAAAGGGTTGGACAAAGGCGTGAAAAAAAACACCGCTTCTTTACTACACAACACTTCTTTTCTTTGTGTTGTGTTTGCGGTCGTTCTCATTATGGCGGGCATCCTGTTTGTCACCCAGTCGGGGTCTTTTACGGTGCGAGAGGTTAGGCCGGAGGGGTTGCAACTTATTGATGAAGGGGACATATTGGTGTTGTTGGGGGCCGTGCAGGGTGAAAACTTGTTTTTGCTTGACACCAACGCTTTGGCCCATAAGATTGAGCTTCATCCGCTGGTGGATAAGGCTTGGTTCGAGCGCCGGCTTCCCCATACGCTTATCCTCAAAGTGGTGGAGCGCACTCCCGTGGCGTTGATTCTGACAGGAGAGCAGCTGATTGAGGTGGACAGCCTTGGCACGGTGCTGCGGTGTTTTGACATGTGGCCGGACACACCTTGTCCTGTGTTGACCGGAATCCAGATTCAGAGCGCGGTTGGACCGGGGCAGGTGATTGAGCATGAGGCTCTCAGCAAAGCTTTAGGATGTTTGGCTGATGTCCCGCCGGAGTTGAAGATACGCATTAATGAGATTCATGTAGAGGCGGTGGGCGCCGTTAATCTTTATCTGGATACGCGGGCCGAGGTTAGATTGGGGATTAGGGACAGTTATGCAGGAAAACTACGGTTGCTTGCCGAACTGATCAAGGATGAGGCGGTTCAGTCTGCCCGTCATGTTGATCTGACTTCGGACAGGCACACTGTTATGCCGTGGTGATGTGTGGTCGTTGCCGGTTGTGTGGCGTTATGATCAGAGACAATATTTGGGAAGAAATATAAAGGGAGGCAGGGAAAGAGATGTTGGAGTTCGATACCGACGATAACCAGTTGGTAAGGATTAAGGTGGTTGGTGTGGGAGGCGGCGGCAGCAACGCTGTCAACCGGATGATTTCTACTGGGCTCAGAGGTGTCGAGTTTATGAGCATTAACACCGACGCTCAGGCTCTGAATATGTCGCGAGCCAGCATTAAGGTTCAAATAGGCGCAAAATTAACGAAAGGGCTGGGCGCGGGAGCCAATCCGGAGGTTGGTTTGAGGGCAGCGGAAGAGAGTCGTGAAGAATTGGGCGGACAGCTTGTGGGTTCTGATATGGTTTTCGTGGCCGCCGGTATGGGCGGAGGTACGGGAACTGGCGCCGCTCCTATTGTGGCGGAGGTGGCGAAGGAGCTGGGAGCTCTGACGATCGGCGTTGTGACAAGGCCGTTTACTTTCGAGGGGCGTAAAAGGGCTATGCAGGCGGAACGCGGCATCAATGAACTGCGCGACCGGGTGGACGCCCTGATTATTATTCCCAATGATCGTTTGTTGCAGGTGGTGGATAAGCATACGACACTGCAGGAAGCTTTTCAGATCGCCGACGATGTTTTGTTGAAAGGGGTTCAGGGGATTTCGGACGCGATTATTGTGCCGGGCATGATTAATGTGGATTTTGCCGATGTGAAGACCATTATGTCCAGTACCGGTTCCGCGCTGATGGGTATAGGGGAGTCCGAAGGCGAGGGCCGCGCCAAAGACGCGGCGAACAAGGCTATTTCCAGCCCGCTGCTGGAGACTTCTATCAACGGTGCGATGGGCATCCTCTGCAATATTACCGGTGGCCATAATGTGACGATGTTCGAAGTCCATGAGGCGATGGAGATTATATCCGAGGCCGCCGATCCGGAAGCCAATATCATTTTTGGCGCGATTTTTGAGGAGGGCATGAACGATAAAATTAAAATTACGGTGATTGCCACGGGTTTTGATGGTAAATACAGGCGTCCTCAGCCGGCAGCAGCGATTGCGCAGCATCCAGAAATGAACATGGAAATGGAACCCGAAGAAGATGTTGAAGATGTGATGTCGACGCCTCCGTTTGGGAATACTGATATTGAGATCCCCAGTTTTTTAAGATATAAGAAATTTTAGGTAGATTGATGGGGGAGAATCCGTTTTGTTATAAGTGTTATGATCTGTCCGCGGCTTGTTGTTTGTCGTAGCTTGCAGACGTTATGGACGCTTGTTTTGGGTGCTGTCATTGGTTTACAAGAACAGTTCTTCAATGTCTCCTTTAGGGGCGCGTTTCATGATATTCTCGGTTTTATCAAAGGCGACGAGGGTACCCTGGTTTAGCAGGGCTATGCGGTCGCAATTAATGGCTTCATCGATAACGTGGGTTGTGACGATCAGAGAAACGCCGCTATCGCGCAGGCGTCGCAATTGAAACCATACCGATTGTCTCAGTATGGGATCGATGCCAACGGTGGGTTCGTCCAGGAACAGGTAACGGGGATTGTGTAACAGGACAATGGCCAGGGAAAGCCTTTTCTTCATACCGCCTGAATATTTGCGGACGAGTTTGTCTTTGTCGGGAAACAGGCCGAGCATTTGGAGCATGTCATGGGCTTTTTGGGTTAAATACGAACGATCTATTTTGTGCATGCTGCCGAAAAACATTAGGTTTTCCAAGCCGGTGAGGTCGTTATAGAGGGCGTGGTTTTGCGGCATGAAGCCTATCTGATGATAGAGATCCGAGGAGGGGACTTGGGTTTTGCCGATGGTGATTTCTCCGGAGTCGGCGTTCAGGGAGCCGGACATGAGTCTGAGCAGCGTGGTTTTGCCGGCGCCGGAAGGGCCAAACAGACAGACGATTTCGCCGATGCAGGCATGGAATGATATGTTTTTTAGAACGACTTTGTTATTGAAGGTTTTCGAAACTTTGTGGACTGTGATCATTGCTTATTCTCCTTTTATTGGTGTCATTATACGAGCTTTACGAAAGATATGCAAATCTCCAAAAAGGAATGGTTAATTTTGAGTCAAACCGGCACAAGAGCCATCTTCGCGGCCCTGATGGCCAACCTTGGCATAGCGGCTACAAAATTTGTTGCCTGGCTGGTCACACATTCCAGCTCGATGTTAGCCGAGTCGGTGCATTCCGTTGCCGATTCCGCCAACCAGCTGCTGCTGCTTCTGGGTGGCAAAAGAGCCCAAAAGGCTGCTGACGCAAGGCATCCGTTCGGTTATGGGCGAAAACGTTATCTCTATGCTTTTATTGTGTCAATTGTGTTGTTTTCCCTGGGCGGGTTGTTTGCCATCTACGAGGCGTGGCATAAGTGGGCCGACCCGCAGCCTATCACAGGACAGTGGTGGTGGGTGCCGCTGGTAGTATTGGGTGTGGCGATTGGCCTGGAGTCAGTATCTCTGCGTACAGCGGTAAGGGAAACGTCGCCCCATCGTCGGGGTCAGTCCTGGTGGCGGTTCATCCACGCGTCGAAGTCTCCGGAACTGCCTGTTGTGTTGCTAGAAGACACGGGCGCTCTCGTCGGTTTGGTGCTCGCTTTGTTTGGCGTAGGGTTCACCCTGATCACCGGAGACGGACGTTGGGACGCTGCGGGCACGGCGGGTATTGGTCTTTTGCTCGTGGTGATCGCTGTGGTTTTAGCTCTGAAGATGAGTTCCTTGCTGGTTGGGGAGGGTGCCTCACCTGAGGTTGCTGAAGCCATTGAGGCGGCTTTGGTTGGTGGGCCGGTGCTTTCGCTTATCCATATGCGGACCCTGCACATAGGGCCCGAAGAATTGCTGGTCGCCGCGAAAGTGGAAATTCTTGAAGGCGATGCCGCTTCCATCGCGCAGGCGATCAATGACGCTGAGATTCGGGTGCGCGAGGTTGTTCCTGAAGCGTCTCTTATATATATTGAACCTGATTTGCGTGATGTTGCGGCTGAAAGCCGCACTGTGTTATGATCTCATTGTCGCTTTCAGTTTGACGAAGGAAAGAAAGTAGAAAGTCGAAGTGGGAGGTAGGAAGTAGAGAGGCGATTAATATGTATGACATCACCAGGGCTTTGTCCACAACTTGATGGGGAATGGAGGCTTCAGAGGGATACAACGTAGTGTCGCAACAGTCCCGAGGTAGAGGTTGGGGAACGGGAGTATCCAAAAGCCCGCAGATTTTTTTCGCGCTTCGAGGGCTGCCTCAGGCAGAGATACAATTGGATTCTCCCGTTCCCCAACCTCTACCTCGTGCCTCATTGAACAGTCTACATATGCCGTCTGAATACCCTCGAATTGGAGGAAAGAAGGCCATACGCAAAACATACTCGTTGTGGAGGATGACAAAGAAATCAGCCGGCTTATCCGTATGACTGCCTGTTTCTGAAAAGAAAAATCTGGCAGCGAGTATGCCAGATTTGATTAGAGATCCCAATTTGTGACAATGACTTCATCAAAGAAAGTCAACTGATCCTTTTAGGGATAAAACATGATTTGCACTTTGTTGAGATCAGGGGATACAGGCTTAAACTTAAGTGTTATTGTGTGGCCATAGTAGTACGAACCGCTCCCCGTGTAATAAATGTCGTGTATATATGGGTACGTACTGCTGGCATTTGATCTTCTAACACTTCCTCCTTGTGACGCATCTTTATAGTAGGCTGAAGAAGTTGTGGCGCAATACAGGCTATAAGGTTTCTGCGTTCCATTCGTATAACCAATATTGGTATACACGTTCGCAACACCAGTGTCTGTCTTTGGACCGGAAACGAGGCTTTGATTTTCGTTTGGGTAATACCAGCAGATTCCGGACCAATAAAAGGATTGCCCCGGGCTTGCGAATACAGGAGCTGCCATACTCATACACAAAATCACCGTCAAAATCGCGAAAACAACTCTTTTCTTCATGAGCGCCTCCTGAGAATTATTGATTTTATCGTATCCGGATACCTAACTCGCATCAGTACCCGGTTACTCCCTTTTAGCACAGCTCATCTTATCAACCATGAAAAAATTCTAGACATTCTTATGATATGGAAGGAAAAAGGAAGAAAATTGTTGATTTCGAGCACCATCTCAACCCCTTTCTTTCTTCCTTCGATATCCTGCCGCGACCATGTCGATTCATCGGACAGGTTTCCGAGAGTTGCCCGTTAAGCGAGGTATCTTTGTAAACAGGTACAGGATACCACCATAATTATTAAAAAAGCCTTAATATTCTATTAACAAATTATTAATTATGTTATTCCGACTGGTCCTTCTTGTTTTTAACCGAGATTAGGATCAATCATTAATCGAGGATTAGGATAAGGTTATTATGCCGGGGGAAATTCCGCTTGCATAAGTTATCTTGATTGCAGGCGGAGACCCCTTTAGGTAAGTTGTTTCAACAGGTCGGTTATTAGTGAATACTAGATTTCAGATTTGCACAATATGTATCTCATACTGTAAGTTGGCGAGTAAAGCCTGCAAAACGTGCCGCGAAACAGCGACGGATTCATGATGCTTCCAGCCAGCCATTTTGTACCCATACGCCCTACTTCTGTAAATACCTTTTGACGCCGATCCACAAAATCCCCTTTGTCAGTTCCTCGATATCAACAGGCTCAGTCAAAGGGAGCTTCTTTTCTAACTGTTTGATGCTGAAGCCCTCTTTTATAATCATGAATTTATACTTGCGGAGCATCAGAGCTTTCATCGGACAGCCATAGATGCAGTTTAAGCACATATGACATTTTTTCGCGTATTTTGGTTTTTTCATATCCATGGAAATGTTTCCCGACGAACAGTTTCTGGCGCACCATCCGCAGCCGTTGCAGGCCTCGGTGATTTCGACATATTTTCCGAAGGAATGCGCCCCGGGTTTTTCAAGCTCGCCCAATTTCGAAAAAAATCTGTCCAGCCATACCGGGGTGGTTTGGCTGTGGACCCCGGAGGCGATGGTTTTCACAATCTCCGCTACTTTGTCAGGAAGAACTTCCAGCAATTTCAGGGCTAAAAGCTCTTTGGTCGCTATCGCAAAATTGCTGGGCATAACCAGCATGTCGTCATAGATGATGTCGTAACCTTTTTTCTTGAGCCTCTTGATGCTGCTAACCTGGCTGGCCGTGTTCGGCATCATTTTGCCGCCTCCCGATACAGAGATAACCACCGCGGGAATGTTGTCAACTGGTTTAAGTGTCTTGATCCACTGATACACACCTTCCGGAGCGTTGAAGGCATGAACAGGAAAAGCCAGCACAAGCAGGTCATGCAGCCCTGAACAGCCTGTTCTTTGAGACAGGTTGTAAGCTTCCCCCAGACCTCCGGCCCGGATGAGAGCGTCACAAAAACAGCGCGCTACCATGGCGGTGCAGCCGGTTCCGGAATAATAGGCGATTTCAAATCGTGATCCTTCAAGCAACATAGGGAATCCTCCATTCTTAATCAGAACAGACGACGAGTACTCCGCCAAGCCCAATCACTTAAATGGGTCCAAGACATTAAGTATTTTTGGCTTGACGGAGTATTAGGCTGTTTCCTCAAACTGGCTGTTATACAGTTCCGCATAGAAGCCGCCTTTTTCCAGAAGCGCCTCATGGCTGCCGCTTTCATAGATATCCCCATCTTTGATGACCAGAATCAAGTCGGCGTTGCGTATGGTGGAAAGCCTGTGGGCGATGACGAAAGAGGTCCTGCCGGTGGAGAGTTTGTTCATAGCATCCTGAACGATGCGCTCAGTGCGGGTGTCGACGGAGCTGGTGGCTTCGTCGAGGATCAGCAGGGGCGCGTTTTGAATCATGGCCCGGGCGATGGTGAGAAGCTGTCTCTGACCGGCCGACATGTTGGCCTGGTCGTCCAGGAGAGTGTCATAGCCCTTGGGCAATGTGCGGATATAGTGGTGCAGCCCCACCGCTTTGCAGGCGGCGACGACTTCTTCATCAGTGATGTTTTGTTTGCTGTAGATGATATTTTCCTTGATCGTGCCTTCGAAAAGCCAAGTGTCCTGAAGCACCATCCCGAATTGTTCATGGACGGTTTCCCGGGTGACGGTATGGGTGGGAACACCGTCCAGCAGGATCTCGCCGCTGTCAATGTCATAAAAGCGCATGAGCAAATTGACAATGGTGGTTTTGCCGGCGCCGGTGGGTCCCACAATGGCGATTTTCTGGCCGGCTTTGATTTGAGCGGAAAAATTGTGGATAACGGGTTTGTCTTTATCGTAACCGAAATGAACGTTTTTGAATTCCACGTCGCCGTTAAGCTGGCCAAAGGTTTGGGTGAGACCACTTTCGTCGGACATTTCTGCTTCGCCGAAGAATTCGAAGACCCGCTCGCTGGCGGCAGCGCCTCTTTGGAGAGCCTGCATCGCCTGAGCCACTTGGGATAGAGGTTGGGTGAATAGGCGTACATACGCCATAAAGGCGATGATGACGCCAAAGGAAATGATGTTGCTCATGGTGAGGGCCGCGCCGACAACACAGACAGCTACATAGCCAAGGTTGCCCACAAAATTCATGATAGGCATCATCATTCCTGACAAGAATTGGGATTTCCAAGCGCTGTCGTAAAGGTTGGCGTTGATTTTCTCAAAGGTCGCTTTCGCTTCTTTACCACCGTTGTAAGCTTTGACAACGTTGTGGCCTGAATAGATTTCTTCAACATGGCCGTTGATGTCGCCGAGACCTTTTTGTTGGGCGGCAAAATATTTCTGAGATCTGGACATGATAACTGTCATCAGGCCAAAACCGAGCAGGCTGGAGACAACAGCTGTCAGCGCCATAATCCAGTTGGTAATGAACATCATGAAGAGGGCGCCAAAAAACATGGTAACAGCCCTGACTACCATATCGAGGCTCTGATTCAGGGTCATGCCGATGGCGTCAACATCGTTGGTCACGCGGCTCAAAACGTCGCCATAACTGGTTTTGTCAAAATATTTCAGAGGCAGTTTGTTGATTTTGTCAGAGATGCCTGTGCGCAATTTTTTCGCAATTCTCGCCGATATGGTCGCCATGATGAAGTTTTCTGAAAAACTCAAGACCGCCGATAGAGAGAATAAGAAAACGAGCAACAGAGCAAGACCCACGACATAATCCATATCGATAGCGCCTTTGAAAGGATCGATACCTTTGGCCTGTAAGTCCTGAATCTCTTTTAGGACAAGCAAGGTCTTTTCGTCCAGTGTGGAGGGATCTATTTTGGTAAAGACCGTAGCCGGATCAATGCCTTCTTGAATGTCGGACCAGAGTTGCTGCATGATTTCCGGATCCATCTGGGTTATGTCGACTTGTGGTTTCAACCCTTTCTCAATGCCTTCCGCCATTTGTTTCAGGATATCCGGCGCCACGATTACCATAACAGCGGACGCGCTGGCGATAATAAGGGCGATAATGATGACAGGTATATAGGAACGGCTATATTGGATGAGTTTGAGCCATGTTCTTTTGAAATCTTTGGGTTTTTCTGCCATGCCGTGTCCGCCGCCGAAACCGCGTCCACCACCGCCGAAACCGCGTCCGCCGGGTCTGCCGCCTGCGCTGCCGGTGGTTTGTTTCGAAGTGTTTTCACTCATGATACGAGTTCCTCCTCACTAAGACTGCGTTGTCGCAGCTTTTCCCCATTGAGTTGCGTGTGTGATTCTACTCTGTTCATGCATGTCATGATACAAGTTCCTCCTCACTAAGGCTGCGTTGTCGCAGCTTTTCCCCATTGAGTTTCATGTGTGATTCTACTCTGTTCATGCATGTCATGATACAAGTTCCTCCTCACTAAGCTGCGACGTAGCAATCTCTTTGTACACGGCGCAGGTGCGCAGGAGGTCTTTGTGGGTACCTTCGCCGACGATATTACCTTCGTCTAGAACGATGATTTTATCAGCGTCCATTATGGTGCCGATGCGTTGAGCGACGATCATGCTGGTGATGCCGGCGGTTTCTTTTTTCAAGACGTTACGCAAAACCCGATCTGTTTTGTAGTCAAGAGCGGAAAATGAATCGTCAAAAATATAGACTTCAGGATTGCGGCAGACCGCCCGGGCGATGGCCAGGCGCTGTTTCTGACCGCCGGAAATGTTGGCGCCGCTTTGAGCAATATCGGCTTCATATGTGTTATCCATGTTTTCCACGAAGTCTGTGCTTTGGGCGATGCGAACGGCCCGTTTGACGTCTTCCTCGGTGAAGCCGTCGCTGCCGTTGTCTCCAAAAGCGACATTAGAGCTCACAGTGCCTTTGAAAAGGACGGCTTTTTGCGGAACATAGCCGATTTTATTGTACAGAGCTTCCAAAGTGTAATCCCGGACATTGACGCCGTCAATGAGGATTTCCCCTTCGGTGGCGTCAAAGAAGCGGGGGACGAGATTGATTAAGGTGGATTTCCCGCTGCCGGTCGAGCCGATAAAAGCGATGGTTTCGCCCTGCTTGACTGTGAAGTTGATGTCATGAAGTACGTATTCGGCAGCATCGGGGTATTTGAAGCTGACGTGTTTGAAAGTGATTTCACCCTTAAGGCCGGAGACGCCTTCGGTGGTACTGCCCTCGATGATGGCCGGTTTGGTATCCAGAACCTCGTTGATGCGTCTGGCTGAAACACTGGCTCTGGGCAGCATGATAAACATCATGACCAGCATCATGAAGGACATGATCACTTGCATAGCGTAAGCCGAGAAGACGACCATATTGGAAAAGATCGTTAATCTGTCCGCCATGCTCGCCGCGTCGAGCAGATAGGCGCCGATCCAGTAGATGACGAGGTTGAGCCCGTTCATGATAGTCATGACAATGGGCATCATGATGGCCATAGCACGGTTGGTGAAAAGTTGGGTGCCGGTCAAATCCGCGTTGGCGGTTTCGAATTTCTCTTTTTCGAAATCTTCGGCGTTGTAGGCGCGGACGACGCGCAACCCGGTAAGATTTTCACGGGTAACCCGGGTGACGTTGTCAATGAGTTTCTGCATCTTTCTGAATTTGGGCATGACAAAAACCATCACCAAGGCGAAGATGACAATTAGGATCGCCACGGCGGCGCCAGTGGCCATTGACCACTCGAAGCCTTTGCCGGAGATCTTCATAATGGCCCAGACCGCCATAATGGGCGCTCTGATAACGACTTGCAAACCCATAGTCACAAGCAGCTGAATCTGGGTGACGTCATTTGTTGACCGGGTGATGAGGCTGGCTGTGGAAAAACGGCTGATTTCTTCCATGCTGAAGGATTCCACTCTATTAAACTGCAGACTGCGCAGTCTCTGGGAAAAAGAAGCCGCCACACGGGAGGCAAGGAAGCCGACAACAAAAGCCGAGGCCAAACTGCCCAAAGCGCACAACAGCATCCAGCCGCCGTTGATCCAGATTTCACTCATAGCGCTGCCCGGTGTTTGCACCAATCTGGTAATCACATTCATGTAGTCCGGCAGTTTTAAGTCCAACCAAACCTGGCAGACAATGAAGACAAGACTACAAAGGATTTGCCGCCATTCGGCCCATTTGAGGTATTTGAATATCCTGAGCATGAGAACCTCCCTTAATTCAATTGACAATGGACAATGGACAATGGACAATGAAAAGAGGGAAAAACAGGGAGTCCGTGTCAAATTGGCAATATGTCATTATGATTGTACTGTTCTTTTATCAACTGGAGATAAATAGGGCTGGTAGAATATGAAAAGTTAGCACTGTTTGATATTATATGCTTGCTAAGAGTTTTGTCAAGAAGCTCAATTGGTTACCGATCAGACCGATCAGACCCCAGCCGGGGGGCAGGAGGGAGCGGCGCGGAGAGGGGGCGGAGGTTGGGCGGGGTGTGAGGCGCGTCCGCCAAGCCTTTGCGGGAGGGGCGGCAGCACCTCTTGGGCATCGGAGCAGAAAAAGAGCGCAAGGCTGCCTTAGTCGAGTAGCCCGAAGGAGTTTCACCCTCAGGCTCTCACAGAACCGTACGTGACACTCTCGCGTCATACGGCTCTTGTTA
>WRHI01000011.1 GCA_009783315.1 Peptococcaceae bacterium
AAAAACAGAGTCATATTTACGAGGATATTTTGCGTTTGTCAAGGCAGACGACGAAGGCGGGCTGGTTGCCCGACAAGGAGGATAACGCAGACAGACGGAAAATAGACCGTAAAGATGGCTCTGTTTTTAGTTGAGATTAGGATTAAACCCAATTTGCCCTTACAGAACTCTTACATAATTCAGCTAACAGTTTTTACAAAGGAACTTTACCATTATCAATAGCATCGTGAGAAAGACGATCGCCAAATAATAATAAGGATAAGGTGAAATGACATGCAAAAGTATTCAGTTCTTATCGCCACGGCAGCGCTCTTGCTTGTGACTGTGATAGGGTTAGCCGGCTGTGATGCGGCGGATACGGCTTCATCCACCACGAACACGAAACCCATCACCGTGGTCTGGTATCCCAATGAATCGGCTAACGATTATGAAGGATCGCGCAATGAGTTTGGCAGACTGATCGAAGAGGCTACCGGCCGGAAAGTGGAACATAAGCTGACTACGGATTACACAATCGCTATTGAATCCCTGGCCAGCGGGGCGGCGGATATCGGCGCGGTTATGGGCGCTGTTGGCTATATCGAAGCCAAGAACAAAAACTCCCGGGTGGATGTTCTGTTTGTTAACTCCGGCGTATCCGGAACCCTTGACGACGCCATCTATTATTCCTGGCTCTGTGTCAACGTTGGAGACGCGGACAAATACAAGGAAGGCGACGGTTATTCCATAACCAACGTGGCGGGCAAAAGAATGTCTTTCGTTTCCAACAGTTCCACGTCAGGGTTCAAAGTTCCGACGGCAAGCATTATTGACCATTTCAAAAAGACGCCCCAATGGGCCAATCTGAGTGTCGATGATTTGGTTGAGGGTGGCTCCAAAGCGTTTTTCAGCCAAGTGCTTTTTGGCGGTTCCCATCAAGGATCTGCGTTTAACTTGCTCAGCGGCAAAGCCGATGTCGCCGCCTTCTGCGACACAGAAGTTGACATCTACACTGATCTTAAAGAAGGAGAAGAAAACAAGGTCGGATCTGTTTACAATGTCAAGAACGACGCCACCGCGCCTTTCAATACCGTTAGGGGTAAGGAATTTGTCATCATCGCGTCAACACCGGTTCTCAACGGCCCCAACGCCTACAACCCGCAGAATCTGAGCGCTGAAGAAATCAAGAAAATCCGGGATATTTTCACTTCAGAAGCAACCGCGAACAATGAGCATTTCTTCTATAATCCGGATTCCGGCAATGTAGGGTTTTACAAGAAAACAAACAATGAATGCTATCTCCAGGTAAACGATTCGTGGTTTAACCCAATTCGTGAAATGAACTAAAGAGGATAAAGGAAGAACGGTGCGATTGCATGCCCATCTTGGAATTTCAAAAGGTAAGCAAAAGTTACGATAGCAAATCGAAAGCGCTGACCGATGTTTCTTTTGCTGTGGAAGAGGGCGAGTTTGTGTCGATCATCGGACCCTCCGGTTCAGGCAAGTCTACCATACTGCGTTGCATCAACCGTTTGGTTGATGCAACGCAAGGCGCCATTGTTTTTGACGGCCAGGATATAACCCGCGCCAACAAAAAAGAGATCCGGCAGATCCGGAAAAAGACCGGTATGATCTTTCAGCACTATAACCTTGTGGACCGGCTGAGCGTTGTCGAAAACGTCCTTCACGGGCGGCTCGGCCACAAGTCCGCAATGGCGGGGGTAGTGGGGTACTATACCGAACAAGAAAAAGAACAGGCTTTTCAAATCATCGCGAAGCTGGGGCTCACGGAGCAAGCTTATAAACGCTGCGACGAATTGTCCGGCGGGCAGAAGCAGCGCGTGGGTATCGCACGTTCTATTATGCAGGGACCCAGGCTGATTTTGTGCGATGAACCAATCGCTTCTCTTGATCCCAATTCATCCAAGGTTATCATGGATCATCTGCGCAATATTAATCAGACCATGGACATCACCTGTATTTTTAATCTGCATCAAGTGGATGTGGCGATCAAGTATTCCAAAAGGATTATTGGCCTTACTTTGGGGCGGATTGTTTATGACGGGCCCCCCGACCAGCTGGATAAAGCCACAATTTACGAGATTTATCAATCAAACGAAGGGGAGCTAATCACTGATGTCGGGTGAGCGCGCGGAAAAATCTCCAAGACCCGAGAACCAAACATCTGTTTTTGTTAAAAGGAAACGGACATTTACTTTGGCGTTTCTCGCCGTGGCGGCTCTTTTTGTTATTTCTGCTCTTGTGACAGACTACAATGTGATCGCCGGTTTCGAGTCGATTCCCAAAGCTGTTGTTTGGATAGTGAAAAACTTAGTTCCCGATGAAAGAGCATGGTCGCGGCTGCCGAATATCTTGGCAAAATTGGCTGAGACGGCGTTGTTATCGGTTGCCGTGACTGTTTGCGCGGCTGTCTGCGCGTTTTTCTTTGGTTTGCTGGGCACAAGAACCACGAAGATCAATCCATGGATCGGCAGAGGGGTTCGCATCGTCGCCTCGTTTTTCAGGAATGTTCCTGACGTTGTTTGGGCCATTCTGCTGCTTTTCTCCTTTGGACAAAACATCCTGACCGGATTCTTCGCCTTGTTTTTTGTGACCTTTGGCTTGCTGACCCGTACTTTCATTGAAACCATCGACGAAGTCAGCGCAGACTGTGTTGAAGCTCTGCAGGCCACCGGCGCAACCTATATGCAAACGGTTTTCCAGGGCATTATCCCTTCTTCAATAGCGGAGATCATCTCATGGATTCTCTATATGATTGAGACCAATATCCGGTCTTCAACCTTAATCGGCGTCTTGACGGCGACAGGGATCGGGTATCTGTTCGACTTGTATTATAAGCGGCTGGACTACGGTTCGGCAAGTCTGGTCGTTGTTTCCATTGTCGTGCTGGTCATCGCTATTGAGCTTGTATCGAATCAAATCAGAAAGGTGATTATGTGATGAGTGAACTTGCCGTACCGGTCACTGGTTCTCTTTCTCTCGACTTGCATAAGCACATGAAAAAAAACCGCGGCGGCAAGATCAAAATAGGCGCGCAATCCAAAAGCGGGCCGGCTGTGAAGATGACGCTGCTTGTTCTTCTGGGACTTACCATTTTCGGGTTCCTGACTTTTGACTATAAAGGTATTGATTTCGCCGGAGCGGTTTCCGCGACCATGAACAACGTTCAAGTTGTGTTTGGGCAGCCGCATTTGAAATACAACACGTTGCCGGGGGCCATGCATGGGCTGCTGGTGACCTTTGCACTGGGCGTGTTGTCGACGATTATCGGGGCTTCCATTGCACTTTTTGGCGCGTTGTTGTGCGCGCGAAACATTGCGAACGCGAGGGTCGCTACTCTTGTTAAAGGGTTTGTCGCTTTTATCAGGGCGGTTCCAACAATTCTCTGGGTGCTCATTTTTGCCGTTGCGGCCGGATTGGGAAGTGTCGCCGCTGTTGTAGGGCTGTCTTTTCACAGCGCCGCTTATTTGATAAAAGCTTATTCTGAATCCTTTGAAGAAATGGACAGCGGTACCATTGAAGCTCTCAAAGCCAGTGGCGCCAGCTATTGGCAAATTGTATTCCAAGCCGTTCTGCCGGCTTCTATCAGCTATATGACCGCGTGGACATTCCTTCGGTTTGAAATTAATTTTGCTAACGCCATCGCTATGGGCGCCGCAGCCGGAGCGGGGGGCATCGGATACGATCTGTTTATGGCCGGCAGCTTCTATTTTGATCTGCGGGAGCTTGGGTTTATCACGTATATTGTTGTGGCTGCGGTGATTCTGCTGGAGATTGTTGCCACCAAAGTCAAGGCTAAAGTGAGATGACCATGGAAAAAAGACGGCTCTCAAAGATTTTGGCCCGTGCGGACGGATGTGACGTGGCGGCCCTTTCCGCGGAGATTCAAAAAACGTACTCACCGGTCATTGTGAAGGAACCAGGGAAAACCTTGGCCATGATTAAAATGCGTGAACCGGCTCAGCAGAGCCTGTTCTATCTTGGGGAAGTTATTGTTTGTGAGGCGGTCGTGGAGATTGACGGGGTGCAGGGTGTGGCCGTTCTGATGGGAGACGACGCTGAAAAGACCCTTGATATGGCGATTATTGACGCGGCTATGAACAAAGGCGTTTTTGGCGGCATGGATACGCTGCTCCGGCTGGAAAAAGAGCAAGACAGCAGGATAATGCGGGAAAACGCCATGCACCTGAAAACAATGGTCAATTTTCAATCTATGGATCAGGAGGCGCCAAATGATCTCAGCGTTTTTGAGAAAGCATAGCTTTGACGTGGTTTTTGACAGCCAGCAAGTCTACCGGCTCCTGCTTGAGGCTGTATCCAATCCTGCGAGGATTGTCAGTATAAGGGAATACGCGGATAAGCTGTTCGGCGGTCATCCCGCTTTTTTGGCTGTGGCGATGACGCTTATGGACAACGAGGTCAGTTTTACCACCTGTTCCAATCAGCCACTGGCAGAAGAAATTGTGTCCTTAACTTTGGCGATGAAAGAGACAACCGAGAGGGCGGATTTTGTTTTTGTTTGTGATCCCCATGACCTTAACGATCTCAAAAACATTATGAGAAAAGTCAAAAGCGGAACCCTCGCTGACCCGCATAGAAGCGCGACGGTCATCATTCGCAACGATGGTGTTCCCGCCTGCCCGTTGAAGCTGTCGGGACCGGGTATCGACGGTCACACAACGGTCTCGGTAACTCAAAGGGTCAAAGACGCCATTGCGCTGCGTAAAAACCGCAGTGACGAATATCCCCAAGGGATTGATCTGATTTTTGTTTCAAGTGGGGGCGAATTGCTTGCTGTGCCCCGTCTTGTTGGAGATGGCTAGGAAGATAGCCAGAAATGGGATCGTTGTATTAACGCTCAATCGAATGGCATTGTTTTTGCGGACCAGGAAGGGACAGAACAGTGCTGCATGATGAACACCGGGGGGTTGTGTAGATGGCGTATGTTGCGGTATCCGGCGGCAAGGAAGCCATTGAAGAAAGCATCAAGCTGCTTGATTATTACAGAAGCGGTACGGACAAGGATTTGGCAATTGAAGCGATAGAAAACAAACTGTCCCTTCTTGTGGACAGGGTTATGGGAGAGGCCGGTTTATACGCAAGGACTTACGCTGCTCTTGCCCTTAGGCAATGCGAAGGATCTATAGAAGAAGCGGTATTCTTGCTGCGGGCTTACCGGTCAACCCTGACACGCAATTACTATTCCGACACGGTTGACGCCGGAGAAATGCGTGTTGTGCGCCGGATATCAGCCGCCTTCAAGGATATTATCGGCGGCCAAATTCTAGGCGCCACTTACGATTATACCCATAGGTTGATTGATTTTGAGACGGGAAAGGAGGATCCAACAGCGTTACGGCAGGCCATGCACAAGGCCCTGGCTGAGCAGACGCCGGAAGAGATTGTTCCCTGTCCGCGGGTGTCGGAGGAATTGGCGAAAGAAGGTCTTATTGACCGGCACAGTCCCAACGACCAGAGTCCCTACGATGTAACCGCGAATATACTTGAGTTTCCGACAACCCGAAGCGCCCGACTACAAACCATGGCCCGGGCGGATACCGGTTTTGTTTCCGGGCTGGCTTATTCGGCTCTCCGCGGTTTTGGCCAGGAGCATCCCACTGTGGGTGAATTGCGCTGTGGTTATGTGGAGCTTTATGTTCCTTTTTTACCGGATGAAAAAGAGAGCCTCTATATTGGCGAAATCCTGATTACAGAAGTGGAGTGTTTCAACGCGGTTGACAGCAAAGATCAGCTCAAGCTTGCTGTCGGTTACGGCGCTGTTCTGGGCAGAAACGAAACCAAAGCGATCGCGATGGCTGTTGTTGATCGGGAATTGGACAACGGCGGCCCTTATCCGGCTCAAAATGAAGAGTTTGTGTTGATGCACGGGGACAGTCTGGAGATGAACGGATTCATATCCCATCTGAAGCTGCCCCATTATGTTACGTTCCAGTCGAAGCTGGACGCGGTAAGAAAAACGAGGAGGGCGGACAATGAATAGCAACTACAATTTCGCCTTTCTTGATGAGGGTTCTAAGAAGGAGATCCGGCGAGCTGTCTTGAAGGCGGTGTCTATCCCTGGGTATCAAGTACCTTTTGGGTCCCGTGAACTGCCGATTGGCAGAGGTTGGGGGACGGGCGGCATTCAGCTGACTCTTTCTCTGATTGGACGGGACGACATCCTCAAAGTCATAGATCAGGGCAGCGACGAAAGCGTTAACGCGGTCAACATCAAGAAATTCGTCGGCCTTTGCACCGACGTCAGAACTACAACGGATACCCGCGAAGCGACGCTGATTCAAACACGGCACAGAATTCCTGAAAGAGCTCTGACCAACGGCCAGATTCTGATTTTTCAGGTTCCTCTTCCCGAACCCTTACGCGTTGTGGAAGCCCGGGAAGAGGTTACCAAGAAAATGCACGCGGAAAAGGATTATGCTTCCATGTGGCTGCAGCTTTACGAAAGCCTTGTGAAATACAATAAGGTGACCATTGGGGCTGAGTATCCCTGTATGGTTGAAGGGCGCTACATGATGAACCCCAGTCCGATTCCCAAATTCGATAACCCCAAACTGCACAAGGCAGAATGTCTGTATCTGTTCGGCGCGGGCCGTGAGAAAAAGATTTACGCTATTCCTCCTTACACCCAGGTTGTTTCGCTTGCTTTTGATGATGTTCCCTTTGAAAAAGAAAACTTTGTCGGCAAAAGGTGCCGCTTGTGCGGCAGCGCCGACACATATCTTGATGAGATATTTGACCGGCAGACAGGCGGCAGGGCTTATCAATGTTCCGACACATCCCATTGTCAATGGACAGCTGACAGCTGACAATGGACTAGGCTGATATCCTTCAGCCTGTGGACCAAGGCTGATATCCTTCAGCCTGTGGACCAATGGACAATGAGGAACAGAAAACAGGAAAGGTTCCTTGGCCGGTAGATAGCTGATGATTGATGGATGAGTGATGATTGATGGATGGATGAGTGATGATAGGGGATTAAAAGGGGTTTTATGGATTCGATATTTGAGAAAAGGCAAGTGATAATAGAATGCCAATCTTAGTTGAAACGCCGGTATTGTCAGTGAGTAATCTTGTTGTCCGTTATGGCGCAGGGTGCCATGTCTGTCAGAGAAGTATGGAAAAAAACCGCTGTACAGCCTGCGGCACGGTTTGGGCCGTAAACAACATTTCTTTGAGCGTGTATCCCGGTGAAGTGCTGGGCATTGTTGGGGAGAGCGGGTCTGGGAAAACCACACTGATGCGATCCTTGTACTTTGATTTTGTGCCGACGGCGGGGAAAGCTGTTCTAAGTGACTACAAGGGTGGCCAAAAAAATATTTGGGCAGCAAGCGCGGCTGAACAGCGTCTGATTAAGAACAACACTATGGGTATGGTTTACCAGAACCCGGTTATGGGGCTGCGTATGAATTATTCTGCCGCAGCCAATATCGCCGAAAAAATTATCGCGGCAGGCTGCCGCAATGCCGGTAAAATGACGGAGCGCGCCGGGGAGCTTCTAGAGGCTGTGGAGATTATGACCAGCCGCATGAGTGAGGCGCCAAAGAACTTTTCCGGCGGCATGCAGCAACGGGTGCAGATTTCTAAAGCCCTTGCCAACAATCCCGCTTTGTTGCTGCTGGATGAAGTGACCACAGGTCTTGACTTGTCTGTACAGGCAAAAGTCCTCGATTTAATTCGTAAGATCAAGGCCAGGTACGGCATTTCCATACTTCTGGTGTCCCATGATCTGGCTGTTATCCGTATGCTCGCGGACAGAACCATCGTCATGCTGGACGGCAGAATTGTGGAAAGCGGGTTGACAGATCAGATTCTTGAGGATCCCCAGGACGCCTATACCCAGCAGCTTGTTCATTCATTGATATAGTCCATCCATTGATTGTAGGAGGAAAGAGATTGATTGCTATAGAAAACGGAAAAATCATTACTCCTGAGCAGATTATTGAGGGGAAAGTATTGCTAATAGACGAGGATCGGATTCGTGGATTCGCGGACGGCACGAAGGATGCGGAGAGAATTGTTGACGCCCATGGCCGCTATATTATGCCGGGCATGATTGACGTCCATTCGGATAAAATCGAACAATATATTCAGCCGCGGCCCACCTCCCAGATGGATTTCGAGTTTGCGCTTAAGGTCTGCGAGCGGGATCTGTTGAGCGCGGGGATTACAACCATGTATCATTCGTTGTCTTTGTTCAAAGATGAAACCTTTGGCAAGTGTCTGCTCAGGTCAAAACATAATGTTCAGAAGATAGCCGATTTGATAGAAAACATTCATCGGCGTAGCCATCTCATTCATCACCGGCTCCATCTGCGCATTGAAATTGACAATCTGGATGCGTATGAAATTGTGCGCGATATGATTTGTCAAGGAAAAGTCCATTTGATTTCCTTCATGGATCACACCCCCGGCCAAGGGCAATATAACAGCTTGGCCATGTATCACGAAACCATTTCAAAATACCGGGGCGAGGAAATTAGCGCTCTGGGCTTTGAAGATATCATTGAACATCACAAACATAAGGATACCCTGTCCCTGGCACAACTTAGGGAACTTGCCGCTCTTGCCTCCGAAAAAGGGATTGCTGTGGCTTCCCATGACGACGATACAGATCAAAAACTGATTCTGAATAAAGAGTTGGGTGTCAGCATCAGCGAATTCCCCATCTCACTGGCAACAGCCAAGGCGGCCAAGGCCCATGGTTTTTATACGGTTGTAGGGTCGGCCAATATCATGAGGGGCAGTTCTCATTCGGGAAATATGTCGGCTGCGGAAGCTGTTTTAGAAGATTGCGGGGACATTATCTGTTCGGATTATTACCCTGCGGCTGTTTTGCACAGCGTGTTTGCTATGCATGTAGAATACGGCATGCCGCTGCCACACATGGTCAACAAAGTGACCCTTAACCCTGCGAAAGCGTTGGGAACCGACAAGGATTACGGCTCGATAACAGCAGGGAAAAAAGCTGATTTGCTTGTTGTAGAGCTGCTGGATGGCTATCCGGTCATCACCCATGTCTTTGTGAACGGCAACAGAACTTCCCGCATAGAGTACCGGAGGTAGGAGGGGGTAGGGTATGGAAATTCTGAGCATTAAGAATCTGACGAAGGACTTCTATTTGCATAATCCGGGCCTCAAGATTAGATCCTGCCGCAATATCAGCATAACGCTTCATGAAGGGGAGTTTGTTGGTATAGTCGGGCTTTCGGGAGCAGGGAAATCAACCATATTGAAGTGTGTCAACCGCAGCTATTTGCCTTTAGAGGGAGACATTATCTACGATAGCCTGGCTTTTGGCAAAATCAATTTGGTCACAGCCAACGAACGGGAAATTCTCTTTTTACGCCGCCATGAAATAGGTTATGTGTCGCAATTCCTCAACATTATGCCCCGGACGACAGCCAAGGAACACGTTATGAACGCCCTAATCGACAGGGGCATGGACAATCTGGCCGCCGAAAGGGAAGCAAGAGAAATGCTTGACTATTTCCGTCTGCCGGACAACCTGTGGGATATTTATCCAGCCACTTTTTCAGGTGGTGAGCGCTTACGGCTCAATCTGGCTCACGCCATGGTTAAGAAACCGCGGCTGCTCATGTTGGACGAACCCACCGCCTCCCTGGACAACAAGACAAAGATGCTTGTGAAAGATATGCTGAAGAAACTCAAAGAGAAGAACACCAGCATGATCGGTATCTTTCATGATATAGAGTTCATGGAAGGGGTATGTGATAGGGTGTTCAATATATCTGAAGGGGGCATCGTTTCGTGAAAGCCGATTTGCATATACATTCCACTGTTTCCGATGGCAGCGATACAATCGACGAAATCATTGGTATAGCTCAAGAGAAGGGTCTTGATGTCATAGCCCTAACAGAGCACGATACCTTGTCGCATCTGACGCAGATTCCTGAACAATTTCCTGGTGACACAGGTCTTCGCATTCTTGGCGGTGTGGAGATATCGGGTATTCATCGTCCAACGAACACCCGGGCCCATGTGTTGGGATACAACATTCAAAAGCCTGAACTTGTTGCCCGTCTCACACAGCCGGTCTTGGAGGCCCGCCATAGGAATTCTGTCAAACAGGCGACGCTCTTGGTTCAGGCCGGTTATGAAATTGATTTGGCTCAATTGGCGCAAGCCGACGGGAAATATCTTTATAAGCAGCACATTATGGATTGGCTTGTGACCACAGGCCAAGTTCCTGAGATGTTTGGAGATTTCTATTATCGGACATTCAAACAAGGTGGCATGTGCGCTTTTGATATTGAGTATGCTGATGTTTTTGAAGCGGTAAAAACCGTCAAAGAAGCGGGCGGGTTGGCCGTGCTGGCTCATCCCGGGCAGCAGCAAAGTTTCTGGCTGATTCCAGAGCTTGCCGAAGCAGGACTGGACGGACTGGAACTGAACCATCACACAAGCAGCCCCCAAGACAAGCAAATCATGCGTGAATACGCCCAACAATACAAATTGTTTCTGACCGGCGGCAGCGATTATCATGGTCTATACGAGCCGCAGCCTTTTGGCGTCGGTGATTTTTTAGCAGAAGAAAGTGGGGTCAGAGCGATATGCCGGCAATAGATCCGCATTCGGCGCCGGATCCGGTTCAACAAAGACTTGGGATAGCCCCACAAATTGACGACAACGTGTTTCTGACCCAAACGACTCTTGGCGCGTACACTCATCTGCAGGCTCACAGCGTATTTCATGATGTTGTTGTCGGCGATTATTCTTATTTCGCCGGGTATAACCAGGTCTATTATGCTGTGATCGGCAAGTTTTGTTCCGTAGCCAGCTTTGCGCGCATCAATACGACTCATCATCCCTCTTATACCCGCGTGGCGCAGCATCATTTCACTTATCGCAGTGAGAAATTCGGTTTCGGTGAAGACGACGCCGCTTTTTTTGCTCAACGGCAGAAAAAAGTCGTGACGGTCTGCCATGATGTCTGGATCGGGCATAACGCTGTCATTATGCCGGGAGTGACCATAGGCAACGGCGCTGTTATTGGTGCGGGGGCGGTTGTGACAAAAGATGTGGAACCCTATTCCGTTGTTGCCGGTGTTCCGGCCACAAAGATTAACATGCGTTTTCCCGGGGACCTGATCAGAAGAATCGAATACCTGCAATGGTGGGACTGGGATTATGAAACCATAAAAGAAAGGCTGTCTGATTTCCGTGATATGGAAGCCTTTGTGAGGAAGTATTTATGATAAACAAGGATGTAACTACGATTCGCCCGGCGAGAGAAGAAGATTTAAAATTTGTCTACGGGTTGTTGAGGCAGTTATCCCGCCATGATTTTACGATGGAACAATTTGAGAGGAGCTACCTTTACAACCTCCGTCATAATCATATTTTGGTTTATGAGCGAAACAAAAACATCTGTGGCTGCGGCGTCTTAATGATTCATTATCCTTTGCATTTTTCCCGGAAAACCGCCGAGGTCGTTAACCTTGTTGTTGATGAGCACGCCCGCGGTCAAGGCATCGGCAAAGAATTGCTGACGGCGTTCATGCAGATCGCCCTTGACAACGCGTGTGTTAATATCGAAGTGGATTCAGGCAAACATCGTAAAGCCGCCCATCGGTTTTATTATCGGGAAGGCTTTGTGTGCGATCATTATAAACTTACGAGACAGATGGATTAAAAGACAACGAAGCAACCACATGCCAGGAACAGAAAAATGCCCAGGAAAAAGGCCGGCAAAAATCCCTTCACAGATAAGCTGACGTCCTTATGACGTCAATAAAGGAATTTTCATGGGCGATCCTTTTTCTTGAATGATTACAAATAGGATCATAATAAATTCAAGATATTTTCAAGGGCGGTTTCGCCCTCCGCTTGTCCTTGGTCATAGAGCGCCAGCAGTTTGTGGGTGTCCGCGGTGCTCCGATCCACTTGAAGAGGCTGAAGGGGTCTGATAATGACGGCCTTGCCTTCCTTTTCCAGGCGTTCACATAAGGCCAGTTGTCGGTTGTAAGTCTGATGGCGCTGAAGCATGGCTTCTACCAAGCGCGGGTAGCGGCGGTAGAACAGTTTCAGCGTGTGTTTGTGGTTAAAAGCTTGTTTGGTGTAGCCTTGGTTGCGGGTTAAGATCACAACATGGAAGGTGTTGCCGTCTGCCAGGGATTTTTCTATGGGGATAGGGTCGCCGATGCCGCCGTCGAGCAGGTGGTATCCTTCATAGCGGACAAGGGGAGACAGCATCGGCACGGCGCAGGATGCTTTGGTGATCTCAATTTGAGCGGAGGCGGACTGTTTTTCAAACCAAACCGTCTGCCCGGCGCGGCAATCGAAAGCACCGGTAAGGAAACGAGTTTCCTGCCGTTCATACATTTCCTGATCGAAAAAAATATGTTTTTCCGGGATATCATGAAAGACAAAACGGGTACCAAACAGGGAGCGGTGGAACAGGATGTTGCGCCGGCTGACATAGCGGTGATCCTTGACATAGTGCTCCACAATCTGCCGGCTGCGACCGCGCTGACCGGCGATGTAAGAAAGAGCATTAGCCGCGCCGGCAGAAACGCCGATTATGTAAGGAAACATTATCTTGGCATTAATAAACGCATCGAACACGCCGGCGCTATAAAACCCGCGCAAACCGCCGCCCTCCAACACAAGGGCGGTTCCTGCCGGCATTCTCCCAGGCAGTTCTATGCCCCGAATAGGTTCATGTGTATAGTTCTGCGGGTAATCGATTACTCTCACCCCCCACAGTGTCCTGTTGATATCCTGATATCTGATATCTGATATCTGATATCTATTTGCCGGAAACACTATTCAACAAATGACCAAAGTCCGTTATCCATTGTCAATTGTAATTGTCCATTGGTCCACAGGCTGAAGGATATCAGCCTTGTCAATTGTCTATTGTCCATTGTCCATTGTCCATTGTCCATTGTCAATTGTCAATTGTCCATTGTCCATTGCCGAAGGATTTCCTCAACACGTTCAACCGCCTGGGGCAGAACCCGGCTGACCACATCGCTGAGCTCTGTGCCCCAATCCAGTATATGAGGCTGTATGCCAACCACGGCGATATGGGTGGGGTAAGCATCGTTGAACTTGGCCAAAGTCAGGATGTCGGCAAAACTGACTTGGTGAACGGACATTTTCGACGCAAAGAAATAGGGCACCTGGTCGTCGTGCCAAACAGCGATTTCACCGGGGGCGCGATTGGTTTCCACAGCGTCGAGGATGAGCAGTCTGTCGGCAGTCTCGATGATGCTGAGCAGGGGGAACCCCATGGTGCCTCCGTCAATGAGCTCGATTTCCGGTGGGAGCTTACCCGCCAACAAACGAAGGAGGTGGATGCCCACCCCTTCGTCTTGCCTGACCAGGTTGCCGATACCTAAAACTTTAGTGGTTTGAGCCATTATTTGACCTTGACGCTCAAAAGCTCTTTGCCGTTGGGATCCAGAAGGTGGGTGGCGCAGGCGATGCAGGGATCGTAGGAGTGAATGGTGCGCAGGAGTTCCAGGGGCGCGTGGGCGTCGGCCATCGGCGAGTCGATGACGGAGACTTCGTAGGCGCCTTTCTGGCCTTGGGCGTCCCGGGGTGAACCGTTCCAAGTGGTGGGAACAACAGCTTGGTAGTTCTCTATCTTTTGGTCTTTGATTTTGATCCAATGACCGAGAGAACCGCGGGGCGCTTCGCAGAAGCCGACGCCTTCAGCTGTGGCCGGCCAGGATTCAGGATCCCAACTATCCTTATTAAAGGTTGAGGTGTCACCGGTTTTAAGGTTGGCGATCAAATCGTCGTAAAGGCTGCTCAACAAATTGACCCGTTGTTTGGCTTCCAGAGCCCGGGCCAAGGTGCGGCCAAGGGTGGAGTGAAGGGCTTCAATGCCGAGATCAAGCTGGGCCAGGGCGTTGTCAACCACCTCTTGGGTCTGGGCGTCGCCTTTGGCGTAGGAAACGACGCAACGGGCCAGAGGTCCGACTTCCATGGGTTTGCCGTTCCAGCGCGGCGCTTTGGACCAGGTGTATCCTTTGGTTTCGTCAAGCTGCGTGTACGGCACAGCGGGCCCATCGTATTTCGGCACGGTTTTGCCGTCCCAAGGATGGAGTCCGCCGTTCGGGTCGTCGGTGTAATTGAACCAGGAATGGGAAACAAATTCCTGTATTTGGTTTTTGTCTTTGAGGTTGATATCGTGAACCTGGTTCATGTCGCCGTCCATAACAATGCCCCGCGGTACGGTGAAGCCGGCGGGATCGTTGATATCGTCTTTGGGGAAGTCTCCGTAGGACATATAATTGATGACGCCTTTGCCCCAGAGTTGGTCTTTATAGAAACCGGCGATGGCCATGATGTCAGGAAGGTAGACCTGTTCCACAAAGGTCTTGGCTTCATCAATTTTGGCTTTGACAAGACTCAAACGCTCAATGTTGATGACGCTGTTGTCGTTGAGGTTAATGGAGCAGGGTACGCCGCCGACCACATAGTTGGGGTGCGGGTTTTTGCCGCCGAAGACGGCGTGGATCTTGACGAGTTCTTTCTGCCAGTTTAAGGCCTCAATATAATGAGCGACGCCGAGCAAATTAACTTCGGCCGGAAGCCTATAGGCGGAATGGCCCCAATAGCCTTGTGCAAAAATTCCCAGCTGGCCGCTCTCGACCAGGGATTGAACCTTGGCTTGGATATCCTTGAAATAGTTGGTGCTGTTCAGATGCCAGTCGGATATGCTGGCGGCGATGGCGCTGGTTTGGGCCGGGTCAGCTTTAAGGGCGCTGACGACGTCAATCCAGTCAAATCCATGCAAATGATAAAAGTGAACGGTATGATCATGCACATCCTGAGCCGCGGCCATAATGTTGCGGATGATGTTGGCGTTCTTGGGAATTTTTATTTTCAGGGCGTCTTCAACGGAACGGATGGAAGCCAGGGCGTGGGTATGGGTACAGACGCCGCAGATTCTTTGGGCATAAGCCCAAGCGTCCCGCGGGTCGCGGCCTTTTAGGATGATTTCCAAACCGCGGAATATTGTTCCCGAGCTTACGGCGTCGGTGATCCTTGTTCCGTCCAGCACGGCTTCCATGCGGAGATGACCTTCAATGCGCGTTACCGGATCCACCACGATTCTTTGTGCCATAGATTATCTATCCTTTCTCAGATCTCATAATTGTATTGTTAGTCTTCTTTCGGGGTTTCTGTCTGGCCGTCCGCTGTGGAATCTGCGGCGTTGCCCTCAGCGGCTTTTTTCTGCTTATATGAATTGTAGGCAGCGGTTCCGACCATAGTGCCGAGTCCGCCTCCAACGGCAAAACCGGCAGCGGTTCCGAGACCAACTTTGAGAGTCGTGTAATCTTTCTTTTCCGGGAATTGCGCCGCATCAATCTGATTATAGAAGCCGCCTTTGTCATAAAATCCGTCTTCTGAGCAGCCGAGGCAGGGGTGACCGGATTTAATCGGATAGCTGGTTCCTTCGTTAAAGCCCGTGATGGCGCAGGCGTTTTTGGTTACGGGCCCGCGGCATCCCATCATGTACAGGCACCAGCCTTGTTTGGCGCCTTCGTCGTCGAAATCGCGCACAAAGAGGCCCATGTCAAAGAAGGCACGCCTGTTGCAGTTTTCATGAATGGTGTGCGCATAAAAGGCCTTGGGGCGTCCTTCCTTTGTCAATTCAGGGAGCTCGTTGAAGGTCAGATAGTGCGCGACGGTTCCGGTGATGACTTCCGCGATGGGAGGGCAACCGGGAACTTTGATAACGGGTTTGTCCTTGATAATCTCATGAACGGGTTGAGCGTTCGTGGGGTTGGGAGCGGCGCCCTGAACACATCCGTCTGTGGCGCAGGTGCCGTAAGCGATGACAGCGAGTGCGTTCTTCGCGGCTTCCTTAAGGAGTTCTTCGGTGCTTTGGCCGCCGATGGTACAGTAGATGCCGTTTTCGGCCGTCGGAACGCTGCCTTCGACAACAAGCAGGTATTCGCCTTTTTCGAGGGTAGCCTTCTTAGCCGCTTCGGCTTGTTCGCCGGCGGCGGCCATCAGGGTTTCCATGTAATCCAGTGAGATTAAGTCCAAAACCAAGCTTGAGGTAAGGGGATGTCCCGAGCGAATAAAGGATTCGGAGCAGCAGGTGCATTCCTGCAGGTGCAAATAGATAACCGGGAATCGGGGATTGTTTTCCAAAGCATGCACAATTTTCGGAACGGCTGAGGCTTCTAATCCCAGCATGGCGGCTGTAGCCGTGCACAGCTTAAGAAAATCGCGGCGGGATACCCCTCTTTTCACAGCCCACTGGTAACACGTATCCTGCATAATAGTACCTCCCAAGTATAAGTTCAACTGATAGACATTATTGTACTCCTTGATATTAAGCATTAAAAAATGACAAAAAAGCCTATCGTTTTTATGATTATTCTTCATGCATCCGGCAATTCCTCTTTCCGTTGAGAAGATTGGCGCAATTTTTTTATCAGGCCATTCTGAATGCTGCAACAACAAACTGCATTATCTATAATATTGTCGCTTTTCTTAAAATCCATGCAAACCCTGACAATTTGATTTCGTAAGAAAGCCGTTGGCAGAGATCTTCCAATCCTTCATCAGCAACTCATACCCTGAAGTTATTAGCAAAGGCGCATAGCCAACAGAAATCATGAAATAATTGCAAAAATATGTCTTAATTATTAATAATTACGCATTCAATACTCGATTCGAAGCAAAGGCATATTCGGTATGATGTTCAGGCGATTAGACAATAAAAAAAGAATTTCGAGAGTTTTCTCATTTGCAAATTTTTATGGTATAATACCCGATAATACAGATGAAGGAGATAGGCATTATAATAGAAAGTTGTTATTGTATGTTTTGCTATTTCTAGAAACTTTTTTTGAAATCCGGAGGTTTATCCATGGCAAAATTTCCAGTATCCAGACCGCGGCGATTACGCCAAAATCCCGCGATCCGCAGTCTTGTCAGAGAAACACACGTGCACTTAGAACAGCTTGTCTATCCGATGTTTGTCGTGCCGGGACACGGCGTGGCTGAGGAGATTGAAGCGATGCCCGGTATCTTTCGCTATTCGGGGGATCGTCTTGTTGATGAGGCGCGAGAGGTTGTGGAGCTGGGAATTCCTGCGATTCTCTTGTTTGGGACTCCCCGGAGCAAGAGCCCGGATGCCAGTGAAGCCTGGGCGGAAGACGGCGTTGTGCCGGAGGCGATTCGCCTGCTCAAAAAGCATTTTCCCGATCTTTATATTATTACAGATGTTTGTTTGTGCGCGTACACCGACCATGGGCATTGCGGTGTTCTGGCTTTCGATGACGACAAGAAAAGCTTTTCGATTCTCAATGATGAGTCTTTGCCGCTTTTGGCCCTTACAGCGGTGGCTCACGCGCGGGCCGGGGCGGATATGGTCGCTCCTTCGGATATGATGGACGGTCGTGTAGCGGCGATTCGCAGGGCCTTGGACGACCAGGGCTTCAGCCATGTTCCGGTGATGAGTTATGCCGTAAAATACGCTTCGGCTTTCTATGGTCCTTTCCGGGAAGCGGCTGATTCGGCGCCGAGTTTTGGCGATCGCAGCAGCTATCAGATGGATCCCGCCAATCGGGAGGAAGCTTTGCGTGAAGCGGCCCTTGATCTTGAGGAAGGCGCCGATATCCTCATGGTGAAGCCCGCGATGGCCTATCTGGACGTTATTCGTGAGGTTAAGGACAAGTTTGATTGCCCTTTGGCCGCTTATAACGTCAGCGGTGAGTATTCGATGGTTAAAGCGGCGGCGGCGCGGGGTTGGATTAATGAACAGACTGCGGCTGAGGAGATTATAACTTCCATTATGCGGGCGGGGGCTGATATTGTTATAACATATTTAGCCAAAGATATTGCCCGTTTTCGGCTAAATTCGGATACGAAGAAAAACAGTAAAGGAGGAAGTAGCAGTGTTTAAAGGATTAAGAGTGCGGCTTCTGGTTAACATCGCCATTGTTGTTGTCGCCATGGCTGTCCTCAACCTGGTTGTAAATGTTTACCAGTATCGGGAGCAGGCGGACAAACAGATGAAAGAAAAAGCCGCTGTGGTGGCGCAGCAGCTCATCGCCATGCGCAAGTTTATTTCTATGGAACAATCGACAATCAACACGGACACCGAAACGGGGAACTATCAATTTAAGCATTTAAATCCGGCGACTGTTGGCAGGCAGGTGGGGTATATCTTCGAGGATCTTTCCGGTTATTCTTATAAACAAACTCGTTTGCGGCCACGGGTGACGGAAAACGCGCCGGATGGATATGAGATGACCGCAATGCAAAAAATGGAGATGGATACCGATCATACGACCACGGATCAATTCGGCCGCGATATTTACGAAGGGCAAGTTATGTACCGCTATATTGTGCCGTTATATTTTGAGGAGTCCTGTCTGAATTGTCACGGTATGCCTTTGGGCGAAACGGATGTGTCCGGATTCCCGAAGGAAGGCGGCCAAATAGGCGAGTTCGCCGGGGCCATCAGCATCATGTTTCCCGCTAAAGCCGTAGATAAAGATGTTCTCGCCAACACCTTAATCCAAGGAGGCTTTCTGCTGGCCATCCTATTTGTGACTTTTTTGGTTTTATATCTGACCATGGGCCGGATTGTCGTGAAGCCGTTGAAGGAACTGACGGAACATGTGGATAGACTGGGCAGCGTGTCTTGGGAAGACAATCTGACCACCACGGAAACCGCTTTTGACGAGGTGCGGCATTTGGGCCTGGCGTTCAATTCTATGTCGGAAAGGCTGCAGAGTTCGTACTCGAACCTGGAAGATCGGGTTGAAGAGCGCACCCAGATGCTGCGAGAGGCCAATGAAGAGCTGCGTGTGAAAGGCGATGAGATGCAACGTATCAATTCGCTGTTGAGCGACAGTGACCGCCAGAAGTCCGAGTTGATGGCGAAAATCAGCGGTGGGCTGCGTCAGCCGCTCAGCTCAATTATCGCTTTCAGCCAGATGGTTCTGGCCAATCCTTCGTCTCAGCAGGATCAAAGCCAATACCTTATGGATATTCTTTGGAACGCGCAGAATCTAGATGCTCAGATCAATGACTTGATGGCCATGTCGAAGATTGAGGCCGGTTTGATGGGGCTGGAGTATATGGAATTCCGGTTCGAGGATATCCTCAAAGAACTCAGAGCCGCCATGAATCCGATTTTTTCCAGAAAGAACCTGCGGTTCAACGTCGACATCGCAACAACGACGCCGTCTGTTGTGGCTGATTTTGATAAAATCCGACACGTTTTCCGCAATTTGCTGGCCAATGCCCTCAAGTTCACGCCCGAGGGCGGTTGGGTTCGTGTCCGGATTGAGCCGATGCCGGTGGGCGGAGATGGCAGAGAGTTCATCTTGATCCAGATCAGTGACAGCGGCCTGGGTATCAAATCTGAAGATTTGCCCAACATTTTCGCGAGCATGTGGCAGAGCAAGAGCGGCCAAGAAGGTAAAGGCGGAATGGGACTGTCAATTGTGAAAATCTTTACTGAGCTTCATGGCGGCACGGTTGAAGTCAAGAGTATTTGGCAAAAGGGTACGCTGTTCTCGCTGAGAATACCGCGTTCTCCTGATGAGTGATAAGCTGATTGACAGTTTATTGATAGTTTATGCAAATAATACCTTCTATAATATTGGCGGATTTTTCCGGCCGAAGTGTAATAACTTCGGCCGGAGTCTCGATATTATCCGTTTTGTCCGCTGTTTTTTTTTGAAAGTTCAACATGTATTGCTCTTAGAATATAGTTGTGATATGATTCAATAATAAAGGGAAAGATTCGACATTTGGGCATGTCCCCCGAAGGAGGCTTGGAAACCGCTCATGGCGTACGCCGAAGTTGAGATCGATGCTAAAAACATCGCCAAAAAATTTGGTTCGCGAACGCTTTTTTCTGATGTTTCGTGCCGTCTTGCTTCGGGGGATTGTCTGGTTGTCACAGGGCGGAACGGTTCGGGGAAATCAACACTGGTTAAGATTCTGGCCCGGTTGCTGCGGCCATCGTCCGGTTCCGTGACCTTTATCGACGGCGGGAAAGCTTGTCGTGACTGGGAGCAATGTCTGCGTTATATCGGTTTCGTTTCCCCGGAAATTATGTTCTATGAAAATCTGTCGGGCCGGGAGAATTTAGAGTTCATGGCGCGCGCGCGGAGTATGCGTCTTCAATCCGTCCGGGTTGAGGAGGTGCTGACCGAAGTGGGGCTGGGTTCCGGGGGTTCTCAATTCGTCAAGACCTATTCCACAGGGATGAAACAGCGTTTGAAGTTCGCGGCGCTGCTGGCTCTGGAACCGGCTGTCTGGTTTGTGGACGAGGGCCTGTCTAATCTGGACGCGGACGGACGCAGTCTGGTGCTGGGATTGGTGAAACGGGCCTTGACGCAAGGACGCCTGCTGGTTATGGCCACGAATGATCTTATGGAGGCTGAGTATGCAACACAAACCATCGCTCTTTCCTGATTTGATTGTGAGTGTCGGAGCTGTGTTGCGTAAGGATGCGCTCAGTGAGCTGCGCAGCAAGTATGCGTTCAGTACCTTGATTGTGTTTGCCTTAACATGTCTGTCGGCCATCAGTATGAGCATTGCCGGTGGTGAGCTGACGCCTCATGTGCAGTCAGTGTTTCTGTGGGTTGTCCTGTTTTTTTCCGCTATGGCCGGATTGGGACGGGCTTTTGTCCAGGAACAAGACGCGGGAACCCTGTTGACGTTGAAGGTTTATACGCCTCCGCAAGCGGTTTATTTTGGTAAGATCATTTTCAATGTTCTTTTGTTGGTAAGTTTGAGTGTGTTGGTTTTGTTCCTGTTTATAGTGTTCTTTGATATTTCCGTATCGGATTGGGTTGCCTTGATTGGCGCCCTTTGGCTGGGCAGCATAGGGTTGTCTATTGTGGCGACGATGACGGCGGCTATGGCGGCGCAAGCCCAGGGACGATCTTCTTTATTTACTATTCTCACCTTTCCGATCATTTTGCCTGAGTTCCTGAACGCTATCGAAACGACGCGAACTGTTTTAGCTGGTGAAGCGGTGGATTGGACGCAGTTTGTGTTTCTGGGCGGATACGCGTTGGTGGCGTTGATTGCCGGTTCGGTTCTGTTTGATTATCTTTGGGTGGAGTAAGAGGAGGTCAAAGAGATGTCGGGGATTCTGTCTAAACGAGATAAATTATTTGGTATTGTTATTGGTGTGTGGCTGCTGGGAACGGCTGCGGCTGTGTTTGCCTTGCCTCCTCTTGAGTGGTTTGGTTATAAGGGGCGCATTTTGTTCTTTCATATTCCAATGGCTTGGATCGCGGTGCTGACGTTTCTTATGGGAGCTTGGTGGTCGTTTGCTTATTTGAGAAGCAAACGGTTGGAGCAATTTCACCTCAGCTCGTTGTCCAACAAAGTGGGCTTGGTTTTCAGCCTACTGGCAACCGGCAGCGGCGCCATATACGCCAAATTAACTTGGGGAGCCTTCTGGAATTGGGATGTTAGACAAACCACGATTTTTATTCTTTTGCTTATTTATACGGCATATATTGTTTTGGGTTATTCGATTGAGGACGAGGAGAAGAGAGGGCTGATTTCGTCCGTGTATTCTCTGTTTGCCTTTGTTACGGTGCCTTTCCTGATCTTTATTATTCCACGGATACCCTCATTGAAATCGACTCTGCATCCTCAGCGTTTCAGTATGGACGCAAAAATGGGCTTGGTTCTTACAGCGGCGCTGCTAGGAATTACAGCTTTCTACATCTGGATTCTGCGCTATGGCGCCGCGCGCCAACGCGTTAAAACCGCTGAACAGGCCCAATTAATCCAGAAAGATATAGAATCGATTGGGCTCGGCGCCGAAGGCCTTGAAAGTGCAGGGCTTGATGCTGAAGCAAATCAGAATGGAGAGGAAACGGTATGAAGAGACGTCATCTGATATTGATTATAATTGTTGCCGGTTTTGTGATCGCTTCCGGCGTGGTCTTGTCTCAGAATCTGACGCCGTATGTGAGCTTTGCTGAAGCAAAAGAAAAGAAGGGATCTGTCCAAGTACACGGAGCTCTTGAGGGTGATGTACAGACCTTGAGCGGCGGACAAGGCATTATGTTTGAACTGAAGGACGACGACGGGACGGTTGCTGAAGTCGTGTACAAAGGCCTTAAGCCGGATAATATGGATCAGTCGGACGGCGTTGTCGTAATTGGAAAATTTGATGACGATGTTTTTCAAGCGAATAAAATCCTGGTCAAATGTCCGTCTAAATATGAGAGCGTGCCGGGAGGTGAATCCCTTTGATCGGAATTATTGCTTTGTGGATTGCGGCTATATTTACCTTTGGCGCTTTTTTGGTTAACATTATGAATTCGGCCAAGTACAGAAAACAAATGATGGCTCTGAGGACCTCGCGTAAGTCGGCTAAAGCGTCCAAACAAAACGCTGAGGGCAAAGCGGTGCTCAAGCCGTCCAAGCAAAGTATGGCGACGGTCGAGCAGCATAACGAGAAACGGGCCAACCTGCTTTATGATCTGTCAGTGGTATGCCTTATTGCCGCCGCCGTTATTTTATGGATCATTCTGCTGACCGATCAGTTCACATACCGATACGCGGCGCAGTATTCTTCCGCCGACTTATCGGTTGCCTTCAAGATCACCGCTTTCTGGGCGGGACAAGAAGGATCTTTCCTTTTGTGGGTGTTGATACACGGCTTGATAGGGCTTATGCTCAATCATCGGAAAGAGGTTTCTCCGGGCGCCAACGCGGTGTTTAGCTTTACGCAGATCTGTTTGCTTATCATCCTTATCGTGAGGAGTCCGTTTGCTCAAGGGCCTGAACCCCTTGTGGCACAAGGGCTCAATCCCTTGCTGCAGAATTTCTGGATGATTTCTCATCCGCCTTTTTTGTTCTTGGGTTACGCGGCGCTGGCTGTTCCTTTCGCGCTGGCTGTGGGAGCCTTGCTGGATGGGAACACCAAATCGTGGATCGAAAGAGCGTTGCCTTACTCGCTGTTTGCTTGGGCTTTCTTGGGTGTCGGCAACTTCCTGGGCGGTTATTGGGCTTATGAGGTCCTGGGTTGGGGCGGTTATTGGGCTTGGGATCCCGTGGAAAACTCATCCCTTATTCCTTGGCTGGTGTGCGGCGGGCTGGTTCATTTTCTGCTTTTGGCCAGGAGAAAACCCCTTCTTGTCAAGCCGGTCTATTTGACGGCGATAGCCGGGTTTAGCCTGGCGTTATACGGAACATTTCTTACACGCAGCGGCATTCTGCTGAATTTCTCGACCCATTCTTTTGGACAATCAAGCTTGACAACGATTTTGATGGCCTCGGTTATTTTCCCGTTCATCGCAGCCGCGTTTGTGATTCTTATAATTAAGTGGAAAGAGTTGCCGTCGCCGGAAGAGGAGGAACCCATTCGAACGAGGGGGTTCATGACCTATGCCGGCTCGCTGGGGTTATGCTTGTTTGTGTTTGTGGTTTTTTTGGGAACATCAATGCCTTTCATTACGAAGCTTATCGGCAATTCGACCAATGTCGCCATCTCATACTACAATTCGTCGGGATTGCTGGCGGTTGTTTTTATTCTGATAACACTGCTTTTCGCGGTGGTTTATCCATGGGTTAGACCTACCAGGGTTGCCGGGGCCGGAGCCGGGGCCGGAGCCGCCGGCTCCAATGATGCCGTGATGGTGAATGCTGATGAAATGGCGGCTGAGGCAGCCTCTGTTGAGGCCGCCGCTGTTGAGACAGACGGTGTTGAGGCAATGGGCGTTCCCGCTGCAGATACGGAGGCTGTCACAGCTGACGAGGCGGCAGATAAAACCAAAGCACCTATGGCGCCGGCGGTAACCAAAATCGGCGTGGCGTTGGCAGGAGCGGTTTTGTTTGCAGCCGCTGGGCTGATCGTTGGCATCCATCAAAGTATGTTCATGACGATGATGGTTTTGTTGGGACTTTTCGCGGCCGGTGCGGTTTTTGCCATTTCTATCCTGGCCTTTGGGAAAGGTTTTGGCAGGGGTATGAGCAAAGCCGCGTTGGTAACGCATATTGGGCTCACCTTGCTTGTGGCGGGGGTGCTCTTCTCTTCCGCCGGTGCGGAGAAAGAGTCGCCGGTGTCCTTCAAAGCCGGTGAGCAAAAGACCGTTCTGGGACGCCAGATTACCTTTATCGGCACCGAAGAGTTAACGGACAATCCGGGGTATCTTCAAAAATTTGAAGTTAATGGGGAGCCTGTTGAAATCGCCTCGCGATACCACGGCGAGAGGTTTGGCTATGAACGCAAGCCGGCGATTCTTTGGTCCTTGTTTGGAGACTATTATGTTGCGCCGGATGTGGCGGGTGCTGTGCAGACATTGTCCTTCGGTGTTCCGAAAAGAATTGATGTGGAGGGCGAACGGATTGAGCTGACGCTGAAAGATTTTGGTATGGCCAGTGAAGATGCTGATGATCCGTCCGTATTTGTTTTGCTGGATGTTGTTCAGGGCGACAAACACATGGAAGTCAATCTGCAGTTGCTGCGTTCTGCTGAATCGGAAATGTATGACACAGAGCAGGTTCCGGTGTTTGATAAGTATAATATCTTTCTGGAATCGATCAGCCCGACGAACATGACCGTCAGTGTTTATGTTTATGGGATAAACGAGACCTTGGCGGAAGCCGTCAATAAGGTCAATTTAGAGGTTTCCACTAAGCCGCTGATTGTTCTGGTCTGGCTCGGTACCATTGTGGTCAGCTTAGGAATAATCTGGGCGGCTCTGCGAAGATGGGGTCCAAGTCCTTTTCAGGATTTGCATAACAGAAAACAGAAAAAGGAGGCGATAATGTGAAAATGGCAGTGATTGGTTTTGTCGTGGCGTTGGTCATAGTGATCGCGGGCGGGGCAGCATATGCGCAAATGGAGAAAGCAACATTTTGCGGCGGCTGTCACGCCATGTCTGATAACTATGCCACATGGTCAGATTCGATGCACTCATCAGTTGAATGCAGTGAGTGCCATCTGCCCCAAAATAACCTTGCGACAAAATTGGTAGCCAAAGCTTCAACCGGTATTGTTGATGTATGGCATGAGACCTTAAGGGATTATGGCACACACATCGAAATAACGGAGAAAGGCAAAGAGTATCTGCGGGACAACTGTGTTCGCTGCCACGAAGCCACTATTAAGAACACCAGTATGACGGGTGTTGGCAAAGATGGGGACGACAGGGAATGCGTTTCTTGCCACCGGAATCTTGTTCATGGCAACATGACCATTTCTCAATAAGGAGGGATCAGAGTGAGCAAAACCCAAATAATATTGATTGCTGTGGTAGTCCTCGTTGTGGGCGCGCTTCTTGGCTTTGTCATAGGGCGCAGCGGCGGCGCTGACATCAACAAAACCGTAGCAATTGACTCGAAGGGCGTTACCAGTGATGTTTACAATCCTGATTCTTACAAAAAATTGTATCCGCTGCAATACGAAAGCTATATGGAAGCCAAAAATTATCCCGAAGGCCGGGATAAACCCGGAGATTTTGGCGGGGACAAACTGTTCGATCACAAAGAGAGACAAACAGGGCTTCCGGTACTGTTTGCCGCCAACGCCTTCAGCAAGGACTATAAAGATGATCGCGGCCATGTCTGGGCCTTGGAAGATCTGTACGCGTCCCTGCGTGTAACCAGAGATGATTCTTTGCCCACCGCCACAAAAGGCGCCTGCATAACCTGCAAAAGCCCTTACCTGGAGCAGCTTTATAAAGACTATCCTGGCAACGGTGGTTGGGATTATGCCAAGCAGCCTTTCGCCGACATTGAGGCGAAAGTTCCTGTAGACCATGGATCGATCAACTGCGCGACCTGTCACGATCCCCAGACCCATGAGCTGAGAGTTGTCAATAAGGCCCTTATTGAAGCGTTTGCTTTGCTGCCCGAGTACAACTATGACCTGTCTGAGAACGCGGCTGTTAAGCCCAGCACTCAGGACATGCGTTCACTGGTTTGTGCTCAGTGCCACGTGGAATACTACTTCGAGCCAGGCTCGTTCAAAGTCATTTTCCCGTGGACAGAGGGCTGGACGCCTCAGGAACAGTATAAGTACTATGAGAAACAACTTGCCGACACTTCGACAACCGCTTTCAAACGGGACTTCGTGCATGGCGTCTCGGAAGCTCTGATTCTGAAAGCCCAGCATCCCGATTTTGAAACATGGATCACCGGTACTCACGGCAAAGCCGGCGTTTCCTGCGCCGACTGTCATATGCCTTTCATGGCCAAAAATGGTGAGAAGTATTCAACCCATGACGTTACCAGCCCGCTGCGCACCGTGAAAGAATCCTGCATGACCTGTCATAACCAGACGGAAGACTGGCTGATTGAATCTGTGACAAGCCTTCAGGATAACTTCTGGTTTACCCAGCATGAAGCCGAACAAGCTGTGGTGGAATTGCACAACACCATCAAAGCGGCTAAAGATGCCGGGATCGACTCCGCGTTGATTGAAAAAGCCCAGAAGCAAGTCAGACAAGCGCAATGGTATTGGGATTTCCTGGCTGCCGAAAACAGCATGGGCTTCCACAATCCTGATCAAGGAATGCAAACTGCCATGGAAGCTGTTGTTATCGCCAAGAATATGACTCTTGAACTCGCCAAAGCTATGAAATAGGGTGTTTGGTTTTTGAAACGGTAAAGTAATTCGCCTTGTAGGTTTTTACACTTCTTAGATGTTATGATAGTGGAAAGGACTGGACCTCTTCTTCATTATCAGGATCCGCAAGGCAGGTGTCACACGGTTTGCTGTCAACTCCCGGTTGGCAGCGACTGTGTGACAAAAAAGCGAACAGACCATCATGTTTGTGCTTCGTACCGTATTCTGATATTATTATGCTGTCTTCTATATTCTTTGCTATGAATGAGGAACACATGGACACCTACCCAGTTGCGTTGAAGCTAAACAACCGGCTTTGTCTTGTCGTGGGCGGCGGAAAAGTTGGCGAAAGAAAGATCGCGACTCTGTTGGAATGCGGAGCTGTTGTGCGTGTTGTCAGCCCCGAGAGCACGTCTCAGGTGGCTGAATGGGCCCGATCAGGGCAAATTGAGCTGAGGCAGAGATGTTTTCAGGAAGAGGATTTAGATGGTGTTCTGGTTGTCATTGCCGCGACCGACTGTTATGAGGTTAACCAGGATGTTTCCCGGGTGTGTGATGAGCGCCAGGTGATTGTTAACGCTGTGGACATCCCAGATCTTTGCAGTTTTTATGTACCGGCCGTGTTGCGGCGAGGTTTGCTGACAATCGCTGTGTCTACCGGTGGCGCCAGCCCGAAGTTGGCCGCCAAGATCCGCGACAGTTTAAGCGAACAGTTCGGGCCCGACTATGGGCGGTATTTGGAGTTGATTGCCGGTTGGCGGCGGCGCGTTCTCGCGGAAATAGCCGATACCGACCGCCGGGAGGCTTTTTTGAAACACATTGTTGATGATGTTACGTTGGAATTGATCCAGAAAGAGCAATATGATCTCCTAAAGGAGCGATTGGAAGATGTTTATTGCGGTTATGGGAGTCAATCACCGCAGCGCCCCGGTTCATGTCCGGGAGAGGATGTCTTTTTCCGAAAATAAAATTAAGAGCGCTTTCCCTGAGTTGCTTGCTCTTCCGGGTATTGCGGGCTGCTGTATTCTTTCCACATGCAACAGAACGGAAATCTATGTTGCGTCGACCGAATGGGAAATGGGGCGCAAAGCTGTGCGGGCCTTTTGGGCCAAAAGTTCAGGGTTGGTTTATACGGAAATCAGCAAGTATACTTTTTGTTACACGCTGGAAGAAGCTGTCTGCCATTTGTTTCGTGTCACAGCGGGATTGGATTCGATGGTTTTGGGGGAAACTGAGATATTGGGCCAGGTTAAGCGCGCCTATATGGCGGCACACAAAGCCGGCGCCACCAACGCGGCGCTTAACACCCTTTTTCAACAAGCTTTGAGCACGGCCAAGCGCGCCAGATCGGAAACCGGCATTGATCGCAATCCTGTATCGGTACCCTCTGTCGCTGTCGAACTCATTAAGCGGGAACTTGGCAAGCAGGATAACGGTCAATCAGAGCAAGATTTACCAAAAGAAGGGTTACTGGCCGGTCGCACGGTTCTTGTTATTGGCGCCGGCAAAATGAGCGAACTGACTCTTGTGCATTTGAAAGCGAGTGGGATCAGCGGTATTGTTGTTTCCAACCGCTCCTATGACAGAGCCGTGAAGTTGGCGCAGTCTTTGGGTGGACGGGCTGTTCTGTTTGATGATATTCTGGATACGTTAGCGGAGGCGGATATTGTTATTTCCGGTACGGCGGCCCAACATATCGTGTTGACAGCCGATACGGTGGCGGAAGCCATGGCGCGGCGGCCGGAGAAACCCTTGCTGCTTGTGGATATTGCCGTTCCCAGGGATATTGATCCCCATGTGAAACAACTATCCGGCGTGACGCTGTTTGATGTTGACGATCTGCAGCATGTTGTGGATCGGTACTGGCAGGAAAGGCAGCAGGCAGCTTGTTTGGGTGAAATGATTATTCAAGAGGACTGCGAGGCTTTCATGGAAAGACTTGCGATGAGCAGTGTGAATCCGGTGCTCAGATCGTTGCAGGATTTTGGGGAGGAAATCAAAGAGCAGGAGCTAAAGAGGGCTTTGTCCAAGCTGCGCAATCTTTCCCCCCGGGAGAGAACCGCGGTGGAAACTTTAGCGACAGCCATTACGAATAAAATCATGCTGCGGCCGCTTTTGACGCTGCGGCAAGCAGCGCTGTCCTCAGAGGGACATTTTTACACGCAGCTGACTCAGAAACTGTTTGGGCTTGAAGGAGCTGAGGATGATGTCGATGAAGGAGAATTTCACGGTCGGGAGCAGGAAGAGTGCTTTGGCGCTATGGCAAACCCAGTGGGTTATTGCTTGCCTGCGCGCAAGTTATCCTCAGTGTAATTTTGAGATTCAGACCTTTCAGACCTATGGTGATCAGGTGTTGAATGTTGCTTTATCGAAAATTGGAGACAAAGGGCTTTTCACCAAGGAATTGGAGCAGGCTCTCGGGGCCGGAGAGATTGATTTCGCGGTACACAGCCTGAAGGATTTGCCCGGCGATATGCCGGAGGGACTTTGTTTGGGTGCTGTTTGCCGGCGGGAAGAGCCTGGGGATGTTCTTGTCAGCCGGGGAGTTTCTTTTCGCGATTTGCCCCAAGGTGCTTTTGTCGGAACGTCTTCACTGCGTCGGTCGGCGCAGTTGTTGTTTGCCCGGCCCGATTTAAAAATCGCACCGATCAGGGGCAATATTGAGACGCGTTTGCGCAAACTGGACAGTGAAGGGTTTGACGCTGTTGTTCTGGCAGCGGCGGGCGTGATCAGACTTGGTTTACAAAGCCATATTACGGAACTTTTGCCGCCGGATATCTGTTTGTCGGCGATAGGTCAAGGGGCTGTGGCTGTGGAATGCCGCGAGGGGGACACGTCGGTGTTGGAAGTGTTGGCGGCGATTGACGACAAGCCGACACGCTTGGCTACGACAGCGGAACGCGCCCTTATGCGGGAACTGGGCGGAGGGTGCCAAGTGCCCGTGGCAGCGTTGGCCCAATTGGATGAAGATGTCCTTGTGATGGATGCCCTGGTGGCGCGTGTGGACGGCTCGGAAGTGATTCGGGTCAGGCGGGAGCAAGGCCTGAAGGATGATCCTGCCTATGAGGCCCAGGCTTTAGGGATCTTGGTTGCCCAGGATTTGCGGGAACGGGGCGCGGAGGAGATTTTGCGTCTCTGTGAAGGAGGGGCTAGGGAGTAGGGTCTAGGGACACTAGGTACTAGGGGTCAGGGGTTAGGGGTCAGGGGTCAGGGGTTAGGGGTCAGGGGTTAGGGGTCAGGGGTTAGGGGTCAGGGGTTAGGGGTCAGGGGTTAGGGATGGAGGCGCCTTTTTCAGGCGCTGGGATTTGAAATGGGGGAAGGGAAGGGGCTGACCAGTTGCTGGTGTGCTTAGCGGGTGCCCGAATCGGTAAATATTGCTGCGAATGCTGGTTTTTGAGGATGGATGGGGCCAAAAGGAATCCTAATTTTATTGAAATTTAATCTTTTATATGATATTATTATAGATAATCAAACGACGCTTTTGCGTCGAATGCCAAATGCTGAATGCGAATGCTGAATGCCGAATGCGGATGCCGAATGCCGAATGCGGATGCCGATTAACGAGTACCGAATACCGAGCTTGGAGGGAAACTGTGGAAAAAGGTGTAGTCTATTTGGTGGGCGCCGGTCCGGGGGATCCGGGGCTGATGACTGTGAAGGGGCTTTCCTGTATTAAGAAAGCGGACGTCCTTGTTTATGACCGTCTTGTTGCTTCAAAACTTCTTTCGTATGCGCCTGCTCAGGCTGAGATGATTTATGTGGGCAAGTCTCCGGATCATCATGCTTTGCCTCAAGATGAGATTAATCTGTTGCTGGTGGATAAAGCTTTGGAGGGCAAGTGTGTCGTGCGGCTCAAAGGGGGCGATCCGTTTCTGTTCGGCCGCGGCGGGGAAGAGGCGGAGTGCTTGATCGATCACGGGGTCTCTTTTGAGGTTGTGCCTGGTATTACGTCGGCGTTGGCGGTGCCGGCTTACGCGGGGATTCCTGTGACCCACCGGGATTATACGTCGGGTGTGTGTATTGTGACGGGCAATGAGGATCCTTTGAAGGAGGATTCCGCTTTGGATTGGAGCAAGATTGCTTTGTCTGCTAATACGTTAATTTTTTTGATGGGCATGGCCAATCTTGGCTCGATTTGCCTGCGGCTGCTTGAGAACGGGAGAGCACCGCAGACGCCTGTGGCGTTAATCCGTTGGGGGACTCGGCCGGAGCAGCGTACCTTGGTCGGGACCTTGGCGACCATTGAGACTTATGCCCGATCGGCGAATTTTGCCAATCCGGCTGTTATTGTCGTTGGCGATGTGGTCAATTTGCGGGCGAAGCTTTCTTGGATTGAGAAGAGACCTCTTTTTGGTAAAAGGGTTTTGGTGACCCGGACACGGGAGCAGGCCAGCCGGCTGACTCAGGCTATTGAGGAGCGGGGCGGCGAGGCGTATGAGTTTCCGGCTATCAAGGTTGTTCCGGCTCTGCCTGAAGATGTGGCGCGGCTTGACGACGCGCTGCGGGAGGCCGCCGCTTATAAGTGGATTGTTTTTACGAGCGTTAACGGTGTGACGTCGTTTTTTGGCCGCCTTGAGGCGCTGGAGATGGATGTGCGTGATCTGAAGGGGCCGCGTCTGTGCGCGATTGGGCCGAAAACGGCTGAGGAATTGCGGCGGAAAGGGCTGCGGGTGGATTTTTTGCCGGAGCTTTTCCGGGCGGAGCAGATTGTTGAGGGGCTTAGGGATAAGGTTGCGGCTGGGGACAAAATTCTTCTGCCCCGGGCCAATATCGCCCGCAAGGTTCTGCCGGAAGCGTTGGCGGAGATGGGCGCTATTGTGGATGAGATTGTCGCTTACCGTACGGTTCAGGCTGAGCCGAAGGATTCGGGGGAACGGATGCGCCAGGAGCTGAGGGATGGCCGGATTCAGATTATAACCTTTACGAGTTCGTCAACGGTGACGAATTTTCTCAAACTTGTGGGCGTGGATTCGATTCCGGAGTGGCGTGATCAGGTTAAGGTGGCCAGCATTGGTCCGATTACGTCTGAGACTGCGGAGAGAATGGGGTTAACGGTTGATTGGGAGGCCGAGGAATATACCATTGAGGGGCTGATTAAGGCCATTGAGAAACACTCTTAAAAGTCCAAGGTTTCGTCTAGGCGTATGCCTGAGCGTGAATAAACGGACACAGCGAATAAGGAATCAGCGAAATAGCGAGAAGGGATGGATCAGACAATGATCAGCATCAGTAAGTTGCTTTGTGATACGGAGAATTTTGGGGATTCTTTGCGCTACGCGCCGGAGAGCCATGGACAGCGCGACGGCGCGGTTTCGGGGCGTGGTCCGGTGGTGGTTTGGAATTGTACCCGGACATGCAATCTCAAGTGCATTCATTGTTATTCGGCTTCTGATCATAAGGCTTATGAACAGATGAGCCATGAGGAAGCGAAGAAGTTTATTGATGATTTGGCGGAGTTCAAGGTGCCGGTTATTCTGTTTTCCGGCGGGGAACCTTTGATGCGGCCGGATTGTCTGGAGCTTATCGCGTATGCCCGGGAGAAGGGGCTTCGCACGACTTTGTCAACGAACGGGACGCTGATTACGGAGGAGAAGGCCCGGGCGCTGAAGGATCTGGGCGTGGGGTATGTAGGGATCAGTCTGGACGGGCTGGAAGAGGTTAATGATAGTTTTCGCGGGCAGAAAGGCGCTTTTGCCAAAGCTCTCCAAGGGATACGCAATTGTCTGGCTGTTGATCAGAAGGTTGGACTGCGGTTTACGATTAATCGGCATAATCATAAGTTTTTGAACGATATTTTTGATTTGGTGGAACGGGAGAATATTCCGCGGGTTTGTTTCTATCATCTCGTTTATTCGGGCCGGGGCAGCGCTATGATGGAGGAGGATATCAGCAGGGAGGAAAGCCGCGCCGCTATTGAGCTTATTATGGAGCGGACGTTGGATTTTCACCGGCGCGGGTTGAATAAGGAGATTTTGACGGTGGACAACCATGCCGACGCTATTTATGTTTATCTGAAGCTGCGGGAAACGGATCCTGAGCGCGCTGAGTATGTGCGTTCTTTGTTGCTGCGCAACGGGGGCAATCGTTCGGGGATCGCTATCGGTCAGGTGGATTGGCAGGGCAATGTTCATCCTGATCAGTTTACCGGTGGCCATCATCTTGGCAATGTTCTGGAGAGGAAGTTCGGTGATATTTGGTCGGATTCGACGAATGAGATTATGGCGGGGCTGAAAGACCGGAAACCGTTGCTGCAGGGTCGCTGCGCCGCTTGTGCGCATCTGGATATGTGCAATGGTAATTTCCGTACCCGGGCCGAAGCTGTCTATGATGATTTCTGGGCTCAGGATCCGGCTTGTTATTTGACGGATGAGGAGATTGGGGCAGTGGACAGTTGACAGTAGACCGTTGACAGTAGACCGTTGACAGTAGACCGTTGACAGTAGACCGTTGACAGTGGACAGTTGACAGTGGACAGTTGACAGTGGATGGTTGACAGTGGATGGTTGACAGGGGATAGTTGACAATGGATAGTAAGAGAAGGGTCAGGTTTCGTGGTCTTTTGATGTTGAGCAAGAGAATCGGCAAACAGTGAGCTGGATGCTGACTATTTGGGAAGGAGATCCTTGGGTATGATTATTTCTTGGAATACGACGAACGCATGCAATTTGTATTGCGCTCATTGCTATAGGGACGCCGGAGCGAAGCAGGATGAGGAGCTGAATACGGAGGAGGGCAAGCGGCTGTTGGAGCAGATCGCCGAGGCCGGGTTCAAGATTATGATTTTTAGCGGCGGTGAGCCGTTTATGCGTTCTGATATTATTGAGTTGGTTGCTTACGCGCGTTCTTTGGGGTTGCGGCCGGTGTTTGGAACGAATGGGACTTTGATTACACCGGAGATTGCCCGGGATCTGAAGACGGCGGGCACAATGGGTGTGGGTATCAGCTTGGACAGTTTGGATGTGGAGAAGCACGATAAATTGCGCGGACAGGCCGGCAGCTGGGAGGGCGCTGTGCGCGGTATGAAGAATTGCCGGGAGGCCGGGGTGGCTTTTCAGATCCATACGACAGTGATGGATTGGAATGATCATGAGGTTGAGGCGATTACGGATTTTGCTGTTGAGATGGGCGCGGTGGCTCATCATGTTTTCTTCCTTGTGCCTACGGGCCGGGCGGTGGATATTGAGCAAGAGTCCCTGCGGGCTGAGCAGTATGAGAACGTGCTGGAACGGATTATGAAGAAGCAGCAAACGGTGGATATTGAACTGAAACCGACGTGCGCGCCGCAATTTATGCGGATCGCGAAGCAGATGGGCATGGATCTGCGGTTCGAGCGGGGGTGTTTGGCCGGGACATCTTATTGTATCATTGGTCCGAAGGGGGATGTGCAGCCTTGCGCTTATTTGAATATACCTTTGGGGAATGTGCGGGAGCAGTCTTTTGTGGATATTTGGCGGAACAGTCCTGTTTTTGAGGAACTGCGGACGCTGGATTATGAGGGCGGTTGCGGATCTTGCGCCTATAAACAGAATTGTGGCGGATGCAGGGCTCGGGCTTATTTCTATCATGGCAGTTATATGGCAGAAGAGCCGTGGTGTTTGTATCACGGACGAAAAGGGTATTGAGCGAGGTGTGATGTGGATCAAATTGATCGGGAGTTGCTGAATCGGGTTCAGGAGGGGATCCCGGTGACGGAAAGGCCTTATGCTGAACTGGCTGAGGGTCTGGGCATCGGCGAGTTTGACGTGATGGAGCGGCTGCGCCTGCTCAAGGAGGCGGGAGTGATCCGCCGGATGGGCGGGGTTTTTGATTCGCGGCGCCTGGGGTATAAGGGGACTTTGTGCGCTTTGAAGGTGCCCCAAGAACGGATTGAGGACGTGGCGGCTGTTGTGAACCGGTATCCGGGGATTACCCATAATTATCTTAGGCGTCATGCTTATAATATGTGGTTTACAGTGCTGTCCGAGAGCCAGGAGAAGACAGAAGGGATTTTGGCGGAGATTAAGAGGGAGACGGGAATTGAGGATCTTTTGAATTTGCCTTCCCGGCGTTTTTTTAAGGTGCGGGTTAAGTTTGATGTGAAGAATATTTGAAGGGGATTAGCCGAATGGAGACTAAAACGCTGATGAATAGGATTATTATGTGAGGAGGACCCGATGGATTTTAGCGAAGCGGACAAAAAGCTTATTGTGGAGCTGCAGAAGGACTTGCCTCTTGTGTCCCGGCCTTTTGCCGAGTTGGGGGAGCGGGTCGGGCTCAGTGAGGCAGAGGTTCTGGAGCGATTGAATTCTTGGCAGGAGTCGGGAGCTTTGCGGCGTGTCGGCGCAGCCCTGCGCCATCGGGCGGTGGGTTTTGTCGCTAACGCCATGATTGTTTGGCGGGCGCCGGAGGAACGGATCGGCGAAGTTGGGGAGTTGTTCGCCGCGCTGCCGGAAGTGACTCATTGTTATGAGCGTGATATGCTGCCTGATTGGCCGTATAATCTTTATACTATGGTTCACGCGAAGTCAGAGGATGAATGCCGGGCGCTGGCGGCGAAACTGGCGGAAATGGCTGATGTGGACGATTATGACATTCTGAGCAGTTATGCGGAATTGAAGAAGAGCAGCATGAGTTATTTTGCCGATTAGGGAAGAGATGGGGCCGGAATGGGAATGGGAATGGGAATGGGAATGGGGACGGTGCCCGTCGTCGGCACCGGTGTCATAATTGTCTTTGAGGATCAGGATGAGAATAGGGAAGGTTTTGTATGATGAGTAGGAAACGAACCATGGTCATGATCGTGCTGGCCACAAGCACGATACTTTTGTCTTTGTCGGCATGTTCGGTTTTGCCGCTGTCTCATGGGAAGGATCTTAAGGAGAAGGCTTTGACGGTCGCACAGTTTATGGAGAGAGACATAATTGCTTCCATGACAGAAGGAGAACCTTTGGACAGGGATTTTGCTTCGTCAACGTTTATTGATAAGGCATATAGTCATAATATTGAAATAAGGAGATGACATCATGTCCGCTGCCAACACAGGAGTTTCGGAGGAATTGTTTGCGCGCGCGTGCGGTGTGATACCGGGTGGCGTCAACAGCCCGGTGCGCGCTTTTGCTTCGGTGGGGCTGACGCCTCGCTTTATAACCCGGGGTGAGGGCTGTCTTGTCTGGGATGAGGACGGCAACGAGTATATTGATTATGTTTGTTCGTGGGGGCCGCTTATTCTGGGTCACCGGCATTCCGGTGTGGAAGGGGCTTTGCGGGAGGCTTTGCTGAAGGGGACGACCTTTGGGGCGTCCACTCGTGGCGAGGTGGAGATGGCCGAAAAGATTGCCGCCGCTTTGCCGAGTGTGGAGATGGTGCGGCTGGTCAATTCAGGCACGGAGGCGACCATGAGCGCGTTGCGTCTGGCTCGGGCTTTTACGGAGCGCAACAAAATTATTAAGTTCGCCGGGTGTTATCATGGGCATCATGATTCTTTGCTGATTAAGGCCGGTTCGGGGGCGTTGACTTTCGGGGTTCCGTCAAGCCCGGGGGTGCCGGAGGATTTGGCGAAAAACACTTTGACCGCCGTTTATAATGATTTGGCCGGACTGGAAGCGTTGATGGCTCAAGAGGGGCCTGGGGTCGGATTTGAGGCCGGATTTGAGACCGGGCTTGAGACCGGATCTGAGGCCGGATCTGGAGCCGGTGGGCCGGTCGGTTCTCAGGTCGCCGCTGTTATTGTTGAGCCTGTGGCCGGGAATATGGGGCTTGTGCTGCCGGAACCCGGTTTCTTGGAAGGGGTGCGCCGCTTGTGCGATGATTATGGCGCTTTGCTGATTTTTGACGAAGTGATTTCCGGGTTCCGTCTTGGGTACGGTGGTGCCCAGAGCGCCTACGGTGTTATGCCGGACTTAACTTGTCTGGGCAAAATCATTGGCGGCGGGCTCCCTGTGGGCGCTTATGGCGGCAAACGGGAGATCATGGAGATGATCTCGCCCCAGGGACCTGTTTATCAAGCGGGCACCCTGTCCGGCAACCCGTTGGCGGTGGCAGCCGGGTTGGCGATGCTGGAGGCTTTGAGGGCAGAAGGTTTTTATGAGGCGCTGGCGGAGAAGACGGCTGTGTTGGCCGACGGGTGGCGGCAAGGGGCCCAAGCGGCCGGTGTGCCGGTTTGCATCAACCAGATAGGATCCTTAATGACCTGTTTTTTTCTGCCGGCTGACGCGGCGATAAACGAGGGTGGCAGGGTGAGGGATTTTCTGACGGCCAGTTCGGCTGATACGGAACGGTATGCCAGATTTTTCCGGCGTATGCTGGACCAGGGGGTATACCTGCCGCCTTCTCAGTTTGAGGCTTTGTTTGTTTCGGCGGCTCATGATGAGGCGGCTCTGCAAAGAACGGTTGACGCCGCTTATGAGGCGTTCCGGGGGCTATAAGCAATTGAACAATGGATAATTTGGAAACATGAAAGTTTAAAGAAGAAATGCCATGATCAGGGGAAAGAAGATCCGAAGCGCGCGAAGGATTCCCGCCATGCGTTTATCCGGACAGCCAGATTTTGGAAATCACTCACCTTATAGCCGAGATAAGCCTTGAATAGACTTGTGCCGAAAGTCTTATCATCATAAGGCGCGGGCATGGCTTTGATCCTGTTGCGGAAGGTGACCTGGGCAACCAGATTGGCACTGATCGTAAAACAGTCGTCTCCAGATCTGCACATGAAGATCAAGTAGCGTTTTCCCGGCGTCAAGGGGAGCGAATCTGTTTGTCCGCCATAGACGACGATTTTGTCCGTTGGCAGGAGGGGAGAATCGTAGCTGTCATGGGTGGGTTCCGATAAGATTTGGTTGATGGAGAAAGTGTAACTATATTCGGCTCCATAATAGGCCCCGGCCTCAACGCTTTTGGATTTGATGGTGATATCCGCGAGGGTCCAATCGCTCAGGATCCTGCCCAAGTGTGAATAGGCTGCCATGAATTCAGTGTTGGCGAAAAGATGCTTCAGTTCGGCTATAAAAGTGTCCGCGCTTTCGCCGTCATAACGATTAAAGCTTTCTAAAGGGGAATGGGACCATACACGGCCTTGATCGTCTATCTCATATAGCGTGTTCCAATCGCCTGCCACAAACCAGTAGCTTTCATCGTCTCTGGTTTCATATCCCAACGGCAGAAGATACAAACCTTTTTCACGGAGTAAGTTGGTATTATCTTCGCCGGGACATCCGCTGAATAGCCACTGAACAACCGGAAGGACACCGGGTGCCTCTTCCGCGCGTCTCCAAAGGATGTCGATGATTTCTAGGGTTGAGGTTTGCCGAATGCCCGGTTCAATGTGCGTGACCGTTGCCAAAACAAACATATCAATGCCGTATTCGAAGAATGACCCCAAGTTCGTGTACCCGATTTGGGAAAAGGTGGAATTGCCGGTGTCCATGTCTGCGATGTCCAGGTCTGCGATGCCCGTGTTCGCGAGCCTGAAATGAGTTGCCGGCAGGCCGCGCCAGGCATGAGAAGACGGGTTGATATCGCTAACGATACCGGCGCATTCTGGATAGGGTATCTCGCTGCCGGTTCTATGGGGGAAGGCAGGAAACAAGACTACGCAGGCTGTTATGACAAGGGCGGCAAGAGCACAGCAAAGGCCGGCAAAGAGGCGCCATTGGGGAGGTTTCTTTCTGTTTGATCTATTCTGTTGAGCAAGGTTGGTTTTGTCACAGAATTCTGGAATGTCTGGAATGTTATCGGTCATAGCATCCTGTCCTTTCATTGAAATTCCATGCATAACTCCTTATAATAATAGCGGGAACAGCGCTGTATGGCAATACAAAAAATCAGTACATATAAGAGGAGGCGGAGGGATGATGTCCCGTATTAAACTTATCGCGACGGCGGCTTTTGGTTTAGAAGCTCTTGTGGCGCGTGAACTGGCCGATTTGGGCTATGGTGAATGTTCTGTTGAGAATGGGCGCGTTGTTTTTGAGGCGTCTGTGGAGGCCATTGGGCGGTGCAATCTCTGGCTGCGATGCGCCGATAGGGTGTTGCTTGTTATGGGCGAGTTTACGGCCCGAAGTTTCGAGGAGCTGTTTCAGGGGACGCGAGCTTTGCCTTGGGAAGCTTGGCTGGGCCGTGACGCGCGTTTTCCGGTGACAGGCAGCGCGGTTAAGTCTCAGCTCCACAGTGTGCCTGATTGTCAGGCGATTATCAAAAAAGCTGTGGTGGAACGGCTGAAGTCGGTGTATCATGATTCGTGGTTCTCTGAGGAAGGGGCGCTGATGCCAATTCGGTTTTCCTTGCTGAAGGATCGGGTGACCCTGAGTCTTGATACGTCCGGGCCGGGACTGCACAAACGGGGGTACCGCGCTTTAGCCGGGGAGGCGCCGCTGAAGGAGACGTTGGCGGCAGCCTTGATCCGGCTCAGCCGCTGGCGGGAGGACCGGGCGCTGATTGATCCCTGCTGCGGGACGGGAACGATTCCTATTGAGGCGGCTTTGATGGCGTTGAACCGGGCGCCGGGTATGGGACGTTCTTTTGCGGCGGAGTCCTGGCCGGCTCTGGAGGGAGCTGCGGGAACGGCTGGAACGGCTGGAACGGCTGGAACGGCGGTCTGGGCGCGGGCCCGGGAGGAGGCTCGCGATCTGGCCCGGGATGTGAAAGGGGCTGTTTATGGCTCGGATATTGATGAGGCGGCCCTGAGTCTAGCACGGCAGCATGCCCGGGAAGCGGGGGTGGAGGACCGGGTGTTCTTCCAGAAACTGCCGGCCCGGGAAGTGCGTTCGCGGTTTTCTTACGGGCATCTGATTGTCAATCCGCCTTATGGCCAAAGGCTGGCGGATGAGGGTGTGACTGAGGTGTACCGGGATTTGGGGCAGGCGTTCCGGGAGCTGTCCACTTGGTCGCTGCATATGCTGACGTCTTTGGAGCGGCCGGAGGATTTGATTGGGAGGCGCTGGGATAAGAGCCGCAAGCTTTATAACGGGCGCATTGAATGTCACTATTATCAGTTTTTTGGCCCTAAGCCGCCGCCGCGGCTGCGTGGGGAGGATAAATAGCGGGGCTTGGTTCAAAATAAGAGTGGGATTAATGGGATCTTCATATAGCGGATAAATGGGGGAGGGTCTATGAAAATTATTTCGGCTCAGGAGGTCTTTCTGAAGGGTTCGGCGCTTGTGGGATCCGAGGTGCGTTTAGAGGGTTGGGTGCGCACTGTGCGCGCGTCAAAGGATTTTGGTTTTGTTGAGTGCAATGACGGCAGCTGCTTTCTGAATGTGCAGATTGTTTTTGACGAGGAGCTGCCGAATTTTGCCGAAGCGGCGCGGTTGAGCGTGGGGTCTTCGGTTCGGGTGGAGGGGGTTCTGGTGGAGTCGCCGGGGGCCAATCAGCCCTTTGAGATTAGGGCAAAGGTTCTGGAGATTGTGACGATGTGTCCGCCGGAGTATCCTTTGCAGAAAAAGCGCCACAGCGTGGAATTTTTGCGGACAATTGCCCATCTGCGGCCGCGGACAAATCTGTTCGCGGCGGTGTTTCGTGTGCGTTCGGTTCTGGCTTTCGCGGTGCATAGGTTTTTTCAAGAGCGGGGGTTTGTTCATGTACATACGCCAATCATTACGGCCAGCGATACCGAGGGCGCGGGAGAGATGTTTCGGGTGACGGCTCTGCGGGCGGGTGAGGAGACGCCGGATTTTTTTGGGCGTGAGGCACATTTGACGGTGAGCGGTCAGTTGAACGCTGAGGCTTTTTGCTTAGCGTATAAGAGGGTCTATACCTTCGGGCCCACCTTCCGGGCAGAGAATTCTAATACGGCCCGGCACGCGGCGGAGTTCTGGATGATTGAACCGGAGGTGGCCTTTGCCGGGTTGGATGATGCTTGTTGTTTGGCGGAAGAGATGATGAAGTTCTTGATTGAGGCGGTGTCCGCGGCTTGCCCGGAGGAGTTGGCGTTTTTCAGCAAGTTCGTGGATAAGGATTTGTTTGAACGTTTGGAGGGGGTGTTGGCGGCAGATTTTGCCCGGGTCAGCTATACGGAGGCGGTGAAGATGCTGCTGGACTCAGGGCAGGTCTTTGAGTTTCCGGTGGTTTGGGGACGGGATCTGCAATCGGAACATGAGCGGTTTTTGACGGAGCGGGTTTTTGGCAAACCGGTTTTTCTGACAGATTATCCCCGGGATATCAAAGCGTTTTATATGCGGCAGAATGACGATGGTCGGACGGTGGCCGCCATGGATTTGCTTGTGCCCGGGGTGGGGGAGATTATCGGCGGCAGCCAGCGTGAGGAGAGGGTTGATTTTTTGGAGCGGCGATTGGATGAGCTGGGCATGGCGCGGGAGGAATACCAGTGGTATCTTGATTTACGCCGTTTTGGCGGGGCGCCTCACGCGGGGTTTGGGTTGGGGTTTGAGCGGTTGCTTATGTATGTGACGGGTGTGAGCAACATCCGGGATGTGATTCCTTTTCCGCGGACGGTGCGGTCCGTTGATTATTGATAAATGAGTTCGGCAATGGATGAGATGGACTCCGGCCACTGGCAGGGAGTCATAAAAGGGCGCGCAAAAAAATAGTGTGAAAGGAGTGGTCTAACCCGAGAAGGGATGATGGGAAGATGAAAGATAGCTTGCTTCCTGTGGGGGAGATGGTAGCGCGGGTGTTATTTTTGGCGAGCGTGTTGGCTTTTGTTGGGTATGCCGCAATTGTTGGGGTGGCAAAAATTTATGGAGTTGGGGTGGATCAGCATATTATTGTGGTGGCTTTGCTCGGATCGGTCTTGACTTTGGAGGCGCTTTTGCATGGGGTCGCCCATTACAGCGCCGTTGCCGGGGAGGCGCAGCCGCGAGGTTTGACAAGACATGGCCAAGTCTACGTTTCGCGTATGCTGACGGTTATGAAATTGGGGACAGCTGTGTCTTCTCTGGTATGTATGGGTGTGCTGGTTTGGTTTGGGTTCGCTTTTTTCGACCTGACTTCGCCTTGGACGCTGGGTATCTATATTATGGCGGGTTATGCCGCGATTTTCTTGGCGTGGCTGCTTCTCCCCGCTGTATGTTTTGGAGCCAAAATATGTTTGAGTTGCCGGCAATCTTTGCAGGAGTGGCGTTTTGCGCGGATTGTTCTGGCTTTAGCCGTACCCATGGCGCTGACAGTGGTTTTAGCGGGGTTGGGATTGGCGTTTGGGTGGGCGCGGATCGTGATCGGCGGGGTAACAGCTTGTGTCTTGCTGTGGGACAGTATGGTTATGGGTTATGAGCGGTATCAGGCGACGTGTTGTTTTCGGGAAGGGGAGGTCTTTCATCCTGCCGCCTTGTTTTGGGTGACTTTGTTTTTGCATGCGCCGGCTTGGCTGTTGATAATATTTATGGGAATGAGCTTGGCTCCGTATAAGTGATTTGGGTGTGGTAGACTACTAGGGCAATGCAAAGATTTGGCCGGGTTCCAGGATATGTGCTTCGCCGCCGAGCAGGCCCGCGGCGGCCAATTCTTGAAATTTTTCCAAGGGTTCGCTCAGGGGTTCGCAAGCCAGGTCGTAAGTCCCGTAGCTCATGGGGATGATATGCTTAGGGTGCAGGGTCTGACAGAGGCGGGCGACGTCGTCCGGGGTCAGGTGGCTTTTGCTCATAACGGATTCGGGCTGATAAGCGCCGATGGGAATGAACGCGTAGTCGATGTCGGGGAAATGGCGGGCGATTTGATCGTAGTGGCCACCCCAGCCGCTGCTGCCGGCAAAATAGAGGGTGTGGACGGGGGTCTGCACAATGAAGCTGCCCCAGAGGGTGCGGTCCCGCTCAGAGAGGGTGGGGCCACTCCAGGAGCGAGCCGGCATCAGGGTGACGGTGACGTGGCCGTAGGTGTGGTATTGCTGAAACCAGCCGGCTTCCTGGATGAGATCTGGGGTGGCGAGGGGGTCGGATTCTGCTGGTTCGTTGAGCCATTGCGGCAGGCCTAAGGGCGTCAAAATGATTGTGGAAGGATTGTGGGCGCGGAGTTGCGCTAATGTCTGTTTGTTGGCGTGATAGGGCTGATTGCTGGAAAGCAGGATGTAGTCCAGTCCCCGGAGCTGATCGGCTGCCGGTTCGGGTAGCAGGCGCGGATAGCCGCCGGCGCTGGGACCGTAGCTGGGATCGGTTAAGAAGGTTATGCCGTCAAGGCGAATGAAGAAGGAAGCGTGTCCGAGCCAGACAACGGTGTTGTCGGTGTTTTGCCAGAGGTCGGACAATGGGGATGACGGGAGGGTGAAGGGATCTTGAGGGTCTTTGTTTTGTTGACGGTTTTTTAGAATTTTCAGACGCAGTTCGTCAAACCAAGTCCAGCTTTGCAAGCGGCTTCGATCCTGTATGCGGGTTGGGTTGTATTCACCGCTGCCGAGTGCTTCGGGCATATTGGCGTATGTGTGACTGCTCAGCCGGTGGCCGATGAGAAGATTTCCGGGCCAGGTCGGGCGCAGCGTGGTTAACGTGTTGTTTTTGACATAGGTCTCGGGTGCCGGCCAGACCAGCCATATGAGTGTGAGAAGGATTAATGCGACTAGAATTGAGTTGGCGCGGCGGTGTTTTTTGGGAGGTGTTTTGTTATAATTGCTCATGGTTTTAGGGTGCCCATTTTTGTGTTTTGTTATTTGGCTTTTATCGTGATGATGGATGTACCGCCAACAGTCAACAGGAATTGCAATATACGCATCTCGTTTTGGTCGTCTAGAGGCACAAGGCAGAGGGGGCGGAGGGCGGGCGGACGTGCCACATGCCGGGACCGTGCTCCGTGTCGGCGCATCTCTATGGCATCTGCGCAGAGAGCGCAAAAGTGTGTCCTGAAGTGAGTTTCGCACCGAAAGGAGGGAAAGCGCGGAAGTCACATGCTTTGTAAGAGATGAGGGCAGGCCCTTCGGAATCGACATTCAGGTGTAGGTTCCAAACCG